>JABSQW010000668.1 GCA_013215605.1 Myxococcales bacterium
CCCGCACATGCGACGCGCTTCCTCTACGTCGTCACGCCGATGTTGCTGCTGTTCGCGGTGGACGGCGCTGCCAGGGTCGCGGCACTGGGCGTCTCGCGGGAGCCGTGGAAGGCGCTCGCGCAGCCGGCGCTGGTCGCGGTGATCGCTGCGATTCTGCTGCCGTCCCTCGGCTTCTTCGGCGCGCGCTATGCCGAAGCCCGCGGTACGACCTACGAGGCCTACACCCACACACCGCGCTGGTACACCCGGCGCCAACTCGAGGCCGCCCGCATCGATGCGATGGAGCGTCGCACCACCGCCGAGGCGCAGCGCGGGGTGGCACGTCTGGTGGAGCCCACCGGCTGTATCTTCGCCACCGAGCCCATCGACCTGATGCTGCTCTCGGGTCGCCGTGCCACGCGGCCGCCGCCCGCGCACATCGACGACGCGTCGTTCGACGCTTACATCGAGCGCTGCGAGTACTTCTTTCTCAGCCGCCGGGTGATCCACGTCTACCGCACTCCCTTCTATCCCATGGAGCGCCTCGGCGATCGCGTGGTGGCGGTGCGCGCGTTCCTCGAGGAGGAACTCCCGACGCGGCCCGCCGTGGCGGTGCTCGTGAAGCGGGTGCGGACGCCGGGCGGTTCCCTGCCGGATTGAATTCGCGGATGGGAGGTCCGGACCGGGTCAGCCGTCCTTCGCGTCGGGCGGGCCGACCTTCAGCCAGCCGCGCTCGTAGGGGGCCATGAAGACGATCTCGAGCTTCATTCGGCTGTGCAGCCACTGGCCATCGACGCGCACGTAGGCGTCGTCTTCGACCCCGGCCATCCAGTGGGGAGCACCGCGCCGGACCGATCGAAGAGTGCGTAGCGAGCATCGGTGATCTCGCCGTAACGAGCCTTCAGTTGCTGGATCGCGGCGATGTCCTCGGTGATCCGGAGCCTCGTTTCCAGCAGGGCGACGCGTGTTTCGAGGTCCTGCGCGTCCGGCATGGCGACCTCACATCCCCTTCGGATGGGTCCCGATGACCTCGGATGCCTCGAGGGCGTCGATGGCCGCATCGTCGAGGCCGAGAATGCGTGAGAGGACCTCCCGGTTGTGCTCACCGAGCGTCGGCGCGGGCGAGCGCAGCCACGGATCGGCGCCCCGCGACGCGAAGCGGAACGGAACCGTCGTCATGGGATGTGTACCCACACTCGGGTGCGTGACCTCTTCGAAGAAGCCACGCGCCTGCATCTGCGGGTGGAAGCTCGCGCGGGTGCCGAGCAGCACGGGAGCCGCAGGGATACCGCGCGCCACGAGCGCGTCGACCGTGCTCTCGAGGTCGCGGTCGGCGCTCCAGCGACCGAGTTCGTCGTCGAGCCGGTCGTGCGCCTCGCGGCGGCCCTCGCGGCTCGCGAGAACATCTGCCGTCGCCCATTCCGGGTTGCCGAGCTCTTCCACGAGCGCGAGCCACTGCGCGTCCGTCACGATCGAGAGCGCGAGCCACTGCTCCTCGCCGCGACACGCGTAGACCCCCTGTGGCGCCGCGTGGGGTGCGCGGTTGCCTTCGCGCTGGAGGATGTTCCCGTAGGCGCTGTACTCGACGAGCTGCTCCGACGCCGCGTTGAGCGCGCCCTCGACCATGGTGCACTCGAGGAGCACGCCCTCGCCGGTATTCTCGCGCTCCTGCAGACCCACGAGCGACGCGTACGCGGCGTGCATGCCGGCGAGGGGATCGCAGGGCCCCCGCTGGATGCGCGGCTGGTCGTCGACGTGACCGGTGAGCCACGCCAGGCCCGTCATTTGCTCCATGGTCTGGGCGAAGCCCACGTTGTCGCGCCACGGGCCCGACAGTCCGAAAGCCGGCATGCGCACCATGAGCGTTCGCGGGTTCAGGGCGTGCACCGTGTCCCAGTCGAGCCCGAACTTCTCGACGACGCGCGGTGAGAAGTTCTCGACGAAGATGTCGCATTGGGCGATGAGCTGCTTCGCGATCTCGATGCCCTCGCTGCGGTTGAGATCGAGCGTCAGGCCGAGCTTGTTGGTGTTGGCACCGAGGAAGATGGCGCTCCACTCCCACCACGCGTCGGCCGCGCCCGCGAACATGCCGCCCGTCATGCGCATGCCATCGAGGCGCTGGATGGCCTCGAGGTGGATGACCTCGGCGCCGAGGGTCGACAGCATCTGGGTGGAGGAGGGGCCCGCCCACCACGCGGTGGCGTCGAGGACCCGGATCCCGGCGAGGGGGAGGTCGGTTTGGCGGGCGTTCTGCGGAGAGGTGCCCGCCGCGCGAGCCGCCCTCGCTTCGATCCGCCCGGAGTGCTCACCGCACTTCGGAGCGGGCTCGAGGGGGCGGACGTTCGCGCCGTTCAAGAGATACGAGGGACGCGGCTGGAGGAAGCCACCGCCCGGGTTCTCGACGAACACGCCGCGCTCCTTGAACTGCGGGTGGTCGAAGACACTCTTGCCGTGGTTCACGGGCGCGACCGGGATGCGCAGCAGCGAGGCGCGCTTGACGATCTCTTCCGTGGTGTGCTGTGTGGTGAACGCGCGCACGATCTCGTTCCACTCGTCCATGCGCGCCCAACGGCCGGCAATGCTCCCGAACTCCTCGTCCTCGAGGAGATCGGGGCGCTCGATCAGCACGAGAAAGTCCGTGTACTGCTGACGCGAGTTGGTGTTGAAGCCAACCCAGCCGTCCTGGGTCGGCTCGATGGACGGGATCTCCACCGTTCGGGCCGGTCCCTTGGGCTCGGGCCGGCCGGCGAGGCTCGACATCAGATCGGCGTAGGTCGTCGAAGCGATGTTCATCACCTCGAGGAGCGCAAAGTCGATGTGCTCGCCCTGGCCGCTGCGCCGGGCCCGCTGAACCGCGGCCAGAGCCGCCACGGCGGCGAACGTGCCGCCGACCCACTCGGTGATGCGGCCGCTTGCCACGATGGGCGGCTGGCTGGGGAGACCCCGCCCCGCGATCGACCCGCACTCCGCCTGGATCGTGAACTCGGTGTACGGTCGGCTCGCGTAGGGACCGCTGCGCCCGTAGCCGCTGATCGAGAGGACCACGAGTCCGGGAAACCGCTCGGCCAGGGCGGGCCCGTCGATGACGCCGGGCGCGAAGCTCTCGACCACGAGGTCCGCGCCCTCGATGAGCGTGAGGATCTCGGGATCGGACGGCGCGCCCACGACGGAGCGTTTGCTCGTGTGGAGGAATCGGAAGAAGGCGCCGTCCTCCTGCTTGAGATCGGCCCCGGACGCCGACCACGTGCGCATGGGGTCGCCACCGGACGGTTCGACCTTCACGACGTCCGCGCCGGCGTCGGCGAAGAGCTTCGTCGTGTAGGGACCGGCGATCTCCATCGAGAAGTCGATCACACGCAGGTCGCGAAGTCCGTGGGTCAAGAGGTGCTCCTTCGAGCGGAAAGGGTTCGCGTCATTCTAACCGGGGAAAGGGGCGACAGCGGCGCCGGCCCTATCGCGGTCCGCGGCGTTCGTCATTTCCCGTTGGCGTCTCGACGTCGTCGACGAGCCCCCAACGGGCCGCCGTTTCCACGTCCAGCCGCTTCCCCGTGAGGGCCAGCCACGCGGTGCGCTGGCGGCCGACGCGGCGCAGTACGCTCACGCTGCCACCCGCCCCCG
>JABSQW010000067.1 GCA_013215605.1 Myxococcales bacterium
AGATCAAGACCAAGAAGGCGGCTGCGGCCGTGTCCGGTCACTCGGTCATCGTGAAGAAGGTGAGCCTGCCCTCGATGACCCGCGAGGAGCTCGACGAGCAGATCCGCTGGGAAGCCGAGCAGTACATCCCGTTCGACGTGAACGAGGTGAACCTCGACTTCCAGATCCTCGACTCGGACGGGACCGATGGCCAGATGGACGTCCTGCTGGTCGCGGCCAAGAAGGACCTCATCGACGACTACGTCCAGGTGATCCGCGAGGCGGGCCTGACGCCCGCGGCGATCGACGTGGCGGCCTTTGCGGTGGAGAACGCCTTCGAGCGCAACTACGACGTCCGGCCCGACGAGGTCGTGGCGCTCGTCAACATCGGGGCGCAGGTCGTCAACATCAACATCATGTCGGGGGGCGTTCCGCTCTTCACACGCGACATCACGACCGCAGGGAATCAGTACACGGAAGAGATCCAGAAGGCGATGTCCGTGGGCTTCGAGGAGGGCGAGCGGATCAAGCTGGGCGGCCGCTACGGGGACTCCAGCACGGACGTCGTACCGAAAGAGGTCGAGCAGGCGATGCGGTCCGTCACCGAGACGGTAGTGGGCGAGATCAGCCGCTCACTCGATTTCTTCGCTGCGACGACGGCCGATAGCCCCATCGAAAAGGCGTACATCTCGGGCGGTGGAGCCAACGTCGCAGGCTTCATTCCGGCGTTCCAGGAGCGAACCGGGATCGACGTCGAAATCATGAATCCGCTGGCCAGGATGCGCCCGAGCTCGAAGTTCGAACCCGAGTTCCTCGACGAGGTGGCGCCTTCGCTCGGCGTAGGGGTCGGCCTCGCCCTTCGCAGGCTGGAGATCTGATGCTCGAGATCAACCTACTTCCCGTACGCGAAGCGAAGCGAAAGGCGGACGTTCGCCAACAGCTCATGCAGCTCGTATTCGCACTGATGGTCACCGCTGGTGGCATCGGAATCGTTCAATCGTGGATCAGCGATCAGCTCAACGGTGCCCGGACTCGTGTGAACCAGATGGAAAACGACATCAAGAAGTTCAAGCCGCAGCTCGACCAGGTGGCCGCGTTCCGCAAGCAGAAGATCGAGCTCGAGAACAAGATCGACATCATCGATGGTCTCGACCGCGCGCGTAGCGGGCCGGTCCGAGTGTTGTCCGAACTCGCAACGCGGACACCCGATCGGCTCTGGCTCACCGGTATCAAGACGAAGGGCACCTCCATCGAGCTCAAGGGTATGAGCCTGGACAACGAGCTGGTTGCGATGTTTCTAAAGGGCCTCAACGAGTCCCCGTACTTCGACCAGGTCGATCTCAACAGTACGCTGCTGGGCAGCGCCAAGGACGGATTGAAGCTGGTGAAGTTCAGCATCAACGCCGTGGTGGTCAACAGGGCCGCGGACGAAGTGGTGAAGGGGTAGGGGGACGACATGGAAGTCAGCCCGGAACTTCAGGCGAAGCTCGATCAGATCGCCAAACTCCCGAAGCACATCCGCATGGTCATCATGGCGGGCATCGCAGCGCTCGTCGTGGCCGGGTACTACACGGGGTTCTACGAGGCTTCGAAGGAGCAGCTTGCAGGCCTTCAGGTCCGGGAACTCGAACTGCAGCGAAAACTCTCCGAGGTGCGCTCGGTTGCGGCGAACATCGACTCGTTCGAAGAGGAGATCGCGGAGCTCCAGGTCAAACTGAATCGCGCCCTGCGCCAGCTTCCGAACAAGAAGGAGCTCGAGGTTCTGCTGACGGACATCAGCAATCTCGGAAAGACCTCCGGCGTCGAGATCAAGTCGTTCCGGCGCAAGAACGAGGTCATCCACGACTTCTACGCAGAGGTTCCGATCGATATCAAGCTCGAGGGCGGGTACCACGACATCGCGCGGTTCTTCGATCTGCTCTCGCGCCTGCCGCGGATCGTGAATATGGGCTCGCTGTCGATCCAGATCGCGAAGGAGTCGGCTGAGGGGACGCTGCTCAAGGTCTCCGGCGTTGCAACCACGTTCCGATTCGTCGGAAACGAGGCCTAGGGCCGGGCGGAGGGTCGAACGGGTGAGCGCCACGAGGGGAAGCGTGAGAATCGCGACGACGTGTCTGGTGTCGCTGTTCTTCCTGATGGGTTGTCAGGAGGAGAAGGTCACCGGACCGACGACTGCCGATCGGAGCCGCGAGCACGAGGCGATCGCGGCGAAGGTCGCGATCAAGAAGGCCAAGGCGAAGAAGAAGGCGCCGAAGGCAGTCGCGGAAGCGAAGCTCGACGCAGCGTCACTCGCGGCGGTCGACTTCATGTTCCGCTACGACGAGCGCGGCAAGCGGGACCCATTCCGCAGCTTCAAGTGGGAGCACCTGGCGCTCGCCCAGAAGCATGACGCGATGCGCGGGCCCCTCGAGCAGTTCGACGTCGCTCAGCTCTCGCTCGTCGCCGTAGTCTGGAAGACCGGCTCTCCCAAGGCACTCGTGTCCGATCCGTCGGGCCACGCCTATGTCGTCGGAGCGGGCTCGCGGATCGGTAAGAACAGAGGTCGGGTCGTCACCATCGACGACAACCTCGTTTTGATCAAAGAGACGTACGTGGATTACCTCGGTCACGAGACGACCAAGGACATCGAGATGCGGATTCGTCGGAGTCATGGGGGGTGAGGCCGATGCAGGGTTTGAATAGGCAGCAGCTGCGGAGTATTCGCAAGATGCGATCTGCTGGATTGACGGTTTTGGCCACGCTGGCCGTGATCGCGTGCACCGCGACGACCGCGATGCGCAGCGGCACAGAAGCACCGGGCGTGATCTCCGATGTTCGCGTAGAGAAGGTCGGTGAGACGACCCGCGTGGTGTTGGTCGGGCTCGATCACCCCGTTTTTACGGCGTTTCAGCAGCGGAACCCCGAGCGCGTGGTCATCGACCTCGCATCGGTAGCACCCATCGATGTGCTCGATCCCGTCGAAGTCATGGATGGGCTGGTCGAGGTGGTATCGGTCGCTCCTTTCTCCACGGGCGCCGGCGATTCGATGACCCGTGTCGAAGTGGCGTTGTCCCATGCGGCCGACTACCGCGTGAACCCGTCGCCGGAGGGTCTCGAGATCATCTTCGAATCGGCAGCGGCCAATGCCGAAATGGACCTTCTCGACGGGTTCGCAGCCGATGGCCTGGCGCTCGACGACGCGTTGGAAGAGCCCGCCAACCCCTGGGCGATCGAGCCCCTACGCGATGAAGAGCCCGAGATCGAAGCGGCGATTTCCGCGATTGCCTGGGAAGCGCCCCCGGCGACGGAACTCGTGGGCATCGACGCGAGCGCAACGTCCGACCGCGAAGGCGTGCTCATCCATCTGTTGGCGAACGGCACGGTGTCGAGCGCGGTTACCTTCACGATCGTTGAGCCCGACCGGCTCGTCATCGACCTCCCAGGAATGACGAGCGCGATGACGAAGGATCGCGTCGCAGTCGACTCGGATCACGCATGGCGGGTCCGGGTGGGCAGGCACGAGGACAAGGTGCGCGTCGTCGTCGACGGCACGTTGAAGTCGGACGGCTTCAACGGACGCCGCATCGTTCCGTTGCCGGATGGGCTGCTCGTCACACTCGGAGAAGGTCGGGAACTCGATCAGGCGGTCGCCTCGATGGGTACCCGCGCGAGGCCCGAAATGGCGATGCAGGCCGTACCCGACGCCAGCGCCAGCCAAGAGAACATGGATCTCGAGCAGGCCATCGAGACGTTGAAGGCGGAAGAGAACTCCGCCAACACCAGCCTGCCGGCAGATTTCGAGGAGGCCTGGGCACTCGCCGGTGGCGAGGAGAGCGCAGATCTCCTGGCCGCGCCGGAGCCCACCTTTGGGCTCGCGCTGGCAGCCGCCCTTCCCGAGGCCGCACCGCTCTCCCAGAGCGCGGCACCCGCCGGCGCCGCGCCGACGTTGATCTATGGCGTCGAGTACAGCGCCCAGGAGGGCCTCGACCAGATCCTCGTGTTCGGGAAACGCCCCGTCGACTACCTCGTGTACGAGCCCGACCCGGAGACGATCGTGCTCAGCATCGAGAACGCTGTCATCGCTCCGGCCGCCGCCGTGCGCATCGCGCCCGTGACCGGGGGACCCGTCTCGCTCATCAGCGCGTTCGAGCAGCCCGACGTGGCGTCGAGCGAGGTGCGCGTGGTGGTGAAGCGGGCGAGTGGCTTGGAGCCCGAGATCCACCGGAAGGGCAACCTGCTGCTGATGGATTTCCCGCGCACCGGCGAAATGGCCGCGCAGCCGCCCATCCTGGCGGCCGCTGCGGCGCAGGTGGCGGCAGTTTCCGCAGCCGTGGCGACCGACGCCCCGGCCGCCGTCGCTGCCCGGGCTGAAGCGGGTCCGCAAGAGCCCGTACCGGCGGCTCTCGAGCCACCGGCGGCCATCGCTCTCCTCGAGGAGGGGGGTCTCCGCGACGGCAAGGAGTACCTGGGACGGCGTATCTCGTTGGACTTCAAAGAAGTGGACATCGCCGACGTACTGCGCCTGGTGGCCGAAGTCTCGGACCTGAACGTGATCGCGGGAGACGAGGTGAAGGGCAGCGTCACCATCCGCCTCGTCGACGTGCCCTGGGACCAGGCCCTCGACGTGATCCTGCTGACCAAGGGACTCGGCTTCGTGCGGGTCGGCAACGTGCTTCGCATCGCGCCGGCCACGCTGCTCAAGCAGGAGGACGAGCTTCGCCTGCAGGAGCGCCGGAATCTCGAGACGCTCCAGGACCTCGTCGTCAAACTCCAGCCGGTCAACTACGCGAACGTGGCCGACGTGTCCAGCATGGTGCAGCGCCTGCTGACGCCTCGCGGGACGGTCAATACCGACGAGCGCACGAACACGCTGATGATCAAGGACATCCCCACGGTGATCGACGAGGCGACAGCGCTGATCAAGGCCATCGACACGCAGACCCCCCAGGTGATGATCGAGGCGAAGATCGTCGAGGCGAACCTCGACTTCTCGCGCGAGTTCGGCAGCAGCTGGTCGTTTGGCACCCAGCCGCTCATCGACGGCTTCGCCGGCGACAGCGGTCCCCGCACAGACCTCGGTGGGCGCGACTTCAGGTTCCACGACGAGAACAACTTCGTCTTCGGGAACCCTGTCGCGGGCACCGCGGGTGTGTTCAACCTGGCCACCTTCCTGATCGACGAGAAGATGAACCTCGATCTGAAGCTGCAGGCCGCCGAGGCCAACGGTGACGGCAAGGTCATCTCGAGTCCGCGGATCGTCACCCTCGACAACACGAAGGCGACGATCGAGCAGGGCGTATCGATTCCGTTCCAGACGTTCGAGAACGGTGATGCCCAGCTCGAGTTCATCGACGCGGTGCTGAAGCTCAACGTGACCCCGCACATCACGGGCGACCGGAGCATCATCATGAAGATCGAAGTCAGCCGCAACGCGCCGGATGACAGTGTGTTCACGCTGACGGGATCCCCCGCGATCGCCAAGAACCAGGTGAAGACGGAGACGCTGGTCGCGGACGGTCAGACCCTCGTGCTCGGCGGCATCTACGTGCTCGACAAGTCGAACACGAGCTCGGGAGTGCCGTTCCTCAAGGACATCCCGATCCTCGGGTGGGCGTTCAAGAACAAGATCGTCAAGGACAACCGCAAGGAGCTCCTGATGTTCGTGTCGCCCCGGATCATCCTGAACGCGCCGGCGGCCATCTAGAGGGACCCGGTCGGGGCGGAGCCCGGATCGAACCGGTCTGCGTTCGTCTTTGGCTCGCTTCGCGCCTGCTTCTCCCGAGCAGCGCGGGGCGGAGTTGATCGGTCGGTCGTCTATACTCGGCGCCGCCATGCAGATGGGGACTCTCTGGCTGGTCGGAATGATGGGGTCCGGAAAGTCGACGCTGGGGCCCGCTCTCGCTGAGCGACTCGGCCGGGACTTCGCCGACTCCGACCTCGAGATCGAGGCTGCCCAGCACCGAAGCATCAGCGAAATCTTCGACACCGACGGCGAAGCGCGTTTTCGCGACCTCGAGCGCGAGACCCTCGACCGCCTCGCGGGGCGCGACCTCGTGGTCTCGCTCGGCGGTGGTGCGATCGCCCAACCGGGTGCTGCGGATTGGCTGGCCCGCGAGGGAACGGTGGTGTATCTGAGCGCCACGCCGGAGACGCTGCTGGCGAGGCTCGGGGACTGCCTCTCGCGCCCGTTGTTGAGCACGCTGGACCCGGACGCGCGGGTCGAACGCCTCCGGTCGATACTCGCCGAGCGGCGCGACGCCTACGAGAGCGCCGCCGTGCGCGTAGACACGGACGATCTCGCCGTGGACGCCATCGTGGACCGGGTGTGTCGGGAGCTCGACGCCCTGGCTGATTCGCCACTGGAGCGGGAAGGGTGAGCGCCGCAGGGCGTGTGAAGCGCCGGGTCGTGGTCGATCTCGGCGACCGCAGCTATGGCGTTTCGCTCGGACACGGGACACTCCCCGGGGTCGGTGCGGCGGTTCGCAAGCACACGGACGCCTCCCGCGCCGTCATCGTCACGGTACCGGGGGTTGGGCGCCGCTACGCGGGCGTCGTCCGCCGCTCGCTGCAGGACGCCGGCTTGCGCGTGCACCGCATCAGCGTGCCCGACGGAGACGCGACGAAGAATCTCGGTCAGGTGGCAGAGCTGTATACCGAGCTGCTTCGGGTCGGCGTCGATCGCCACAGCGTGCTCGTCGCGCTCGGCGGTGGAATGGTGGGCGATCTGACGGGCTTCGCCGCCGCCACCTACCTGCGTGGCATTCCCTTCGTGCAGGTGCCCACCACGATCCTCGCGATGGTCGACTCGAGCATCGGCGGCAAGACCGGTGTGAACCTACCCGAGGGGAAGAACCTGGTGGGTGCCTTCCATCAGCCGCAGCTCGTCTGGATCGACACCGCAGTCCTGAAATCCCTGCCGCGGCGCGAGCGCGCGGCGGGCTTCGCCGAGGTGATCAAGCACGGCGCGATCTGGGACCGCGACTACTTCGCCGGCCTCGAGCGCGATGCAGAGGCTCTGATGCGCCTCGATNCGGGTCCGCTCATCCCCACGTTGGCGCGGTCGGTCGAGATCAAGGCCGAGGTGGTCCGCCGCGACGAACGGGAGCGCGGGCCGAGGATGCTGCTCAATTTCGGCCACACCGTGGGGCACGCGATCGAGAAGCTGTCCGGGTTCCGCGGCACGCTGCACGGCGAGGCGGTGGCGATGGGGATGGTCTACGCCGCGCGGCGCTCCGAGGAGCTCGGGTTCTCGCCCGACTCTACGGCCGATCGCATCGAGGCGCTGTGTGCGCGAATGGGACTCCCGACCCGGACGCCGACGTTCCCGCGAAGGGCTTATCTCGATGCCCTGCGCGTCGATAAGAAGAAGCGCGATTCGCGCATCCGGTACATTGTGCTCCGGGGGATCGGCGAGGCGGACAGCGTCCCGCTCACCCCGTCGGAGATCATTCCGTTGCGCCGCCGGCGGGGCGCGTCGGCTGCTTCCTGAGTCGTTCGCCGCTGTCCGCCGTTGCTCGCGGTGGGAACCGGGGGACGAGTCGGGGGGAGCGGATGCCGTGACCCGCGCCGAAGCTGAGGAGAGAGCCGTGCCCGACGGATCCCGAGAGATGCCCGACCGGACCTCCGAACCCGCACCCGAGACCCGGCGGATGATCACCGCCGTCGAGAGTGATCCGGGGGCGGAAGAGTTCCCTGCGCTGGCGGAAGCCCATCGGCGCGGTGGGAGACTGGACGAGGCCGAGCGTGTGATTCGCGCAGGGCTCCGGTGCAGGCCGGATCGCACGGAGGCCAGGGCGGTGCTGTGCCTGGTGCTGCTCGACCAGGGACGCGACGACGACGCGCGTCGTGAGCTCGAGCGGGTCGCAGACGACGTCCTGGCCTCCGCGGTTCTCGCCAGCGACTACTCGGGCGAGATCAGCGAGTCCGAGCTCGATCGTGCGTTCGCCGGCGCCGAAGCCGTCGCGGAGCAGGTGATCGACGCGGACCGCCTCGCCCAAGAGGCGATGCGCGGGATCGATTCCAGGGTTCCCGCCAGCTTCAAGACGCCGACCATGGCGAGGCTTCTCGAGGAGCAGGGAGACCTCGACGGCGCCGCGCGCATCCGCGCCGCTCTGGCCGACGAGCGCGAGCGCACCCGCGCGGGGGTGACGGGAAACGACCCGGGCGAAGGGCTTTTTCCCCTGGACGCGCCGAGCCATCGCAAGAATACACTCAGAACACTCGAGCGCTGGCTCGAGAAGGTCCAGGAGTAGGGGATGAGCTTCGCATCGATTCTTCAGGAGATCGTCGACCGCTGTGGCGGCGGCATCGGCGCCGCGCTGATGGGAGAGGACGGCATTCCCATCGAGCAGGTGCTCGCCACCGATCCGGTGTCGAATCCGCTCTCCGAGGACATCGGCACGGCCGGCGTCGAGTTCGGGCGCATCCTCGATGAGATTCGCAAGGCCTCTGACGCGCTCTCGGGGGGCGCCGTGTCCGAGCATATCGTGGTGCTGTCGCGGCTGAGCCTGTTGTTTCGCGTCGTGGACGAGGACACCTTCCTCGTCGTGGTCCTCACCCCGGATGGCAACATCGGCAAGGCGCGCTATCTCATCCGGCGCAGCCTGATCGCGCTCCACCAGGAGCTGTAGCCGTCCGGCATCCCCCGGGAGCCGGTTGCGGCGGGGGAACGCCATGTCCGAAACGCCGCGCATCCTCGTCATCCACGGACCCAATCTGAACCTACTCGGGACGCGCGAGCCGGAAATCTACGGCGCGACCACGCTCGAGGAGATCAACACCGAGGTCACGTCGGCCGCGAAGGAGCAGGGCGCCGAGGTCGAGTTCTTCCAGTCGAACCACGAGGGCGCACTCATCGATCGCATCCAGGAGGCTGTCTCCTGGGCGGACGGCCTCTTGATCAATCCCGGCGGTCTGACGCACACGAGCGTGACCCTGCGCGACGCGCTGCTCGCGAGCGGACTTCCCGTGGTCGAGGTGCACTGCTCGAACGTCTTCTCGCGCGAAGAGTTCCGTCAGCGTTCCTACATCTCGGGCATCGCGGTGGGCGTCATCAGCGGCTTTGGCCCGACGAGCTACTGGCTCGGTCTGCACGCGCTCCTCGACCACCTCGAGCGCTGACGCGTTGCCCCGGGTCTGGCGACTGCTCGATCACGGCGACGCGCCGGGTGCGTTCAACATGGGCGTCGACGAGGCCATCCTCGCCACCGCGATCGCCACCGGCGAGCCCACCCTGCGACTCTACGGATGGAGCGGAACCTGGCTGTCGCTCGGGTACGCGCAAAGGCCCGACGCGCGGCTCGAAGCGCGCTGTCACCACGCGGGTGTCGGCGTGGTGTACCGCTCGACGGGCGGTCGGGCCGTGCTTCACGGCGCCGATCTCACCTACGCGGTGGCGGCCCCGGAACCGCTCCTGCCCGCCGGGCTGCGGGCGACCTACACCCGGCTCTCCGATGCCATTGCCGCTGCGCTGCGTGAGATCGGGGTGCTGGCCGAGCGGATCGCCGACCCTCCCGAGTCCGCAACCGAGGGGCAGGAGACTGGCGTGGATTTCGACTGCTTTGCGGTGCCCGCGGTCGACGAACTCTGTGTCGCGGGGCGCAAGCTGGTCGGCAGCGCCCAGCGACGCGGCGACGGGGGCGTGCTGCAGCACGGCTCGATTCGCCTCAGGGCCGCCCCGGAGGCGGCACGGGAGGCGGTGGGTTTCGCCCCTGACGTGGCGACCAGCCTGGCCGAGATCGGCTGTGCGGCCTCGAATCGAGCGCTCCGCCGCGCCTGTACGACGGCCTTCTCGGAAGCGCTGGGAGCGGCTCTCGTGGCTGGAGCGCTTCGGCCCCACGAGATTCGCAGCGCTTCTCGGCGTGGACTGGCGCCGTCCCGCGGCGTCTGGAGTTCTCAAGAGCGCCACGCGGCGACCGATACAGAAGCAGGGAGTGGGATTACCCCACCAGTTTCCCGGTTTCGTATCCGACGTCGAGGCGCTTTTTGGCGGCGACCAAGCGCAAGATCCTCGAGGCCGCGCGGAAGTTCGCCCAGAAGGGCGCGACCGCGAAGGCCCTCAAAGAGTACAAGAAGCTCCTGAAGCTAGATCCCCGTGACGCAAAACTGCGTCTCGAGGTCGGCGACGCCTATCGTCGTTGGGGACAGGTCGACGAGGCTGTCGACACGTACCAGAAGGTCGCCGAGCAGTACATGGCGGAGGGCTTCGACGCCCGCGCTGTCGCCGTCTTCAAACAGCTCGTCAATCTCGACCCCGAGCGGCACGGCGCCTACGAGCCCCTCGCAGATCTCTACCTGCGCATGGGCCTCACCTCGGAGGCCATCGGTGCGCTCCAGGTCGCGGCCGACGCCTATCACCGCGCGGGCCAGAAGACCGACGCGTTGAACCTGCTGCGCAAGATGGCCACTCTCGACCCGACCAACACCGCGAGTCGTATCAAGGTGGCGGACCTGTTGCATCAGGAGGGACTCGCCGCCGACGCGCTGGCCGAGTACGACGAAGCGCTCGACGAGCTCGAACGCCAGGGCGACCACGAGGCCCTCCAGAGTGTTTGCGAGCGCATCCTCGTCATCGATGCCCACCGCACTGCAACGCTGCGCCAGTACGCCCAGAGTCTGCTTCGGAGCGGGGCGGCCGACCGCGCCGAGCCGTTTGCCAGGCGCGCGCTCGAGGGCGAATCCGGCGAGCCGCAGCACTACGAGTTGCTTCTCGAGATCTACCAGTCCGTGCAGCGCGAGGACGCACTCGCCGACACGTACCGCGGCCTCGCGGACCTCTATCGGCAGCGCGGCGATGAGGATCGCGCGAGAGAGATCTTGCAGCGCTTCGTTCCGCCCGACGAATTCGGCGGACCGGTAGCGGACTTCGCTGACGACGACGTCGAAATCGGCGACGCCGAAATCGGTGTCGAAGATCTCCACGGCGCTTCCGATTCGACTTTGCTCACCGAGGACTCGATCGTGGAGCCGACCGACGTCGGTCGAGCCGATCTGGTTGGCGAGGAAACCGCCTTCGACGCCGCTCCCGACGATGCCGGCGACACCGCAATCCTCGGCGAGGACTACCTTCCCGACGACCCGTTCGGCGAAGCGGTCGGCAGCGAGGGCGAGACCCGGTTCGAGCCGCTTCCGTGCCTCGACGAGATTCCCCTCGAAGCTCCCGCGCTCGAGACGCCACAGCCCGACCCTGCGGCAGCGCCGCGTTTCTCGGCCGAAGAGATCGATCAGGTGCTCGCCGAGGCGAGTGTCTATCTCCGCTACGGAAAGCGCGCCCAGGCAGTGGAGAGCCTCGAGCAGATCGTCGCGCAGCAGCCCCTGCACCGCGGCGCTCTCGAGAAGCTGGGCGAGGCGCTTGCCGAGAGTGGTGACATCACGCGTGCTGTCGAGTCGTGGATGACCGCGGCACAGCTCGCGCGCGACAGCGGCGAAATCGGCGTGCTCGGCGTACTGCGCGATCGTATCGCCGCGCTCGATGCTGAAGCCGCCGCTTCGCTCGATGACGGCGAAATTGGCGCAGCCAGCTTCGACGACGACGCCGAAGACTACCTCGAAATTCCCAACCACGTGACAGAGCGTTCGATCGAGGCGGCCGTCGAGGCCGCGTCGAGCAGCGTCGCACCCGAACCCGCGAAGGCAGCCGAGTCGGCGCCGGAGCTCGACTCGTCGGCCGATGAAGACATCGAGATCGACGACGAGTTCCTGGACGAACTGGAGTTCGAACCCTCCGACTTCGAGAACGACCTCGGCGAGGTCACGAGCTCCGGTGCAGTCCGGAGTGTGGGGAGCGACGACACAGCGGATCCCGACGCGCTCTCCGCTACGTCCCAGCAGATCCAAGAGGATCTCGAAGAGGCGGACTTCTACAGCCAGCAGGGCCTGTCCGACGAGGCAGAGGCCATCTACAAGCGCCTGCTCGCGATTGCCCCGAACCATCCACGCGTCCTGGTGCGACTTGGAGAAATCGCCGCCGCGCGCGGCGACGACCCGGGCTCGACGGCGGCGCTCCGTGTCGGCAACGAAGAGAGCGCTGCCCCTCCGACCGCAGGCGGTCTCGATCTCCTCGACGATTCACTCGAGGGTCTCGTCGCCGACGCAACACCGGCCGACGCAGCAGGCGCGCGCGACGACATCCAGACCGGCGAGTTCGAGATCGAGATCGCCGACGCTGCCGAGCTCGACGCGCCCGCACCGCTGTTCGACGCCGAGGAGCCGGATTTCGAAGACAGCGCTGTCGACGGCGTCGAGATCTTCTTCGATGAGAGCGAGCCCGCGCTCGACGACGTCGATGAGCACGCCAGCTCGATCCCCGAACTCGATGACGCGGCATTCGCCTCGCAGCCGCCCCTGGCCATCAGCCGACCGCTGGCGCCGGACCTCGTCGGGAATACGCCTGCGTCCGAGCAGTCGCTCGACGCGCCGTTGGCTTCGGGTTTCGAGGCCGTGGAAGGCGGCTTCGATCTGGCCGCCGAAATCAACGACGCGATCGACGAGGAGTCTTCCGGCGCCTCCGTGAGCAGATACGGTGAAAGCGGAGCGGACGATGGCTTCTCCGAGGTGTTCCGAGAGTTCAAGAAGGGGGTCAACGAGTCGCTGAAGGAAGGGGATCACGAGGCCCACTACGACCTCGGGATCGCCTACCGCGAAATGGGACTCCTCGAGGATGCCATCGCGGAGTTCCGCCTCGCCTCGCAGGGCGCCGAGCGGAGAATCGGCAGCCTCCACATGATGGGGATGTGCGCCCTCGACGGGGGCCGAGCGCCCGAAGCCGTCAATCACTTCGCTTCCGCACTCGACAGCGGCTCGCTGACGGGAGATCAAGAGCTCGCGATCCGCTTCGAGCTCGGGCGCGCGTTCCGAACGTCGGGCGACGTCGTTCGTGCGCGAGACGCCTTCGAGGCGGTCGCCGCGATCAACCCGCTCTTCCGTGACGTCGAGGGCGAGTTGGTGTTGCTCGAGGAAGAGGACAAGCCCCGAGCGGACGCCGCCGAGGCCGACTCGGGGTACGAGTCCTTCGATGACTTCCTCGCCGGGACGAGCGACGACCCCCCGTTGGACGCGACCGACATCGACGTCGAGCCAGCTCCCGCCGACTCCGCAGCGAAGCGCCGCCGGAAGATCTCCTTCTCGTGAGGCTCCGACTTGGACCACCTCCACCACTTCAAGCTCAGCGACGATCCGTTCCGCAACGAGCCGCTCCCCGGACTCTTCGTCGAGACCGCGCCGCACCGCGAAGCCCTGTGCCGCCTCGATCGATCGGTGCGCCAGGCCAGGGGCCTGTCGCTGTTGATCGCACAGCCGGGCGCGGGCAAGACGATTGCCGTCCGCCAGCTCTTCGAGAGTCTCGAAGAGGAGATGTTCGAAGCAAGCATGCTCGGGGTGCTCTCGCCCGTTGCCGACGGGAACTGGCTGCTGCGACACTTCGCCGAGCTGCTCGGAGTCGAAGAGCCAACCGGCGGGCGCGATGAACTGATCGCCCAGGTGACCGACCTTCTCGCCATCGTTCGCGAAAACGGGCGCCATGCCGTGCTCATCATCGACGACGCGCAGTCTCTTGCGTCACGGGGCGCCCTCGACGAGGTCGGCGCGCTCCTGAAGCTCGAATACGAGGACCGACGTCTCTTGAGCATCGTGCTCGCCGGCGACGCGACCCTCGAGGCGGCCGTTGCCGAGACGCCAACTCTCGCCCATCGCATCGACGTGAAGATTCGACTCGCTGCCCTCGACACGGAAGGGACGGCCGACTACATCGCGCATCGCATCCGGCGCGCCTCTGGAGACCCGGCGATCATCGAAGCTGAAGCGCTCGAGGCGCTCCACGAACTCGGCCGCGGACTTCCCGGCCGGCTCAACACGATCGCAGACAACGCGCTCTTCGAAGCCTTCCTCTGTGGTCGCGAGCGGATCGCCCGCGTAGATGTCGCACGCGCCTACGCGGACCTCGAAGGGAACCGCGAGAGCGCCCTCGGTGCCGAAGCCGTCCGCGCTGCACCGATCCCCGAAATCACGTCCGACTTCATCGAGATCGAGTCGGCGCCGCCCCAGGTCGTGGAAATTCCCGTGGAAAGGATCGGGGAAACGGATCCGCCGGCTGCACCGGTCCCCGGCGCGGGAACTCCTGCCGCGACCTCAGCAGGCCGGCCAGTCGCCGATGCGCCCGCAGACCTCGATCGCGAACTCGAAGCCGTCTTCGAAGACTCGACGTTTCTCGACGGCGATGATGCCCAACTGCTCGCAGACCCGGTCATCCCCAGAGCGGCGAAGACTCACGCCGAATCTCCCATGAAGTTGACCGAAGCCCCCGTCCTCTTCCCGGGCGAGGGTCCGCCCAAAGACGAGGCGGACGAAACCGACGAGTTCCTGTGGATCGACGGCAGCGATTGATGCCCCCACGCAGCCCCCATCGATCGGTTATCCTCGACTCCACGCGCGAGTAGCTCAGTTGGTAGAGCATCAGCTTCCCAAGCTGAGGGTCGCCGGTTCGAACCCGGTCTCGCGCTCCATGTTTTTCGAAGCCCCTTCGCATGGTTGCGCGAGGGGGCTTCGTCGTTGTGGCGACCGCGCGAGCGCTGGTGCCGCGGGGGTGCCATTTGGTGCCGCCAAAGTCGAGGAAACTCAGGTCGGATTCCTCTTCACGCATGGCGTGCGCGTACACGCGAAGCGTCATTTCGGGGTTGGCGTGCCCGAGTTGTTCGGCGACCCAGCGGATGCTCTTGCCAGATGCGAGCGCGAGGCTGGCGAATGTGTGGCGCGCGTCGTGGAGCCGCAGAGGACGCACTCCCCGTGCCTGGGACTTGCGGCGCACGCGGTTCCAGGTGCGCGTGACGTTGCGCTCGTCCATCGCGGTTCCCACCTCGGAGCAGAACACCAACTCGGGGACTTCCTTCCAACCACGTCCGAGGGCCTCTCGACGGCGCTGAGCGTGGAGATCGCGCAGCGCCTCGGCAAGGCCACGCCCGGTGCCACGGGGC
>JABSQW010000669.1 GCA_013215605.1 Myxococcales bacterium
CCCGGGTTCCAGTACTGGGCGAGGCTGTCGTCGACGACCGCAACCCCCGCGCCGCCCATGGCCTGGTAGCGGGAGCCGACGAAGCTCCAGACCTCCGACGAAGCGGGCAGGGCGGCAGCGACCGCGGTGAAGCTGGTCACGAGCGTCAGCAGGGGCCCGTAGCGGCGCCCTCGAGCGTTTCGGATCATCATCAGGTGTCGACCTTCCTTTGGCGGCAGTTGCGCGCGAACAGGGTGCGACGCAGCGCGAAGGGACCGCGCACGAATATAGGGGAGCCGGGCTCAGCCTGCGGAACCGAGACAGACGAACACCGGGTCGGCGAACGCCTGGCGCGAGTTCGATACGCTGCCAGCAGAGGGGGTCGGGTCGGCCGGGAAAGGGGAGCCCCCGCGTGGGCGCAGATGGAGCTGTCGGACTCCGCCGGAACGAACGGAGGTGAGAGCATGTGGGATCCCATCTGCGGGATGGAGGTCGACAGCGCCTCGCAGTTTCGCGCTGCCCACGCTGGAGCCGAGTACTTCTTCTGCTCCGAGGGTTGTCGGACGAAGTTCGTGACGGATCCCGAGCGTTGGTTGGGACGCGACCCGCACACCGACGAGCCGCCGCCGGACCCGACCGCTCTCTACTTGTGTCCCATGCACCCCGAGGTCGAGCAGATCGGCCCCGGCCTGTGCCCGCTCTGCGGAATGGCTCTCGAGCCGGCGCTCGCCAGTGCGGACGAGGATACGTCCGAGCTCGACGAGATGACGCGTCGCCTGTGGGTCAGCGCTCCGTTGGCCCTCGCGGTGTTCGTCCTCGCCATGGGGGAGATGCTCCCGGGCCGCTCGCTCGACGCGTGGATTCCACCTGCGTGGCGAGTGTGGGTCGAGTTCGCCCTGGCGACACCCGTCGTTCTCTTCGGTGGCGCTCCCTTCTTCGAGCGTGCGCTGCAGTCGTTGCGGGTCCGCAGTCCCAACATGTTCACGTTGATCGGCATCGGCGTGGGAGTCGCGTACGCGTTCAGCGTGGTGGCGACGGCGCTGCCAGGTGCGTTTCCCGAGGCGTTTCGCGTGCACGGCGTGGTCGCGGTCTACTTCGAGGCGGCCGCGGTGATCGTCGCGCTCGTGCTGCTCGGTCAGGTGCTCGAGCTGCGCGCGCGCCGGCGCACGGGGGAGGCGATTCGCAGCCTGCTCGGACTGGCGCCCGAGACGGCGCTGCGCGTGCGCGACGACGGGAGCGAAGACGAGATCGCGCTTGCCGAGGTCGCGGTGGGCGATCGGCTTCGAGTGCGTTCCGGGGAGAAGATTCCCGTCGACGGTGCCGTCGTGGATGGAACGAGCGCGGTCGACGAGGCGTCCGTCACCGGCGAGCCGATTCCGGTGGCAAAGGCCGCAGGAGATCGCGTCATCGGCGGCACGCTGAACGGCTCGGGGAGTCTCGTCGTGGTGGCGGAGCAGGTGGGGGCCGACACCCTGCTGTCGCGGATCGTTTCGAGGGTCGCGGAAGCGCAGCGCAGTCGCGCGCCGGTGCAGGCGACGGCCGACGCGGTGGCGAGCGTCTTCGTTCCCGTCGTGATCGTCGTGTCCATGATGACCTTCGCGCTGTGGGCGATCGTCGGTCCCGAACCGCGGCTGGCGTTCGCCCTCGTCAACTCGATCTCCGTACTCATCATCGCGTGTCCCTGCGCGCTCGGGCTCGCGACGCCGATGTCGATCATGGTGGCGGCCGGACGCGGCGCGAGGATGGGCGTGCTGTTCCGCGACGCCGAGGCCATTCAGACGCTGGCCAGCGTCGACACCCTGGTGGTCGACAAGACGGGAACTCTGACCGAGGGGCGCCCGACCCTCGCCACCGTGCACGCCCGGGAGGGCGTCGACGAGGTCGCGCTCCTGCGCGCGGCGGCGAGTCTCGAGCGCGGCAGCGAGCATCCGCTCGCGCGGGCGCTCGAAGACGGGGCGCGGGAACGCGGCGTCGAGCTCGGCGATGTTCACGACTTCGAGGCCGCCGTCGGCTCCGGCGTGAAGGGAGCTGTCGACGGTCACGAGGTCATCGTCGGAAACGCCGCGTTCCTGGCGGGTTTCGGCTGCGAGACCGCGGACCTCGAGGCCGCGGCGGAGCGACTCCGGGAGCGCGGCGAGACGGTCGCGTACGTGGCCATCGACGGCGCCTCTGCGGGCATGGTCTCGGTCGTCGACCGCGTGAAGGACACGACTGCGGAGGCGCTGGCACACCTGGCGGACGCGGGTCTCCGCACCCTGATGGTCACCGGCGACAGTCGCACCACCGCGGAGGCTGTCGCGCGCGAGCTCGGCCTCGACGAGGTCGAGGCGGGTGTTCTGCCCGAGGGCAAGGCGCAGATCGTCGAAGCGCTTCAAGCCGAGGGACACCGCGTCGCGGTAGCGGGCGACGGCATCAACGACGCCCCGGCGCTGGCGGTGGCGGAGGTGGGAATCGCGATGGGCACTGGCACCGACATCGCGATGGAAACGGCGGGCGTCACCCTGGTTCAAGGCGACCTGCGCGCCATCGTGCGAGCGCGCGATCTCTCGCGCTCCACCAACCGGAACATCCGGCAGAACCTGGCCTTCGCCTTCCTCTACAACGCCCTCGGTGTCCCCATTGCCGCCGGTCTCTTCTACCCCCTCTTCGGCTGGCTCCTGAACCCCATGGTCGCCGCCGCCGCCATGAGTCTCTCCTCTCTCTCCGTCATCACGAACGCCCTCCGCCTCCGCGCCTGATCTCCCGAGTGGGATCGCTAGACTGGGCGTTGATGGACGAGCTCGAGGATCCGTGGCTCTCGGAGGATCCGCTGCCCGATGACCCGGTGGCGATCCTCAAGCGGTGGCTCGCGGAGGCTTTCGCGGCGGGTGTCCAACCGAATCCTCACGCCATCGCTCTGGCCACGGTCGGAGCGGACGGTGAGCCGTCCGTGCGAATGGTGCTCTGCAACGAGATCGACGACAGCGGCACGCTGACGTTCTACACCCACTACGACAGCCGCAAGGGTCGCGACCTCGCGACGTGCGAACGCGCTGCCGCGGTCTTCTACTGGTCGGGGCCAAGCCGGCAGGCACGCGTCGAAGGTCGGGTGGTGAGGAGCGCCGCGGAAAAATCCGACGCCTACTACGCTTCCCGTCCCCTCGACGCGCGGCTCGGCGCCTGGGCGAGCGCACAGAGCGAACCCCTGGCGTCGCGCACGACACTCCTCGAACGGATCGATGCCACGGCGCGTCGCTTCGGCGTGTCGCAACCGGGCGCGCCCGATGACACAGTGCCGCGCCCACCGGGCTGGGGGGGCTACGAGCTCAGCGCCGACACGATCGAGTTGTGGGTGAGCCGCCCCGCCCGCGTGCACGACCGGGCGGAGTGGTGTCGCACGTCGGACTCGGACGTTTCGGTCTGGACGCCGACGCGGCTGTTTCCCTGAGTTGCGGTCCGCTCTCACCGCCCGACGAGCCGTCCGGGACGGCATAATGCGGGGCAGAAGCCGGTGAGACCTTCCCCGAGACGCTCGACGAAATCGTCGCCCAGCACCGAGGCCAGCGCGTGATCGAAGTCGCGGAGCACGTGATCAACATCGACATGGCAACGGAGGACGTCTTCGCGTTCGCCGCCGACCTCGACAACACCCCGCGTTGGTTTCCCGGCATCGCGAAGATGGAGTCGGCCGACGCGCTGCCACCCGCCAGCGTGGGCAAACGCTACGACGAAGTGGCGCGCATTCCCTTCCGCGGCGAGACGCGCATCGAGATCGAGGTCGTCGAGAGCCGGGCCGACCGCCACATCGCAATCCACGCGGATCTCGCTCCTGTGCTGCCTCGTTTCGATCTCTACTGCGTGCCCCGCGAAGACGGCTCCACGGACGTGCGCTGCCGCTGTCGGGCGCGGGGCACCACGCGCGTCGCCGGGATCGCCACGCGAGTCATGAAGCTCGTACTTGATCGGCGAGTCCCCCAGGCACTGCGGAATCTGAAGACTCTCCTCGAAGTGGCGCCGCACATGCGCGCGGTGATGGCGCGGGAGTTCGGCGCGGCCGAGCGGTCGCTTTACCTCGATCCCAACGCTTCGATGCCCGCGATCGGCAAGCGGGACGTCCTGGTCCGAGTCGCCGCGAGCTCCGTCAACCCGATCGACTGCATGCGGCGTGCTGGCTACGGACGCCGGCTGTTCGGGCTGCGCGGAGCCGCGACGCTGCCGCTTCTCCTCGGTCGCGACTTCGTCGGCGAGGTGGTGGCACGCGGAGCCAAGGCGGACCGCTACCAGACGGGTGACCTCGTGTGGGGCGCGGTCGACGCGTTTCGCGACGGTGCGTGGGCGGAGTACGTGGCGGTCGCCCAGGACCACGTCGCGCCGCGCCCAGCGTCGCTCGGCGATATCGAGGCCGCCTCGATCCCCTACGTGGCACTGACGACCTGGGCGGCATTGGTCGGTCGCGCCGGTCTCACGTCCGAGAACGCCGCTGGGAAGAACGTGCTCGTTCACGCCGGTTCGGGGGGTGTGGGGAGCTTCGCGATCCAGCTTCTCACCGCCTGGGGAGCGCAGGTGGCCACCACGTGCAGCACGAGAAACGTCGGCCTCGTGAAGGAGCTCGGTGCGAGCCGCGTGATCGACTACACGCAGGAGCGTTACCAGGACCTGCTGCGAGACATGGACCTCGTGTTCGACACCCTCGGCTTCGACGAGGAAGGTCCGTCGCTCTCGGTGCTCGCTCGCGATGCGGGCGCGCAATACGTCAGTATCGTGCACCCCCTCGTCGAGACCTTCGATCGCCTCGGCCCCATCCTCGGTGCGCTCGTCAGCGCCGGGACGTACCTGTCGCGCAAGTTCCGCGAGCGCAGGCTCGGCCGCGGCTACCACTGGGCGCTCTTCTCGCCGAACGGCGCGGCGCTCGAGCGCATCGGCGCGCTCGTCGACGAGGGGCGCATCCGTCCCGTGATCGATCGGACGTTCTCCTTCGACGACATGATCGCGGCCCACGAGCTCGTCGAGTCGCGGCGCGCCCGTGGGAAGGTGGTGATCCGCGTCGAGGAGTGACCAGGGGTCTTGCCCCGCCGCGCTCGCGGCCCATCTTCTAGGCGCGCAGCGCCGCCTGGACGATCTGGTCGAGACCCTCCGAGAATCGAGAGCGGTCACGTTGTGACAAGGCTTGCGGTCCCGTTGAATCGAGGCCCATCTCGCGCAGCTCGGATTTCAGCTGGCGGATCGCGAGAGCCCCGCCGATCGAATCTTCGTTGAACGGCTTGCCGTTCGTCCCGAGGGCTCGCGCACCCACCTCGAG
>JABSQW010000670.1 GCA_013215605.1 Myxococcales bacterium
TCATGGCCAACGCCGCAGCAACGGCCTACGTCTCGTACCTCGACCCGGGCGTCGCCGCCAAGATGGTGAAGGGGCGGCCGGAATCCGTGACGGCCGGTCAGTTCAGCCCCTTCGCCAAAGTGAACCGCAAGAACGGTGGCTTCGAGGTGTCGGGCCACTTCCAGTTCGGGAGCGGCAGCCCACACGCCAGCTACATCGGCGGGGCGGGCTTCGTCACCGACGCCGACGGTACGGTCGAGACCGCAGCCGACGGGATTCCGCTCTACATGTGTTTCTTCGTCCCGCAGAGCGGAATCAAGTTCAAGGGCAATTGGGACGTCATGGGTCTGCGCGGCACGGGGAGCTTCGACTACGAGGTGCTCCTGCAGGAGGTCGCGGCGGAGTCCACCTTCCCGCTCTTCCACTACGAGGTGAAGACCGGCGGCTCGCTGTACGGGATGGGGCCGACGTGTCTCGCGGGTATCGGACACGCGGGCTGGGGGCTCGGAGTCGCGCGCCGAGCTCTCGACGAGATCGCGCAGATCGCGGACGGTGGCCGTGGACGCATGGGCTCCGCGCTGCTCAAGGAACAGCAGGTGTTCCAGCGGGAGTACGGGAAAAAATCGCTCGCGCTGCGTTCCGTCCGCCTGCTCACACACGACGTGTTCGGTCAGTGCATCGAACGTATCGAGAAGGGACAGCCGATGGAGAAGAAGCACGTCGACGAGATCTTCTCGTCCACGGCGTATCTCACGGAGGTCGCACTCGACTGTGCGCAGTTCGCGTACCGCTGCGCGGGAAGCCAGGGGCTCCGCAACCCGAGCCTCGTGCAGCGCTGCTTCCGCGATCTCTTCACCGGCGGCCAGCACCTCTACGTCGATCAGAAGGGCTACGAGACCGTCGCGCAGCACAAGCTGGGCCTCGGCTAAGGGGAAGCGGTGCGGGTTCACACCACGGTACCGGTCAGCGATCCGAAGGCGGCTGGACCCCTCTTCCAGAAGCTCGAATCGATCGGCTACGACGGCGCGTTCACCTACGAATCGAAACACGACCCGTTTCTGCCGCTCGCGGTCGCGGCCGATCGAACGAAGAAGATTGCACTCGGAACGGCGATCGCCATCGGCTTTGCGCGCAATCCGATGAACCTCGCGAACCTGGGCTACGACCTCCAGGTGGCGAGCGAGGGGCGATTCGCACTGGGGCTGGGCTCGCAGGTCCGTCCACACATCCAGAAGCGCTTCAGCTCGACGTGGTCGGCTCCGGCGCCGCGAATGCGAGAGCTCGTACTGGCGATCCGAGCGATCTGGGACGCCTGGGAGGGCAACAGCAAGCTCGATTTTCGCGGCGAGTTCTTCACGCACACGCTGATGATCCCGGCCTTCGATCCGGGCCCGAATCCCTATGGCCCCCCCAGGATCCTCACCGCCGGCGTCGGTCCGAAGATGATCGAGGTGGCGGGCGAGGTGGCCGACGGGCTACTCGCGCACCCGTTCAACACGGCGAAGTCGACCCGGGAGATCCTGATCCCGGCGCTCGAGCGGGGCTTCGCGAAGTCGGGGCGCAGGCGCGAGAACTTCGATCTCACGTGCGTCTTGTTCATCGTGACGGCCGACACCGAAGAGCAGCTCGAGCAGGTGAAGTCCGCCGCGCGCGGGCAGCTCTCGTTCTACGGCTCGACGCCGGCGTACAAGGCCACCCTCGAGTGCCACGGCTGGGGCGATCTCCACGTGGAGCTCAACCGGATGTCCAAGCAGGGCCGATGGGACGACATGAGTGAGCTGATCACCGACGAGATCATGGAGACCATCGCGGTGGTGGGCCCGCGCGAAAGTATCGCGCCGCAGATCATCGAGCGCGTGGGCGGGATTGCGGACGCCGTCAGCATCGAGAACACGAGGCACCCCGACCCGGCGATCTGGGCCGATGTGGTCGCCCACTTGAAGCGGCTTGGCTGAGGCTCAGAGTCGAACGCGCGGCGACCGGCGCCGGCCACTGCTCGTCTTGAGGAGCCAGCCGATCAGCATGCCGGACGAAAGAATTCCGGCGCCGGTAATCCAGTCGGGCCAACGCGCCCCGGCCCGATACGCCATGTTCTCGCGGGACAGACGGTCGACCTGCGCGGTCTGCTCGACGTCGCGCACTCTCAGCGTGGTGTTCGCGTCGCGCAGTTTCTGGGCTTCTTCGTCGAGGGCGCTGAACTTCTCCTGCAGCTCGGCGACCTCGCCTTCGCGCGAGGCGAGCCTCAGCCCCGCCGTTGCCTCGGCTTGTAGATAGCCCTCGGGGATCCAGCCCTCGACACCTTCTCGAGAGCGCACCTGCGTCCATCCGCCTTGGCGCGCGAGGACGTCGATGTGGTCGCCCGACTTCATCACGCCGATGATTCGAAACTCGGTACCCGCGCCCGTGCGCAGATTGAGGCGAAGGTCGTCCTTTACCCACGCCGTTTCGGCGGCCGCAGCCAGACAGATGAAACAGGCAACCAGCGCGGCGAAGGCCGCGCGTACGAAGACGGACATGACTCGAATCCCCCCAGTGGACCAGGCTGGCGCCAGAGCTCCTCGTCGGAAGTGTATCGACCTGATCGCTGAACGAAAGCAGGGATCACCTCAGGTCCGAGGCCGTTGCCTCGGCAACGTCCCGGTCCGCCGGGCTGGCGGGGTGCCACTCGGTCCCCCGCTTCCCAGGGCACCCGGGAGGGCCCGAAGCGGGTCACCCACCGGAACGGGAGGATTCGCGCAGAGTGCCGGGGGAGGCCTTCGCCCTCGCTAGAAGTCGCGGCGCCAGCGCGCTCGCTCCTAGCAACGGCCCGTTTCGTCGCTAGAATCGTCGCCGGTATCAGATTCCCCGGTAGCTCAGCTGGCAGAGCGAGCGGCTGTTAA
>JABSQW010000671.1 GCA_013215605.1 Myxococcales bacterium
AAAGGTCGCCGGAAGACAGGAAGTTCCAGCTGCGGTTTCGCAGCGCCCGATTCGGGCGTGACCGATGGCGGCGCTGCGCCGGGCTCTTCGTTTTCGGTATCGGGCAGAACGACTAGAATAGGTGGTGGGGAATGCGCTGCTTGGAATTCCCTTCGCCCATCGACCTCTGCGGCGGCCTCCGCGATGCGGAATGTCGGCTCGAGCTGATTCGGAGATCGAATTGGACCTATTCGCGATGGCATGGCGAAACGTATTTCGCAACGCGCGCCGAAGTTTCGTGACCGTGTCTGCCATGAGTCTGGCGCTCCTCTCGATGATTCTTTACTCGGGTCTGATCGAGGGCTATCTCGAGGGGATGGAGCGCAACGTGCTCGATCTCGAGGTGGGGGATCTCCAGATCTTCGCTCCGGAGTATCGGACCGATCCATCCATCTATACGAAGATCAATGGCCCGCAAGCTCTGCTGGACCGGCTGGACGATGCCGGTCTCGACGCGGCGGCCCGCCTGCTTGCATTCGGGCTGGTGGCCTCCGACGACGCCTCGTCGGGTGCGTCCTTTCGCGGCGTGAACGTGGCGCGCGATGAGCGGATCAGCGATGTCTCCAACCAGCTGGATCGCGGACAGTGGCTCGACCCCAGCCAGCCTCAGGGCGTCGTCATCGGTCGACGATTGGCGCGAACCCTCGACATCGACGTCGGCGGCGAACTGCTGGCGCTCACCCAAGGCGCTGACAGCAGCATGGCGTACGAACTCTTCCTTGTGCGCGGCGTCCTGCTGGGGATCAGTGATGCAATCGACAACTCGGGCATCTTCATGACCCAGTCGAGTTTTCGCGAGCTGATCACGATGCCGGAGGGGGCGCATCAGATCATCGTGCGGCGCCCGAAGGACCTGGATCTCCAGGACCTGTTCCACCGCGTCGAGGGCCTGGCACTTGGGCTCGAAGTGAAGACCTGGCGCCAGCTCATGCCGACGATCGCTTCGATGCTGGATGCGGGGCGCAGCGCCATGGTGATGATGGGTGTCATCGTCTATCTGGCGATCGCCATCCTGATTCTGAACGCGATGTTGATGGCGGTCTTCGAGCGAATTCGAGAACTCGGTGTTCTGAAGGCCCTCGGATTCGGCCCTCTTTCCCTACTCGGATTGATCCTGATCGAAAGCGCAGTCCAGACCGGGTTTGCCATCGTCATCGGTCTCGTTCTTGGCATCCCGGGGATCTTCTATCTGGCTCACGTTGGGATCGACATGGGGATGTTGGCAGGAACTTCGATCCTGGGCATCGCCATGGACCCGATCTGGCACGCAGCGATTCATCCGCGCGTCTTCACCACACCCGTCGTGATGCTGGTGGTCATCGTATTCCTGGCGGTCATCTACCCGGCGGGAAAGGCGGCACTCATCCAGCCCGTCGAAGCGATGCGGCACAACTAGTCGAGAAGAGATGAGAGGAAGAGAAAATGAGTAGAGCCAACCTGCCTTCGATGGCCTGGCTCAATATCTGGCGCAATCGTCGGCGTACCTTGCTCACCCTCTCTTCGATCGCCTTCGGCGTGATGTTGGCCATCCTCTTTACAGGCCTGGGCGATCAGAACTGGCGCGAGATGATTGATCTCGCGGCGCGACTGGGAGGGGGACACGTCAGCATCCAGAACGCCGAATATCTCGATTCTCCGACGCTTCGCAACTCCGTCCGAGGAAGCGCCAAGCTCCGTGAGCAGGCGCTTCGAGATGCCGAAGTCCTGCGCGCAGTCACGCGTATCAGCGGTCAGATCATGCTCAGCACTGCGGGCCAGAGCTATGGCGCAGGCTTCATCGGACTGAATCCCGGCGAGGAGGACGTCCAGACCCTTTCGTTGATCGATGCGATCGATGAAGGCGAGATGCTCACATCGAGCCGGGGGAATCAGATCATCCTCGGGAGACAGCTCGCGCAGAACCTCAACGTTCGCTTGAAGAGCAAGGTGGTCTACACGCTGACCGATCCCAAGGGCGAGATCATCTACGGCGTGGCCCGTGTGTCGGGCATCGTGACGACGGGCGCCCCTACCGTTGACTCGGGTCTCTCCATCCTCCCCATCGACACGCTTCGCGAGAACCTCGGCATGGCAGAAGGAGAAGGGACGCAGATCGCGCTCTTCTTGAAGGATCACCGCGAGGCGGATCGCGTGGCCGCACGGCTCGCCGGTGGGCTCGCGAAGGACCTGGCGATTCTGCCCTGGCATCGCACCCAACCCGAGCTGGCCGGGTTCATCGCCATGAAGGTTGCGGGCGCTCAGCTGATGGAGATGATCATCCTGGTGCTCGTTGCGGCGGGGATCTTCAACACACTCTTTGTCAGTGTCATGGAGAGGCTTCGCGAATTCGGAATCATGCTTGCCATCGGTTTTTCCCCCGTCACGCTCTTCGCGCTGGTCATGCTCGAGAGCCTCTGGCTCGGCTTGGTGGGACTGGTCGGCGCGGTGATCGTAACCGCCGCGCCCTACTATTATTTTTCGACCAAGGGCATCGATATCAGTGATCAACTCGGACTCACAGGCACCGAGGTCGCCGGAGTCGCGCTCACGTCTGTCATGCGCGTGGGGATCTATCCGGAGAACGCATTGATCATCGCCCTTGCGGCGCTGACCGGCACATTGCTCTCCGCGGTCTACCCGGCGTGGCAGGCCGGCCGCGTCGCCCCGGCAGAGTCCATTCGCTTGGTGTAACGAACGTGGGCGATCTCGAATTTAGAACGGAAATGGATGTGAAAGAAGGCGCAACCGCCAGCACGAGTGTCAGCGCAGACGGGCAAACCGGCGCCGATGGCAATGCAATCGTCGAGCTCGAGAGTGTCACCAAGGTCTATCACCAGGGTGCGGTCGACGTCTTCGCGCTGCGTGGTCTTTCGCTCAGCATCAAGAAGGGGGAGTTCAGTGCGTTGTCGGGTCCCTCGGGTTCCGGCAAGACGACCGCCCTGAACCTGATTGGTGCGCTGGACTCACCCTCCGAAGGGAGCATTCGTCTTGAAGGAAAGAGCCTCGCTTCTCTCGGCAGACGCGAGCTCAGTCGAATTCGTCGAGATCGGATCGGATTTGTATTTCAAGCCTACAATCTCATGCCCGTACTCACGGCCTACGAGAATGCCGAGACAGTCCTGCGACTTCAGGGAATCGACCCGCAGGAGAGGCGCGATCGCGTGATGGCCTTGCTGGCCGACGTCGGCCTCGAGGGCATGGAGGATCGACTCCCGGGTGCGCTCTCCGGAGGGCAGCAGCAGCGTGTTGCGATCGCGCGTGCAATCGCCTCGAATCCAGCCATCGTTCTGGCGGATGAACCCACCGCAAACGTGGATTCCGAAACCGCTGAGCATCTCCTCGACATCATGCAGAAGCTCAGCCGTACACGCGGTGTAACCTTTCTCTTCTCGACCCATGATCCCCGAGTCATGGATCGAGCGAGTCGAATCATCAGGATCGTCGATGGGCGAATCGCGGACGACTCATGAAGACCGCAGGCGCGCTTCGAGTGACCCGGGGTTCGGCGGGAGTCGGCAAAGACATCCACTGGCGGACGCCAGCGTAGGGAAATCGAGGGGTTGGAGTTCTCCCTCGTGCACCGTTATCCGCCCGCGTTGCTGAAGTCGTTGCTGTAGTAGAACCGAGCGCCAGGTCGCCGAGTCCCGGCTGACGCTCTTTCTGAACCCGTCTTGGGACTTCCTCCCGTCACCCGTTCCTGGTCGGCCGGATGTCGACGGATCGGGCCTTGCGGAAACGCCGCTCGAACTGCCTCCAGCTGGCTACCGGGCGTCGAAGACATCAACACATTAAAGAGATTTTTTCTTCCTCCGTGTGAAGTACTTCACTGTGCCTCGGACGGGTTCACGTGATGCTGCGTCTCGTGATGGCGATCAAGCCAACTCGACCAGCGAACAGCGAGGAGTCCGTCATGCGCGTGGTGTCACTGATCCTGGGAATCGTCTGTCTCGGCTTCGCATTCAATGCCAGCGCCAAGCCGTTGTTCATGGGCCTCGGGGATCTCCCGGGTGGGGACTTCTACAGCAAAGCCTTCGCGGTCTCCGCCGACGGCTCCGTCGTGGTGGGCATGAGCGACAACGCCTGCAACGGGGCAATACAGCTCTTACCCGGGTCGTGCGCCTATACCGCGTTCCGCTGGACCGAGGAGGGCGGCATGGTGGGCCTCGGGGATCTCCCGGGCGGGTACTTCGGCAGCGGCGCCTATGCGGTCTCCGCCGACGGCTCCGTCGTGGTGGGTGAAGGCATAAGCGCCAGCTCCACCCCGGGATATGAGGCCTTCCAGTGGACCCAGGGCAGCGGCATGCTGGGCCTCGGGGACCTCCCGGGCGGGGGCTTCTACAGCAAAGCCCTCGCGGTCTCCGCCAGCGGCGCCGTCGTCGTGGGCGGGAGTCACTCCGCGTCGGGCCCTGAGGCGTTCCGGCGATACTCGGTCGTGAACCTCGGAGATGGTCTGACGTACACATTCACGGTGGGCCTCGGGGATCTTCCGGGCTGGCTCTTCAGCAGCAGCGCCCTCGGGGTCTCCGCCGACGGCTCCGTCGTGGTGGGCAGCAGCGCCTCCGCCTCGGGCTGGGAGGCGTTCCGCTGGACCCAGGGCGGCGGCATGGTGGGCCTCGGGGACCTCCCGGGCGGGACTTTCTACAGCGGCGCCAGGGCGGTCTCCGCCGACGGCTCCGTCGTGGTGGGCTGGGCCGTCTCCGCCTCGGGACATGAGGCGTTCCGCTGGACCCAGG
>JABSQW010000672.1 GCA_013215605.1 Myxococcales bacterium
TTCGAGACCCCGGGACCCGTCGCAAACCCGCCATCACCGCGCGATGAAAACGGAATACGCTTCCCGCCCCGGCCCTCGCGTGATACAAAGCCGCAATTGCCCAGCCCACCCGATGTGATCCGAGGCGACTGGAGGAGAGTGGCTGCAATGCTTCGACGAGCCTTGGCAGCGAGCACGCTGTTCTGCTTCGTGCTGTGTGGTTCCGCCGCGTCCGCCGACGAGTCGGGCGACGAGAAGGTGGAGCCGGATTTCGCCCACAACGGGACGTACCTGCAAGCCGGGGGAACCAACGCCATCGAGGTCTTCCGCGACCTCGGCCCGCTGTCCGCCGAGAGCGCCGAGGGCTTCAATCTGCGCTGGGGGCGTCGCAGCAACGAGCGGATCGCCATCGAGGGTCAGTTCGAGTGGCTGAACGATTTCGTGCTCTCGGGTCCGGGCGGCGGGAGTGGCAGCTTCGACACTTTCGCGCTCTCCGTCAACGCCAAGGTCTTTGCGCTGACCGGCAGGGTGCAGCCCTACGCGCTCCTGGGAATGGGTACGCTGATCACGAGTGGACCCGCAACCAGCGACGTCGGGTTCATGGGCCGCCTCGGAGCCGGGCTCGACGTGTGGGTCACCGAGGCCCTCGCCATCAGCCTCGAGGCGGGGTACGTGCTCCCGAGCGGCCGGACGAGAAATTTCGACCACGTCGCCGTCGCCTGGAGCTTCGTCTACCGCTTCGCAAGCGAGGAAGAGGACTACTGAGGTTCGAGACGCGCTCTCGATGCAAAATCGCGACGCAGCCCCTTCCCGCCCCGCTAGGGATCGACCCACACGGGGTAGAATCTGTGCAAAACCACCTCTGGAGCCGACGCGCCATGGTCCGCCGATCCGTCCTGTCCCTCGTTCTTCTGCTCTGGGTAGCCACCGGTCCCGCGCTCGCAGACGGGCATGAGGAGCCGGCCGCCGCGACGCAGAGCAGCGAACGCGGAGTTTTCGAACGCGAAACGATGTACATCATCGGAGGCGGCGCCTGGGGCTTCGAGGACTTCCCCGATGCCTACCGACGAACCGACGACGCCGTCGGTCTCAACGCGAGCGTAGGCGGACGCATGCTCGAACACTTCGCCGTCGAGGCGCAGTTCGAGTGGTTCCACGATTTTCGACTGCAGCGCCCCGGCTCCGTGACCCGCTCGGCCGACACCTATTCGATGTTCGCCAACTTGAAAGCGTACCCGCTGAAGGGACGCATCCAACCGTACGGCCTGTTCGGAATCGGCGGTCTCATCGTGAACAGCCTGTACTTCCCCGATCTCCAGGGTACGTCGTCGAACGAGATCCAGAGCGGCTTCGCCATCCGTGCCGGCGCCGGGGTCGAGGTGTACGTCAGCGACCACTGGTTCATTTCGCTCGAGGGCTCCTACGTCCGACCCATTCAGACGGTCAGCGAGTTCGATCACGGGTCCGCGAAGTGGGGGATCGGCTACCGGTTCTGATGCCTCGCCGGGTTCGAGCACGAGGTCGGCACTGGCGCGTAGCCCCGGACCACGGGCTCGGCTCCTCCCGAAACGACGACAGCGCCGTCTCGCCCCGTCCACCAGACCGCCAACCCTGCGGCTCTTGCCCGTTCGAGCACCTCGGGGTGCGGCATCCCGAAGCGCCCACGGCACGGCGCCGACACGATCGCCACCTGCGCCCCCACAGCAGCGAGGAGCGAAGCGCTCGAGGACGTGCGACTCCCGTGGTGGGGGAGGAGGAGCACGTCGGAGCTCAGGTCGGCCCCGGAGTCGATCAGGCGTTGCTCTGCGCGCGACTCGATGTCACCGGGCGCGAGCAGGCGCAGGCCCGCCACCTCGACACGGACGACGAGAGACCGATCGTTCCGGTTCGCGCTGCGCCGCAAGGGCGGTGGCCAGACCGGTCGAACCGAGACGTCTCCGAACACGGCGCGTTCAGACCCTGCGCCGCGCTCGCGCACCACGACCCCGCGCGCGGCCGCCGCCGCGAGCACCGGGGCGAGTCCGATGTCCTCGCGCGAGCCGAACGGCACCCAGACCTCTCCGACCGCTACCTCTCGGAGAATCGCCGGAATTCCGCCGCGGTGGTCGAGGTCGGCGTGTGTGACGACCACGAGGTCGAGCCGATCGATCCCCGCCGCCGCCAGGGCGGGAACCACCGTACGCCGACCGCGCTCGACCCGGCCCGGCACGTGGGTTCCGGCGTCGACCAAGACCGCCCCGCCGAGCCCGTGGACGATCACAGCGTCGCCCTGCCCCACGTCGAGGACCACGAGACGCGGAGCCTCGGGCTCGAAGCCCGAGCGAGGAGCCAGAGCGAGGCCTGCTTGAATCACGAGCACGAGTGCCACGCGGCGCGCCGTTCCGCGCGTGCGAACGCTCACGACTGCACCCAGTCCGGCGAGCGCGATGGCCCACCCGGCGGGCGCCGCCGGGGGCGAGAGTTCTGGAAGTCGTGCCGCCGCTCCCTCGACGAGAACCAGCGTCGCCGCGGCGACGCGCTCCGCGAGAGTGATTGCGGCGGTCTCGCTCCCGAATCCGACGGCCGCGCACGTCGCCGCGAGAAGCGACAGCGGCAGCAGTACGAGTGCGGTCCACGGGATCGCGACGAGGTTTGCGATCAGCGCTACGGGTGCGACCTGGGCGAAGTGCCAGGCCACGAGTGGCGCGGTCGCGGCGTTTGCCGCCGCGGTGGTACGAACCATCCGCGCAACGGCGCCAACGACCCCGCCCCGCGATACGCCGTCGCCGGGGACGGCCGCGAAGAGCCCCGCGCATGCGACGAACGAGAGCTGCGCGCCGGCAGAGAACAGGGCGTGGGGCGCGACACCGAGCACCACGATCGACGCGAGCGCCAACGCGTGCCATGCCGAAAAGGCGCGCCGGGCGCCGACCGCGAGCGCCGCCGCGGCCAGGAACAACAGGGCGCGTTGCACGGGAATCCCCCACCCTGTGATGAGTCCGTAGAACACGGCGCTGGCGAGCGCGGGCAGCAGCGCGAGTCGGGGGACGGAAGTGCGAGCCGCGATCGCGGGCAGCAGCGCGAGTCCCGCCCGGGCAACGCGATACACCATGCCCGCGAACAATGCGACGTGGAGACCCGAGACCGCGAGCAGATGCGACAGACCAAGGGTGGCGAAAGCTTCCACGGCTCGCTGCGGAAGAGTCCTTCGTTCGCCCATCGACAGGGCCGCGAGGAGCGAGCCGCCGGGGCCGGCCGCGCGGAGCGTCTCGAGTGCGCCCCGGCGGACGTCGAGGAACCCCGGTGGCGACGGTGCACGACGCTGCAGCGTCACGCCGAGCGCCGGGTTGGCCAACCGGCCCACCGCGCCGATCCCCTCTCGTTGCAGCGGACTCGCCCAGTCGCGCTCTCCCGGATTTCGGGGACCTCGCGGCCTGCGAAGCCGAACGCGCACACGGACCTCGTCGCGCGGTCGCCACGCCGGCGTTGCGGCTCGCTCCAGGGCCGGGTCAGGGGGCTGCCGTTTCGGCGGGGATGTCGGTGGGTCAGCCGTGATGAGGATGCGAGTGGGGACTGGCGGGCCTCCGTCGACGGCCCGCACCTCGCTGAGCAGGGCGCGAAAACGCCCGTCGCTGCGGCTGCTCGACTGCACCCGCGCCTCGATGTCGCGCTCGGCCGCCTGCAGTCCGGCGCCTGCCGCGGCGCGCTCGAGGGCCGTAGAAATTCCTGCGGCTCCCGCGCACGCGGCGACCAGGCACGCGAGCATCCCGCGAGCCGCCGCCGAACGCACGCCGAAACCCGCCACCGCGAGCGCGACGAAGCCCAGCGCGATCGGCAGTTGGCTCGGCCACGTCAGCGCATCCGCGACGGCGATGCCGAGCGCCTGGCAGACAGCCATTGCGGGGAGCCAACGCGGCAGAAGATCACCGCGGGACCGGGGCCGCAAAGCTTACCCGAGAGGCCGCCTCCCGGCGAGATTCAGTCCGAGCGCGAGTATTGCGCGCCCTCTCCCGCGGCCTCGAGGACGCGCCGCATGCGCACGATGATCGTGCGGCGCCCGTCGGCGGTGCGACTCGGGTTGCGGTAGTTCCAGACCGTCTCACCCTCGCGCGTCACCTCGAACGCGACGCCGCTCTGCGAGTTCGTCACCAGCGTGTTCCCATTGCCGAGGCGCTGCGCGGCGCCGCGCTGGTCGGTGAAAAACTCCTTCGGCTCGGGCGCCGCGTACGACCAGACGATCTCACGGCTCTTCGGATCGACCTCGATCACCCGAGACCACCTGCGGCCGAGGCCGTTGTCGAAGATCAGGAAATTGCCATTCGGCAGGACACTGGCATCGTGGGGACCCGAGAGCTCGCCGAATCCCCAGGTCCACACGAGTTGCTTCTTCTCCGCGTCGATGACGACGACGCGATTCTGGTGGCGCATGCAGACGACCACGTTCGTCAGCGCGTAGAGGGGATCCCGCGCAGCCAGCTCCGGGTCGCGCATCCACTCGAGAGAGTTCGTGTGCAGGAGATCGATCTCCTTCTGCCCGTTCTTCTTCCGGATCTTGACGCGCTCGAAGAGGTAGCGGTCGCGCGCGGCGTTCAGCACGCCGGCGATCGAGAACTCTTCGACGAGCGCTCCGTCGGCGTCGAGCAACGTCACGTAGTCGTCGCGGACGAGGTGCTTTCGGTTGACCCTGGGGAGCCTGCGGTGGCGGTAGGTGAGCGTCGCGATGCGGCCGTCCGGCGTGACCTCCACGTCGTGATGGACGGGCAGCTGGCGCTTCCACACGAGCCGGGTCTCGGCGTCGAAGCGCAGGAGCCAGCGGGCAGCCGCCGCACTCTGGGCGGAGCCTTCGTCGTCCGGGAAGTAGTGGAGTGCGAGAACCCCACCATCGGGCAGCAGCACGCTGTTCACCCACTTCCAGCAGGGTTCGTAGCGCCAGGTCCGCAGGACATCGCCCGCGTTCGAGATGAGGCGGGATTCGCAGCGGTAGGCGTTGGTGAAGTAGTTGAGGCCCGACTCGACGCGCGCCGCTTGGTGGATGCCGACGCCGTCCGGCGTCTCCGCGATGTCCTGTGCGACGACGTCGACGTAGCCGAGCGCGCGAAGCCGCTCGACCTCCTCCGGGTCGACGTCGAGGCTCGCTGCGGTCGCCTCGGCGCGTCCCGCCTCGACGTCCGAACCGGCGCCCATTCCGAGCAGTGCAGCCGCGATCGCCAGTGCCCCGGTCCCCGCAGCGGCACGCCGCCAGGTCACGAGCCATCTCCCACTGCGGCGACCCCGAAGTCGGCTTCGTAGCGGCGCAGCAGGTCCTCGCGGGTGCCCTTCAGCAGGTAGATCTTCCCGCGAATCACCCGCGACTCACCCGGAGCGAGCGGGCCGACCTGCACGGCGAGATGCAGGCAGCTGTACCAGTTGTGTCCCTGGGCCGCGAGAAAGCGTTCCCAGGCGACGCCAAACACCCAGCCCTCGTCCTTCGACTCGCGCAGGAGCACACCCCGGGTGGCGTCGACGCCGGATGTCGGCCAGCGCTCGCTCCACGGAAACGCCCCGTCGACGGCACGCGAGTCGATCAAGGGTCGCAGTGCCGCGTTGAAGTGCATGGCGCGCCAGTTGCCGTCGTCGACGAGCAGGCGCAACCCGTCGCTCGCCATGAAGTAGGAGCGCTCGGTTTCGAACTCGGGGGTGTGGCGCCCGCGGTGCTTCGCGCCCAGGCACGGGATCATGCTGGCGAGCTCGGGCCAGGCGTGCGGCGTCTCGTTGCGGATTTCGAGGCGCAGCTCGATGCCGTCCTCCACGGCGAGAGCAAACAAGTGAATGCCGGGCACCCAGTTGGTGTGTTCGCCGATGCCCGGATGCGAGAAGACGAGGGGCCCCGCAACGCCCCCGGTGTAGAGCGCGTCGTTGACGGCTCCGAACAGGTTCCACTCGTAGAACCACCACCAGAGGCGCAGGTCCGGACGACCGGCAGGCGTCAGCTTGAATCCGAGCGGCCAGGGCTGGAGGTCGAGGTTCGCCCCCCGGCGGGGCTTGCCCACGGCCGTCGGAGCCTGCGGCGGATTCGCGATCGGCGGCGCGACCTGCGGCTGGGGGGCACTGACGAGTCTCACCGGTGCCGATTCCGCCGCGATCGCGCAGTCGGGCCCCGCGAGGAGGCCGATGCAGAACGCGAGCATCGAAGCGTGCCGAGTCCACTGCATACTGGTGCGATCGGCACCCCCGTGGCGTTCGAGCGTTCGCGCGGTCGGCCATCGCGGGGACGCGGGACTCAGAGGAGTGCTCAGGGTATCCCATCCCGCTCCGGCGGAGCGTCTCCGGACTCGCCCGGCGCATCGGAATCGGCAGCAGCCGTTTCGGTCGTAGCTTCGGCGGGCCGCGGAATTGCCGAGGCCGTCCGATCGTCCCCGGGCACGTCGAGCTCGGCGTGGAAGAAGCGGTGGAGCATCGCCGCGTCTCGTGCGGAGACACTCGGGACGGCGGCGAGTGCCTGCTCGCTCGCCGTGCGGATCGCTTTCAGCGAACCGAGTTCGCGAAGCAGCGCACGCCGCTTGCCCGGGCCGATTCCCGGCAGCTCCTCGAGGATCGACATCGTGTGCATGCGCGATCGCAGGGAGCGCTGGAAATCGATCGCGAAGCGGTGCGATTCATCGCGCACGCGTTGCAGGTAGAGAAGGCCGCGCGAACTCGGTGGCAGCATGACGGGATCCTTGCGCTCCGGGACGAATACGCGCTCCGCTTTGAGGCCGCCCGATCGCTTCACCCGGCCCGACGGACTCTCTTCGTCGCGCTCCTTCGAGAGGGAGATGGCGTCGGTCTCGATCCCCGCGTCGGCGAGTGCGGCACACAGGACTCCGAGCTGCCCCTTGCCGCCGTCCACCATCAGCAGATCCGGAAGCGGCTCGCCATCGCTGCGGGCAAGGCGGCGCTCGAAGACCTCGCGGAGGCACGCGTAATCGTCGCCGGCTTCGGCGTGCTGGATTCTGTAACGGCGATAGGCCGCCTTCACGGGCTCGCCGTCCTCGAACACCACGCGACTCGCGACGGCCAGCGTGCCCTGAAAGTTCGAGATGTCGTAGCCCTCGACGCGTCGCGGCAGCTCCTTCAGCGACAACCGGTCACGCAGCTCCTCGAGGGCTGCGTCGACGCTCTCCGCGGCCCGCAGGCGGCGCTCGAGCCCCACCTCGGCGTTGGTGTTCGCCAGGCGGACGAGGTCCAGAAGAGCGCCGCGCTGCGGCGTGCGGATCGTCACCTTGCGCCGCCCGTGCTCGGAGAAGAGCGCTTCGAGGGCAGCATCGTCCTCGATTCGCGTCGCGGCGAGAATCTCCGCAGGGATCTCGCGTCCCTTGTCGGGCGCGTAGAACTGACCGAGAAACGAGCTCACGACCTCGCCGTCATCCAGAGCGACCCGCGAGAACGGATACGCTTCCGCGCCGACGACGCGCCCCTCCCGCACGTGGAGCACCTGGACGTCGACCTCACCTCCGCGCCGCGCAAAGCCGACCACGTCTCGATCGACCGGTTTTTGAGCGACGATCTGTTGACGCTCGACCGTGGTCTCTACCGCGCCGATCTGATTCCGGAGCTTTGCCGCCTCCTCGAAGCGCTCCGCCCCGGCGGCCTCCAGCATGCGCGCGCGGAGCTCATCGACGAGCTCGTTGGTGCGGCCGCGCAGGAAGAGCACCGTGCCGCGGACGAGCTCGTCGTACACCTCGCGCTCGACCAGACCGCAGCACGGTCCCGGACAGCGCTTCATCTCGTACTCGATGCACGGCCGTCCACGGCGCGCGTAGTCGCGGAAGACGCCATCCCGGCAGCTGCGCAGTGGAAAGGTCCGCCGCAGGTTTCCGGTGGCCTCGCGCATCGCAATGCTCGACGTGTACGGACCGAAGTAGTGAGCACCGTCTTTCTTGAAGCGGCGCACCTGCGTGAGGCGCGGCCACTCGTCCGACGGGTCGAGGCGCAGGGCCAGATACTGCTTGTCGTCCCGAAGACGCACGTTGAACGGCGGCTTGTGCTGCTTGATGAGCTCGTTCTCGAGCAGCAGCGCGTCCTTCACGTTGGGCGTGACGATGACGTCGACGTCATGGGCGCGGCGCACGATGCGCGGGACGCTCATCCGGCCGTCGCTACCGGTGACGTAGGAGCGCACCCGGGCACGCAGATTCTGGGCCTTCCCGATGTAGAGAATCGCCCCCGATCTGCTCTTGAACAGGTAGACGCCCGGACCGGTCGGCAGCTGACCTGCACGGGCTGCCAGATCCATCAGGACACCCGGAGGCGTTCCGCTTCGAGCTCGCGGATTCGGTCGCGGAGCTCGGCGGCCCGCTCGTACTCGAGATCCTGGGCGGCCTGACGCATCTCGCGGCGCAAGGCGTCGATGAGCTCCGGCAGCTCGTGCGAGGGAATCAGCGAATCGTCGCTCTTCTTCGGCGCGGGGACCGTGACGTAGTCGCGGTCCCAGATCGAATCGCGCAGTGTGGAAATGCGCTTCACGATGCTCGTGGGCGTGATGCCATGCTCTTCGTTGTACTGCCGCTGAATCTCGCGGCGGCGGCTCGTCTCCGACAGCGTTGCTTTGATCGAGTTCGTCTGCTTGTCGGCGTACAGGATGACCCGACCGTTCACGTTGCGCGACGCGCGACCGATCGTCTGGATGAGCGAGCGCGTGGAGCGCAGAAAGCCCTCCTTGTCCGCGTCGAGGATTGCGACGAGCGCCACCTCCGGGATGTCGAGACCCTCGCGCAGCAGGTTGATGCCCACGAGCACGTCGAACTCGCCCTGCCGCAGCTCCCGGATGATGTCCATGCGCTCGATCGTGGCGATGTCACTGTGGAGATAGCGCACCCGCACCCCGAGCTCGGAGTAATAGTCGGTGAGCTCCTCGGCCATCCGCTTCGTGAGCGTCGTGACGAGGACTCGGGCCCCCGTCTTCACGCACTCGCGGATCTCGCCGAGGAGATCGTCCACCTGGCCAGATGCAGGACGCAGATCGATCTCGGGGTCGACGAGGCCGGTGGGACGGATGATCTGCTCGACGACGACGCCGTTCGAGTGCTCGAGTTCGTAGTCGGCCGGCGTCGCGGAAACATAGATCCGCTGGTGGGCGCGCTTCTCCCACTCGTCGAAACGCAGCGGCCGGTTGTCGAGGGCCGAGGGTAGCCGCCAGCCGAATTCGACGAGCGTTTCCTTGCGAGCGCGATCGCCGCGAAACATCCCGCCGATCTGCGGCACGCTGACGTGGCTCTCGTCGAGCACGACGAGAAGGTCCTCGGGGAAGTAGTCGTGTAGCGTGTACGGCATCTGGCCCGCATCGCGACCGTCGAGCCAGCGTGAATAGTTCTCGACCCCGTGACAGAAGCCCATCTCCTCGAGCATCTCGAGGTCGTAGAGCGTGCGCTGCTCGAGGCGCTGGGCCTCGAGGAGCTTTCCCTCGCCCCGGAAGAACTCGAGGCGCTCCTGAAGCTCGACGCGCACACCGTCGATGGCTCGCTTCAGGATGTTGTCCGTGGCCACGTAGTGGCTGGCGGGGTAGATCATCGCCCGTTTCGGCCGCCCCACCACCTTGCCGCGCAGCGGGTCGATCTCGGCGATCGACTCCACCTCGTCGCCAAAGAACTCGATGCGCAGCGCCCGCTCGTTCTCATACTGGGGGAAGATCTCGACGACATCGCCGCGCACGCGGAACGTGCCGCGGTGAAAGTCCATATCGTTGCGCTCGTAGAGCATGTCGACGAGCTGTCGCAGCAGATCGTCGCGCACCAACTGCATGCCGGACTCGATGTACGCGTGCATCGATCCGTAGGTCGTCGGCGCACCGAGCCCGTAGATGCACGACACGCTCGCCACCACGAGAACGTCGCGCCGCGTGAGCAGCGAGTGGGTGGCCGAGTGACGGAGCTTGTCGATCTCGTCGTTGACCGACGAATCCTTCTCGATGTAGGTGTCCGACGACGGGATGTACGCCTCGGGCTGGTAGTAGTCGTAGTACGAGACGAAGTACTCGATGGCGTTGTCGGGAAACATCCCCTTGAACTCTTCGTAGAGCTGGGCCGCCAGTGTCTTGTTCGGTGCCATGACGAGGGTCGGTCGGTTCACCTGCTCGACCACGCAGGCAATGCTGAAGGACTTCCCGCTCCCGGTGACGCCAAGGAGCGTCTGATGGGGGTCGCCCCGGAGGACCCCCTCGACGAGCTGCTCGATGGCTTCTGGCTGATCGCCCTGGGGCGTGAACTCCGAGACGATCTTGAAATCACTCACGTGCGACTCCAGCGCGGACCGTTCGGCGTGTCCTTGACCACGATGCCTTCCGCGGCGAGCTCGTCGCGAATGCGATCGGCGGTCGCGAAATCGCGCGTACGCCGCGCTTCCTCGCGCTCTGCGACGAGCGCTTCGACGCGCGGATCGTTCTCCGCGCCCTCGCCGGCGGGCGTCGCGTTGGCAAGGTCGAGGCGCAACACCTGGTCGAACTCGCGCAGCAATTCCCAGCGCTCGGCGGGCAGCAGCTCGCTGCCTCGCGCCACCTCCCACGCCACTGCGACGGCGCGAGGGGCGTTCAGGTCGTCGGCCAGCGACTCCGCGAAGCGTACGCGCAGCGGCTCGATGGCGTCCTCGCGAACTTCGCCCCCGGCGTCTCGCACCTCGGCAGCGGCACGCACCAGGCGGTCGTAGCCGGTCTTCGCCGCATCCATCGCATCGCGCGTGAACGACTGCTGCTGGCGGTAGTGGGCCTGCAGGAAGAAGTAGCGGTAGACGAGCGCCGGGTAGCCCTGGCGGACAAGGTCCTGGAGCACCGCCACGTTGCCCTCGGACTTCGCCATCTTCTCGCCGGCGAGATTGACGAACTCGTTGTGGAGCCAGAAGCGCACCCAGGGCCTCATGCCGTACGCGCACTCGCTCTGGGCGATTTCGTTGGTGTGGTGGACCTTGATGTGATCGACGCCGCCGGTGTGGAGATCGAACGTCTCGCCGAGGTACTGGATGCTCATCGCCGAGCACTCGACGTGCCAGCCCGGGAAGCCCCGCCCCCACGGCGAGCCCCACTCCTGCTGTCGCTGCACCCCCTCCTCGGCGAACTTCCACAGTGCGAAATCCGCAGCGTGGCGCTTGCCCTCGACGTCGGCGATGCGCGCACCCGAGGCCTGACCCGCGAGGTCGAGCCTCGCAAAGTCCGCATAGCCGGGAAATTTCGTGGTGTCGAAGTAGACACCGTCCGGAATCTGGTAGGTGAAGCCGCGCTCTACCAGGCGTTCGACCAGGGCGATCTGCTCCGGAATGTGCTCCGTGGCCCGGCACAGAACGTCGGGCAAACGGCAACCGAGGCGCTCGCGATCGTCGAGCCACAGCTGCGTGTACTGCTCGGCAATCTCCATGGCCGTGCGGCCGGTCTCGACCGCCGCGCGCTCCATCTTGTCCTCGCCCGCGTCGGCGTCGTCGGTGAGGTGGCCCACGTCCGTCACGTTGATGACGTGGGTGACGCTGTAGCCGCGGTGCAGCAGCGTCCGGACGAGGAGATCGGCAAAGAGGTTGGAGCGCAGGTTGCCGATGTGCGCCGCGGCGTAGACGGTCGGACCGCAGGTGTAGATCCGAGCGTTTCCGTCCTCCGAGGGCTCGAAGATCTCCTTCTTCAGCGTCCTCGTGTTGAACAGCTGAACGGGCACCTCGACGGGCGCGCGCGCCGTATTCACCCGCTCAGCCACGTTGCACCAACAGGACCACGGCCAAGGCAGCGATGCCCTCGCCCCGGCCGATGGCGCCCAGGTGGTCGGTACTGGTCACTTTCACGTTCACCCGGCTCCGCTGCGTCTTCAGTGCGTCGGCGATCACACCCTCCATGGCTTCGAGGTGCGCAGCGAGCCTCGGCTCCTGCGCGATCAGGGTGGCATCGAGGTTTCCGAGGGCGAGGCCCGCGTCGGCGACGCGATTGGCCACCTGCCGGAGGATCTCCGTGCTCGCGATTCCCTGCAAGCCGGGGTCCGACGACGGGAAGTGACGCCCGAGATCGCCCTCCCCCAACGCGCCGAGCAGCGCGTTGGCGACGGCGTGGAGGAGCGCGTCGCCATCGGAGTGGCCCTCGAGGCCGCGCGAGTGGGGAACCTCGACGCCGCCGAGCACGAGCGCGCGCCCCTCGACGAGCGGGTGGGCGTCGAATCCCTGACCGATCCTCACGGCGGCCCCCCGGTCCCCCTCGCGGCCCGCGCCGCGAGCTGGCGTTCCGCCACGATCAGGTCGGCGGGATGCGTGATCTTCAGGTTGTCCGGAGAGCCTTCCACCACGCTGACCCGCACCCCGATCCACTCCACGAGCTGGGCGTCGTCGCTGGCGACGCGCCCGTTGGCGACCGCCTTCTCCACGCCCTCGCGCAACACGTCCGGGGCGAACACCTGCGGGGTCTGGGCCGCCCAGCACTCCGAGCGCAGCGGCGTCTCGACGACGGCCCCGCCGCGCACCCGCTTGATCGTGTCCGTGACCGGCGTGGCGAGTATCGCGGCACCGTGGCTCCGCGCCGCGGCGATCACGCGCTCCACGGCGTCGGCGCGCACCAGCGGGCGCGCCGCGTCGTGTACCGCGACCAGTTCGACGTCGCCGCCGAGCGCAGCCAATCCGCAGCGCATGGAATCCTGTCGCTCGGCGCCACCCGCCACGGGCGCGGCGAGGCGCCCACCGAGGGCTCCCCGGCGCGCGAGATCGAGCGAGGCGAAACGCTCGAAATCCTCGCGCGGGATGACCGGTACGATTCGGCGGACGCTCGGCGCCGCCGCCAGCGCCAGCACCGCGTGCTCGATGAGCGGAGCGCCCGCCAACTCCACGAACGCCTTGGGGAGGTCGCCCCCCATCCGCGTGCCGCGCCCCGCGGCCAGAACGAGAGCCTCGACGCTCATGCAGCGCAGCATAGCCGAGGGCCCGTCTCGGGGGTCTCGATCCGGGCGTAGCCGGTTCGACCCGGTTTCTCTCGCATTCGGGCGCCACGCGCGCGTAGCGCCTGGATTCGAGGACTCCAGCGGAGCGCGGTTTTGGTCGAATGACGAGAGGCGCAACCGCAACAATGGGCGCAGGGCTTGGTATGGTCCCGGCTTCACGCGTCCCCCAGGAGGTTCGCCGATGCGTTTTCTCTCGATTCTCGTGGCCGCTGCCGTATGTGGGTTGTCCACAGCGGCCACGGTCCGCGCCGACCACCACGAGAAGACGGTGCCGCCCCGCTATTCGCGACCGGCCGGCGGCATCACCATCGGCCCCGACTCCACGGCATTGCCCACGGACGGCGTGGTCCGTCTGTCGCTCGATGAGGCCATTCGCATCGGGCTCGTGAAGAACCTCTCGGTCCAGGCGGAACGCTATTCGCCCTACCTCGCACGCGAGGATCAGAAGCAGGCGTGGGGCGCCTACGACCCGGTCTTTTCCGGCGGCCTCGACTGGTCGGACATCCACTCTCCGAACTCGTTCAGCTTGAACACCGCAGAGGTCAGCAAGGACGAGAAACTGGGGGGCAGCGCAGGACTGAAGGGCTCGGTCCCCTACCTGGGAACGTCGTACGAGATCGCACTCGAGACCGGTCGCACCGAGACGAACAACAGCATCACGTCCTTCTCCCCACAGTACGACTCGTCGATCAACTTCATCTTCCGGCAGCCGCTGCTGCGGAACCTGGTCTGGAGCAACGAGTGGACCCAGATCCGGCGCGCGGAGCTCGGCGTGTCGAGCTCTCTCCAGGAGTTCCGGAGCAGCACCATGGACACGGTGGCGTCGATCGAAGACGCCTATTGGCTGTTGATTGCGCGGCGCGAGCAGGTCCGCGTCGATCGCAAGAGCCTCGAAACCACACGCGCGCTGCTCGATCAGACCCAGACCCAGTTCGACGTGGGCGTCGTGTCGAAGGTCGAAGTGATCGAAGCCGAGGCGGGGGTCGCCGAGCGCGAGTTCAATCTCATCGTCTCGGAGAACGCGTACCAGAACAGCGAAGACCTGCTGATCGATCTCGTCTACGGCGCCGAGCTGCGCGCCGTGACGGACATTTCCCTCGAGCCCACCGAGCGGCCCGACGACTACGTCGTCTTCGAGGTCGTCGTCGCGCAGTCCGCCAAGATGGCCTTCGAGCTGCGCCCCGAACTCGAAGTGGCGCGCGACGCCATCGAGCGCCAGGAGACCGAGGTCCGATTCGCGAAGAATCAGCGGCTCCCGTCCCTCGACGCCATGGTGTCGTATGGGAATCGCAATCAGTCGGGCTTTCCGAACCCAAACCTGAACCCCAATTTCCTCATCGGGTCCCCGGGCCCGCCCCCGTCCTCGGACTACGGCGACAGCTACACCGGGTTCATCGGCGACGCCCCCCGGCAGCTCACGGCAGGGGCGGTGCTGAGCATCCCCCTCCTCAACCAGACGGCCCGTGCCGGGGTCTCCAAGGCGGAGGTCGCGCTGAGGCGATCGCACACGAATCTGCGGCGCGTGGAGCAGACCGTCGTGCTCGAGGTCCGCAGTGCGGCGCGCGGCCTGGATGCGGCCCGCAAGGGGATCTTGGCGGCCGAGCGACGCAGCGGCGCCGCCGAGGAGCAGCTCCGAGCGGAGAAGATCCGCCTCGAATATGGCGAATCCACCCCTTTCGACGTGCTCCAGCGCGAGCGCGACCTGGTGGACGCCGAGAGCCAGAAGATCGAGGCGCTCCGGGCCTATCGGGCCGCGGCGACCCGTCTCGATCGCTCCCAGGGCACCATCCTGCGCAGCCGCAAGATCTCGATCGAAGAGGTTGCTGAGCTGCGATAAACTGCGGCAACTCGAAAACGTGGTTTGGATCCAAGGGGATTCCGTGGCTCTGTTTGGCAAGCAACAGCAAGACAGCAAAGCGGCCAAGAGCGGCGTCGACGGGCCGGTCGCCGCGCTCGAAAACCCGCCCGCGGCTCAGGCGGACCCATCGAAGCGCCCGGATGACCGCAAATCCCGTTCCAGCGGCGGGTCGCAGAAACAGGGGAGTGAAGTGGCGAACATTGGAAAGTCGATCTCGATCAAGGGTGACCTGACGGGAAACGAGGACATCGTGATCGAGGGCAAAGTCGAGGGGAAAGTCGAACTGCCGAACAATCAGCTCACGATCGGAGGCGACGGCTCGGTGAACGCCGAGATCACCGCCAAGTCCGTCGTGATCATCGGCCGCGTGAAAGGCAACGTCGATGGCACGGAACGCATCGAGATCCAGGCCACGGGCATCGTCGAAGGCGACGTCAGTGCCCCGCGCCTCGTGGTCGCCGAGGGCGCCGTGGTCAATGGCTCTGTCGCCATGACCAAGCCCGGTCAACCCCAGACCGCCAAGCCCCTCCAGGAGAAACCCACCGCCGCGACCGGGTAGCCGCGCGGGTTGGCGGCCCCGTCAGGACGGGCGGTCGCCGAGGCGGGTTTCGAGAAACAGCAGCGTCGGGGCGGCGATGAAGACCGACGAGTAGGTCCCGACGAACACGCCGATCACCATGGCGATGGCAAAGGGACGCAGCACCTCGCCTCCCAGGAAGAGCAGCGCGAGGACCGCGGCCAGCGTCGTTCCGGACGTCAGCACCGTGCGGCTGAGCGTCTGGTTGACGCTGCGGTTGAGGACGTCCTCCAGGTTGAACTTCGTGCGCAGCTCCATGTTCTCGCGGATGCGGTCGTAGATGATGATCGTGTCGTTGAGCGAGTAACCGAGGATCGCGAGGAGCGCGGCCAGCACGCGCAGGTCGAACTCCAGGCCGAAGATCACGAACAGTCCGGCCGTGATCCCGATGTCGTGTACGAGGGCGACGATCGCACCGGGAGCGAACCTCGCGCTGAAGCGAAACGTGATGTAGGCCAGGATCAGCAGGCACGCGAGCCCGAGGGCCGACACCCCGTCTCGCCGCAGTTCGCTCCCGACCCGCGGGCCGACGAACTCAACGCGCTGCACATCGTGGGCGCCGATCGCGCTCGCCATGGCGAGATTCAGACGGTCGACGATCTCCCCGGAACCGCCTTCCTTGCCCTGGGCCTCGGCGGACTTCGCCAGCTGGGCGCGGTCTTCTGCCGTCAGCGGGCACTCCGCGATCGCCGCGTCGTCGGTCTCGCCGGACGCTTTCAGGAAGCGGATCAGGTACTCGGACCCCCCCATCTCGCCGTAGCGGACGACGCTCGGATTCTCGATGCCGCAGGCGCCGGCGAGCGTGCGGATCCTGCCCTCGTCGACGTCTATGCCGTCGGCGAACAGGACCTGCACCTCGGTGCCGCCCGCGAAGTCGATGCCGAGCTTCACGCCCTGCAGCGGGATCGCCGCAAGGCCCGCGAGCAGTAGCGCCGCAGAGATCGCGCCGCACAGCCGGCGCTTTCCGATGAAGTCGAATTGCGTCCCGGACGGGATCAGCTCGAAGGGCACGTGGCTCTCCTGGGTGCAGGCCCGTCGTCAGATCGACAGGCTCTCGATGTGGCGGTGGCCGGGGTACAGGTCGAAAAACAGCCGCGTGATCACGAGCGCGGCGAACACGCTCGTCACCACACCGATCGACAGCGTCACCGCAAAGCCCTTGATCGGTCCGGTCCCGTACTCGAACAGGACGAGGGCCGTCAGCAGCGTGGTGATGTTCGCGTCGAGAATCGTCCAGAGGGCCTTGTTGAAGCCCGTGGCCACGGCGGCCCGCGGCGTCTTGGAGGCGCGCAGTTCCTCGCGGATGCGCTCGAAGATGATCACGTTGGCGTCCACCGCCATGCCGACGGTCAGCACGATCCCGGCGAGACCGGGCAGCGTGAGCGTCGCCTCGAACATCGACATGACGCCGAACAGCACCAGCAAGTTCGCGAAGAGCGCGCCAGCGGCGTAGATGCCCGAGATGCGGTAGTACGCGATGGAAAACGCGACGATCAGGATCAGCCCTACGATCGAGGCATTCACGCCACGCTCGATGCTGTCCGCCCCCAGGGCGGGGCCGACCGTGCGTTCCTCTTCGATGACGACCGGGACGGACAGGGCTCCGGAGCGCAGCACCACCGCGAGGTCCGCGGCCTCCTGCGACGTGAAGCGGCCCTCGATCTGACCGCGCAGCCCGATCGTCGAGCGGATCGTCGGCGCGCTGTAGACGTTGTTGTCGAGGATGATGGCGAGGTTGTTGCCGATGTTCGCGCTCGTGAGCTCCTGGAAGAGCTTGCCGCCCTGGGTGCTGAACGTGAACTCGACGATCGGGCGTTGCATCCGGTCGAAGTTCATGCGCGCATCGACGAGGTAGTCGCCGGTGATATCCGCGGTCTCACCCACGAGGTAGGCGTTGAGGACGCGTCCCGACTCCTTGTCGCGCTCGTACGCGAGCTTCGTGTCGGGCGGCAGGGTGCCGTCGTGCTTGGCACGCAGCAGCTCCTCGGCGGGCTCGGAGTCCATGACGATCTTGAACTCGAGAAAGCCCGTCGAGCGAAGCAGCTCGCGCGCGCTGCTGCGCTCGACCTGGCCGCCCGGGATCTGAACCAGGATTCGGTCGTCGCCCTGGCGGGTGACCACCGAATCCGGGATGCCCTGGATCGGGTCGGCGATGCGGCGCCGCAGCACCTCGAGCACCTGGTTCATGCCGCGCTCGCGGACTTCCGTCTGCCAGGAGGGTGTGAGCTCGTAGCGGGGCGGATCGGCCGCGATCTCGACGAGCACACCCGTGTCGGACGCCCAGGCCGTCACTTCGGCCACGGCCGGCGCCGGCGCGCCCAGCACGCTCAGCGTGCCGCTCTCGATGACGATCCGGTCGACGCTCAGGTTGCCGTCGGACAGGCGCTCCTCGAGCCGCCCGCCGAGCGCTTCGAGTTCGTGCTTCACGCTCGCCGCGAGCTCGACGCCCAGGACCCAGTGGATGCCGCCCTGCAAATCGAGTCCGAGCCGGAGCCCTTTGTCGGGGAGCACGCCGCTCTCGAGCCGCACGTCCTTCGGTACGAAATTGGCCCCGGAGTAGAAGCCGAACAGCAGCACCAGCGCCAACACCATGGCGGCTCTCATTCGCAGATTGCCCGTCACGATTCCTCGCTCTTGGTGGATTTTTCGACACGCTCGATCTTCGCGCGATCGACCTTGATCCGTACCCGCTCCCCCTTGAGCGAGGCGATCTCCAGGGTGAGAACGTCGTCCGTCACGCCCGTCACCTTGCCGTGCATTCCGCCGACGGTGACGACGCCGTCGCCCTTGGCGACGCCCTTCTTCATCTGCTCCTGCTCTTTCTGCTGCCGCTGCTGCGGTCGGATGAGTAGGAAGTAGAAGATCAGGAAGATCGCCCCGATCGGAACCAACATGCCGAGAGGCGAGCCCTGGGACGCAGGCCCGGCCTGCAACAGAACACCACCGAGTGCGATTCCGGCGCCGGCGCTCATTGCGCGGTCCAGCCGTCGGCGAGATCGGTTCCCGGATAGAAGGCTTCGAGAATTTCGCGGTGGCTCGCGCCGCGCTTCGCCATTGCCTGGGCCCCCCACTGACTCAACCCGACACCGTGTCCGTGCCCGGAGCCGACGAAGACGAACTCCGGGCCCTCGCGGCGGATCTCAAACAGCGTGCTGCGTATCACGTTCATCCCCAGGGCCCGGCGCAGGTCGCGAGCATCGATCTTCAGGTCACGCTTCCGTCCGCGAACTGTCACGTCACGGGCGCGACCACTACCTGTCCGCCCGGCGACCTCCAATCCTTCGAGCTCGCCGAGTCGCACACCCAGGGGGGAAAGGGCGCGCCCCAGTTTCGTCCTTGAGATCGACGCGCGCCAGTAGGTATCGGGCGAATCCTGTTCGTCCGCCACGGCCACGCTCCCCAGATAGGGGAGCGACTGGCCCCAGACCTCTTCCGAGCTGGCCGTGCGTCCGCCCGAAGCCGAGTGGTAGACCGCCAGAATCGGTTCACCGCGATGGGTGAGCACCTGGCCGTGCGTCTCGGAGACCGCGCGGCGGGCGGACGCGGTCTCGGAGGGGAGACCCCCGTAGGCCTGGTTCGCGGTGGTCGCCTGGAGGTCGAAGCCCCGGTCCGGTCCCGTTTCGGCGCGATCGCGGCGTAGCTCGTGTAGCGCGTAGGTGCGAGCCACGATGGCCTGGGCCTTCAGGGTCTCGGGCTCCCAGCCCGGGTAGAGCTCCCGCCCGAGAATGCCCGCGATGTAGTCCTCGAGACCGATGTGGTTCACGACGCGAAGCGCGCGCCCCGACCCGGAGCGGGAGATCACGACGGCGCCGCGAACCTGCCAGGTGCCCGCGCGAACGCTCCCCGCTGGCCCGGAAGCCACGCGGAGGGGTGCAGCAACGGGCACGCCCGACAGCCGCAGGCCCGAGCCAGACGCGGCTGCCTCAACCTCACCCACGTGGGACGAAGCGGTAACGGGTACCGCTGTGACGTCGTCGGCGAGGAGCACGCGAACCACGGTCTCGACGCCACCGATCGACGGCGCGCCGCAGAGAACCAGCGCCAGCGCGATCCCCGCAGCCCCGAGCACCGGCTTCATCGTCGCCCCCCCCAGCTTTTCCCCGGGATCCTGCAAGCGCGCGAAGGGCGCGCGCACGGAGCCCGGCTCGATCCGGGCTCCGCCCGATCGGGTCCCCGAAGACTCACGCGTCGCTCGCGAGCGCCTCCGCCTTCGCGGTGTCCTCCCACGGGAAACCCTGGTCTTCGCGACCGAAGTGACCGTGATACGACGTGGCGCGGTAGATCGGTCGCAGCAGGTCGAGGGACTCGCCGATGCCGCGCGGCGTGAGATCGAAGTGCTTGCGGACGAGCTTATCGAACGCCGAATCGTCGAGCGTGCCGGTGCCGAAGGTGTCGACCCGGATCGAGACGGGCTCGGCCACGCCGATCGCGTAGGCGAGCTGCACCTCACAGCGCCGGGCGAGACCGGCTTTCACGATGTTCTTCGCTACCCAGCGCGATGCATAGGCGGCGGAGCGATCCACCTTCGAGGGATCCTTCCCCGAGAACGCACCCCCCCCGTGACGCCCCATGCCGCCGTAGGTGTCGACGATGATCTTGCGGCCGGTGAGACCCGCATCGCCCATGGGCCCCCCGACCACGAAGCGGCCGGTGGGATTGATGTGGAAGATCGTGTCGCCGTCGACGAGGTCCGCGGGCAGCGCCGGGCGCACGATCTTCTCGATGCCGTCCTTGCGGAGCTTGTCGTAGCTCACGTCCGGGGAGTGCTGGGTCGAGAGAACCACCGCGGGAATACGCGCCGGGCGACCGCCTTCGTACTCGATCGTCACTTGGCTCTTTGCGTCGGGGCGCAGGTACTCGATCTCCCCGGATTCGAACATGACGCGTTGCTGCTCGATGACGCGATGGGCCAGGCGGATTGGAGCGGGCATGAGCTCGGGCGTCTCGTCGCACGCGAAGCCAAACATCATCCCCTGGTCACCGGCGCCCTGCTCCTTGTGGAGCCCCTCGCCTTCCGACACGCCCTGGGAGATATCCGGCGACTGTTGACCCAGGGCGACCTGCACGGCGCACGTCCCGGCGTCGAAGCCCATCGACGAGTCGGTATATCCGATGTCCTGAACGACACCGCGCACCAGGGTCGGAAAGTCGACCACCGCGGACGTGGTGACCTCGCCCGCCAGCATGACGAGGCCGGTCGTCGTGAGCGTCTCGCAGGCGACGCGAGAGCCCGGATCCTGCGCAAGCATCGCGTCGAGGACCGCATCCGAGATTTGGTCGCACATCTTGTCCGGGTGGCCCATCGAGACCGATTCGGACGTGAAGAGGGAACGGCTGGCCATCGTGGGCTCCTATCGGAGGGGGCGGGCAGCCCGCCCGCTGCTTCTTCGGGGGGCTCGGTTGCAGGCCGGTACGGGCGACGCTCGCGCAGTCGCGCGAGAGATCGCCAAAAAGTCGTGAGAAGGCCGCAATTTAGCGAGCCATCGGAGGGTTTCAACGGTACCGGGTGGCTTGCCGCAGCCCCGCCGGGGGTGCGATGCTCCCGCCATGACCTTCGTCATCGGTCTCTCAGGGGGGATCGGGTCGGGCAAGAGCACCGTAGACGCGATGCTCGAGAAGCTCGGCGCGGTGCTGATCGACGCCGATAGCATCGTTCACGAAGTGCAGGCACCGGGCTCCCCGGTCCTCTCGGAGATCGCCGCCGCTTTCGGATCCGGGGTCATCGACGCCGACGGTGCCCTCGACCGCGCGGCCCTCGGCGACGTGATCTTCCGCGACCCGGAGGCCCGGGAGAAGCTCGGCTCGATCGTCCACCCGCCGGTGATTGGCGAAATGGTGCGCCGCCTCTACGAGGCGCGTCAGGCCGGCGAGAAGCTGGTCGTGCTCGATATCCCCCTGCTCTTCGAGGGCAAGAAGACGGGAACGGGCGCCGCGGCGGTCATTCGGTTCGACGCCACCGTAGCGGTCTGGGCACCCGAAGAGCTGCAGATCGAGCGCCAGATCTCGCGGAACGGCTACGACCGCGAAGAGGCCGAGCGGCGTGTCCGCGCCCAGCTCTCGCTGGACGAGAAGTGCGACATGGCCGACCACGTGATCGACAACTCCGGCTCCCTCGAGGACACGGAGCGCCAAGTCCAGGCGCTGGTGGAGCAGTTCCTTGCTTGAGCGGCGCCCACGCATCCGCGCAAGCGCGAAGCGCGCGCAGCGAGCCAACGGCGAGGGAAGAACGGGTCGATCGGGGCTTCGGCCAGGTCGGGACCCCGAGCACTAACCGCCGGCTTCGGCCTTGCGGACGGCTTTGATGAAGGCGGCGATGCGGGTGGGGTCTTTGCGGATGCTGTCGCCTTCGACGCCCGTCGCGACGTCGACGGCCCACGGCAGGTAATCGCCCAGTCCGTCGACGGCCTGACCGACGTTGTCGGGGTCGAGGCCGCCCGCCAGGATGATGTCGTGGCCGAGTTCGAGGAGCTTCGTCGCGTCGCTCCAGTTCCACGACTTGCCGTTGCCGCCCCCTTCCGTCGGGTTGTCGAGCAGGAGCATGGTGCCCGGGTACTGCTCGGCCGCTTCGATGTCGGCGCCGCGCAGCGCCTTGATGACCGGCAGGTCGACGTTCTCGACATCCTCCTCGGTCTCGTCGCCGTGGAGTTGGACGCGCTCGAGTTCGATGCGTCGGATGACGCGTTCGATGTCCTCCGGCTCGGCGTCTTTGAAGATCGCGACGCGCTCGATCTGACCTGCCACCCGCTCCGCGATGGCCTCCGCGGTCTTCAGGTCGAGCAGCCGCGCCGAAGTGGGCACGAAGTTGAGACCGATGAGATCCGCGCCGGCATCGACGGCCGCCTGTGCATCGTCGGGATGGGTGATCCCACAGATCTTGATGCGAATGCTACCGCTCACGTCGTCCTCCGCAGTTCCCTGAGCGCCGAACCGATGTCCGCTTTCCGCATCAACGATTCTCCCACGAGAACGGCGTGGGATCCCACGGCTTCGAGTCGGGAAATATCTTCGCGGGTGGTGATGCCGCTCTCCGCCACGAGCACCACCCCGTCGGGCACGCGCGGCGCCAGCCGCTCCGTCACGGCGAGATCGGTCACAAACGTCTTGAGGTCCCGGTTGTTCACGCCCACGAGATCGGCTCCGGAGCTGAGCGCGGCATCCAGTTCCGCCTCGTCGTGCACCTCGAGGAGCACGTCGAGGCCCAGCGAGAACGCGTGCTCGCGGAGGTCGCGCAGCTGGGCGCTGCAGTCCTCGCCGGGGAACGCCACGGCCATGAGGAGCACCGCGTCGGCGCCGCGCGCCCGGGCCTCGTCGATCTGGTACGCCTCGACGACGAAATCCTTGCGGAGCAGCGGCAGCGAAACCGCCTCGCGCACCACAGCGAGGTAGTCGAGATGCCCCCCAAAGAAGTGCTCATCGGTGAGAACGGAGATTGCCGCCGCGCCGTTGTCCGCGTACGCCTTTCCGATGCGCGTCGGATCGAAATCCATTCGAATCTCTCCCTTGCTGGGAGAACGCTGCTTGATCTCCGCGATCACCCGAGGCCGCCCACCACTCGTCAGGGCCGTGCGAAACCCACGTGTCGCGTCGCTCGCAGTGCGGGCGAGCGCCGCCATCTCGGACGGCGGCACGGCCCGTTTCGCTTGCACGACCTCGCCGCGCTTGTGCTCGAGGATCTCGTCGAGAATCGTCACGCCGGCTCCCCGTCCGAGTCCTCGAACGCGCGCTGGCTGGCGTCAGCGACGGCTGCCAGACGCGCGGAGGCGGCGCCCGAGTCGATGCTCTCTCGGGCCGCCACGAGCCCCTCCGCGAGATCGACCGCGGCGCCCGCCACCCAGAGGGCCGCAGCCGCGTTCAGCGTGACCACGTCGCGCCGCGCACCAGACTCTCCGGCGAGAACAGCGCGCACGATGTCGGCACTCTCCTTCGCGTCGCCGCCGCGCAGCGCACCCGCTACGGGGCGCGGAATGCCGAGGGTCGCGGGGTCTATTTCGAGCTTTCGCACCTCACCGTGCTCCACGAGCGCCGCGGTCGTGGTTCCGCTGGTCGTGATCTCGTCGAGTCCATCGGAGCCGTGCACCACGAGCGCGCGCTCGGCTCCGAGGTCGGCCAGGGCGCCCGCGAGGCGCGGTACGAGGCCGTCGTCGTAGACACCGACGACCTGGAAGCGCACACCCACGGGATTCAAGAGCGGTCCGAGACAGTTCATCACGGTGCGGAGTCCGAGCTCCTTGCGAACGTTGGCGACGTGGCGCATCGCGGGGTGGGCGCGCCGCGCGAAGAAAGGCGCCACACCCACCTCCTTGAGGATGCGCGCCGACGCCTCGACGGGAAGATCGACCTTGACACCGAGGGCCTCGAGCACGTCGATGCTCCCGGTGCGGCTCGACGCCGCGCGGTTGCCGTGCTTGGCAACGGGCACCCCCGCGCCGGCCACGACGAACGCGGCGGTGGTCGAGATATTGAAGGTGTCGGCGCCGTCGCCGCCGGTACCGCACGTGTCGACCGTGCGCGGGTCGACGCCGCTGACCGTTACCGCCCGCGCACGAAGCGCCCGCGCCGCGGAGACGATCTCGCCGACGGTCTCGCCCTTGACGCGAAGGGCCACGAGCAGCGCGGCGATGCCCACCGGCGTGGCTTCGCCGTCCATGATCTCACCGAAGGCCGCTTCCAGGATCGGCTGGGGCACCTCGTCGCCGGCAACCGCCCAGCCGATGGCCCGTTGGATCGTCATGCGGCGTTTCCGCGGCAGCGCTCGAGGAAGCGACCGAGCAGCGCTTTGCCGACGCCCGTGAGGATCGATTCGGGGTGGAACTGAACTCCCTCGATGGGCAGGCTGGTGTGGCGCACGCCCATGATCTCGCCGTCGGCGGTGCGAGCGGTGACGATGAGCTCCTCGGGACACGTCGCCGGTTCGATCACGAGCGAATGGTACCGCGTGGCCTCGAAAGGCGACTCGAGCCCCTCGAAGAGGCCCCGGCCATCGTGCGCCACCTTCGACACCTTGCCGTGCATGATCGAGCGCGCACGAACGATGTTGCCACCATACGCCTCGCCGATCGACTGGTGGCCGAGGCAGACGCCGAGCAGCGGGATCTCCGCGTCGGCGCATGCGTGCACCATGGCGATGGAGATGCCGGCATCGGACGGAGTGCCCGGACCCGGCGAGATGACGACGCCGTCCGGATCGGCCGAGAGCAGGGCCTCCGGAGTGCTGGCGTCGTTGCGCACCACGTCGACGTTCGCGCCGAGTTCGCCGAGGTACTGCACGAGGTTGAACGTGAACGAATCGTAGTTGTCCACCATCGCGAGGCGTGTCACTCGATTCCCTCGCGCGCCAGGTCGATGGCCATCACGAGCGCACGCGCTTTGGTCGCGCACTCCTCGTGTTCGTAGTCGGGGTCGGAGTCAGCGACGATGCCCGCGCCCGCGCGCAGGAAGATCTCGCCATCCTTGATGACGAGTGTCCGGATCGCGATGGCGGTATCCATGTTTCCCGAGTAGTCGATGTAGCCCACGCAGCCCCCGTAGGCGCCGCGGCGCAGGTTCTCGAGCTCGTCGATGATCTCCATCGCTCGCACCTTCGGTGCCCCCGAGAGCGTTCCGGCTGGAAACGTCGCTCGCAGGACGTCGAGCCAGTCGCGGCCCTCCACGAGGCGCCCGCGCACGTTCGACACGATGTGCATGAGGTGCGAATAGCGCTCGACCGCGGCGTACTCGTTCACCTCGACGCTGCCGATCTCCGCGACCCGCCCGACGTCGTTGCGCCCGAGGTCCACGAGCATCAGGTGCTCGGCGCGTTCCTTCGGATCGGCGAGCAGACCCATCTCGAGCTCGAGGTCCTCTTCCGGGGTGTCGCCACGCCGGCGAGTTCCGGCGATGGGGCGCAGGTCGATCTGGCCGTCCTGCAGCCGCACCTGACTCTCCGGCGACGAGCCGATCAACACGGGACCGCCGCAGCGCACGAAGAACAGGTACGGGCTCGGATTGACGAGCCGCAGCTGGCGATAGATCGTGAACGGATCGACCTGCAACGGGATGCGGAACTGCTGCGACAGCACGATCTGGAACGCGTCTCCCGCCTCGATGTAATCCTTCGCGCGCTTGACGGCCTCGTGGAACTCTTCGCGCGACACGCTGCGCTGCACGTCCATCGGCGCGGTCACGGGCACCTGTTCGGGCTCGCGCGGAAGCGGTTCGCGCAGCTTCCTCACGAGCGCATCGAGCTCGGCGGTGACCTCGCGGTACGCGGCCGCGGCATCGATCCCCGGTCCGACGTCGACGTGGCGAATCAGCAGCGCCGACTTGCGGACGTTGTCATACGCGACCACGGTCTCGGGGAACGAGAACCACAGATCGGGCAGACCCGCGACGTCGGGATTCCCATCGGGAATCCGCTCGACGAACCGCACCCAGTCGTAGGCGACCATGCCGACCGCGCCGCCGAGGAACGGCGGCAGCCCGGGCTCCTCGAGCGGCGGGACCCGCAGCGCGCTCAAACGCTCGCGGAGGATCTCGAGAGGATCGCCCTCGGCGTGGAGGCGCTCGACGTTCGCTTCGTCGCCCCCGCTGACCCACTCCACGTCCGATCCGGTAGCGCGGAAGATCGCCCGGGAGCCGCAGCCGATGAAGCTGTAGCGGGCCCAGTTCTCTTCTCCCTCGACGCTCTCGAGCAGGAAGCTCGTGCGCCCGTCGTCGAGCCGGCGAAACAGCGACAGCGGCGTGTCCATGTCGGCAAGCATCTCGCGAACGACCGGGACGAGGCTGCCGCGGGTCGCGAGCTCTTCGAACACTTCCTGCGACGGGCGAAACACGTGGCCTTCTATCGGGCGCGCCCACTCGGCAATGACACCGACCGGGCGAAGTCCGGGAGGAGAGGTGATCCGACAGTCGACCGCTGCATGGGCGGTCCCACTACCGAACCGGGGTTCTCGGGGGTTCTAAAAAACTTCGTAACTCTAGCTAGTTATCAAACAGCTCAGGACCCGTCAACCAAACCCAGATTGCCCAACGAGGAGCCGCTCGCGTTTCCGAGACCGACGATCCGGTAGAGGACCCTCACGGAGAGACCGCGGTTGCGCGACTGCGCGAGAGCCACGCCCACGCTCCAGCAGCCGCAGCGCGACAGATACTCGAGGGCTCCACCCTGCTCCACCAGAAGATCCTCCTCGAACGAGTAGACGATCGCGTAGCGGGCCGACCACTGGGCGGTGAGGGCCAAGCGGGTGGCGATGTGCCCCTGACTCACCCGGCGCACTGCGACGAAGTTCTCGAAGCGTTCGTTCTGGACCGAGAAATCCTCGAAGAACGCCGGGATGTCGCGGAGGTAGCGGTACTGGAGGCGGAGGATATGACCCGCCGGGTGCGCGTAGCGGACGTCGGCGAGGCCCTCGCTCACGTCGCCAGCCTCGGGATCGACGCCGAGACCCACGCTGGCGTTCACGCCGGGCAGTGGATGCACACGCCCATCGAGATAGATGGCTCCGAAGCGCCCCCGTTCGAAGTCGTACTGGTTCGAGAGAGAGATGTCCGCGAGGAGCGACGGCGCGCGCCCGGCGGAGACGCGGCGGTAGAAGCGATTGGCAACACCGTACGACAGGCCGTTGAACGCCTCGATCCGGTCCGCGCGGTCGGCCACGACGTTCTCGAACTCGAACTGACGCAGTCGATCCTGGGGCACTCGCGTCCGCGGGACGAACAGCGGGTGGCCCGCCTGTCCGGGTGACGTCACCACCGCGTAGCCGACGCGCGGCTCGACGATGTGCGTCACGAGGCGGCCGAGGCTCCGCTGCAGCCGCGTGCGCGCGTCGATGCGGCCCGTGAACATCCCCCGCCGCTCGAAGCCGCGGGCGTCGCTCTCGTAGAGGGTCTCGCGCCAGCCCACTTCCGGGTACAGCTCGAGGTGGTCGGCCAGCAGCAGCGGCGCTCCGAGACGCGGCCAGAGGTCGACGCGGTGCCCGCGGTCGGCGAGCAACTCGCCCTCCTCGAAGACGCCGTTGCCCTCGGGCCCGCCGCTGGTGAAGTCGTCCTTGTGGAGGTCGCTGAACACGCCATCGACCCTCTCGCGTCCGTTCGGCAGGCCGTCGATGCCGGTGTCCACGAACAGCCCGTCGGCGTTGGTGATGGGGGACGCGCCGGGCGTCGTCCCGCAACAGGCCGGGAAATCGCGACTGTTCAGCCCGAAGTACGCGTAGTCGGCATCGAACGATGTCACCAGGAACTCGGCGAAGGGCAGCGACCGCGGCAGCGCAGTGACCGTCGCGCCGGGCTGCTGGAACAGGAAGTCGTCGCGATCGCGGTCGTCCGGGTTTTGCAGGTCGTCCGCGTAGCGCATCGAGGCCACGGCGCCGACGCCACCACTCGATCCGAACGCGCGCGTTACAAACGCCGTCGACTCGAGGAAGCGATCCTTGCGCCGATCGCTCAGCTCGTCGAAGTCGATCGGATACTGGTTGTCGGAGACGAACGCGAAGTCGGCCTTGAGGCGAAGGGCGGCTGCCTGGGACGGCAGAAAGAAATCCTGGCGCCCGAGTACGGCCCAGCGATTGCGCCCGTAGGGCGTCGCCCGGGAGAACGGAACGATCTTGTCGTCGCGCAGCACCGAAGCGTAGATGTCGCCGCGCGAGCGCGGACCCACCACGTACTCGACGTCCCCCTCCCCCTTGAAGCCGCGGTTCTGCAGCCAGCGCGGCGTCAGGGTGACGTTGATGGGATCGGCGGCCGCCCAGAAGAACGGCAGCCCGAGCTCGAATCCGTTGCGGTTGCTCACGCCCAGGTCGGGCAGCAAGAGTCCGGTCTGGCGCTCGGTCTTCACCGGCACGGCCAGCCACGGCAGCCACAGCGTCGGCACACCGAGGACGTCGAAGCTGGCGTTGCGCGCGGTCGCGTAGCCGCCGATCTCGAGGTCCGCGTCGGCGGCCGAGAACTGCCACGGCTCGCGGTCCCCGCGATCCGGGCAGTCGCACGTCGTGAACGTGGCGTCTACGAACGAGTAGGTCTCGTCACCGGTCTTCGCGATCTCGGCACCACGCATCTCGAAGCCGCTGCCCTCGGAGTCGAGATTGCCGTCGAACACGACACCGTGTCCGGTGTCGACGTCGAACTGGAGGAAGCTCGCCGTCAGGCTGTCCGGCCCCTCGCGGATGCTCACGTCGCCGGTGGCGACGCCCTCCCCCGTGGGTTCGTGGAACACGAGCCAGTCCGCGCGGATCTCGCGCCCGGCCTGGGTGACGACGACGTTGCCCTCGGCTTCGTAGAGATCGCGCTTCGCGTCGAACACCACGCTGTCGGCGGACAGCCGCACCGGCTCATCGCCAAGGTCGCTCGGAAGCACCTGGGCGCCAGCGGGCGCCGCGAGACACAGCCACGCGACCCCGACCCCGACGCCCCCCAACCGCCCCACGGGCGTCCCTCCATCCCGGCGCGCGCGCGTGCGACCGCAGGGAGCCGTGTCGACGCCGCCCCCGAGACGCGAATGGGCCGACGAAAGCGACCGCTGTCGGGGGGTTGCGCCACCCTACCCCAGCCAACCAGAGCCAGCCAACGCGATCGCGGGGACGCGATCCGCGCCGAGCCCGGATCGATCCGGGTTACACCCGCCTACCGCTCGCTGCTGCGTGAGTCGAGGTCTCGGGTCGTGCTTCTAATCGACGCAGGCGGTGAGCGCTTCGAGGTCCGGGGTCATCAGACAGTCGTTGACGAGGTGGAGGACCTTGCGATCGAACAGCTGATGGAGCAGGCGGTGCGCCTCGAGGAAGCTCACGCCAGCCGCTTCGGATAGGCCGCGAAGCGTCACGGGGATGCGGATTCCCTCCGCGCCAGCGTCGACTCCGGTGCCCGTCGGCGACTCGGCGCGGCGGACGAGCACGCGGACCACGGATCGCATGAGATCGTCGACACCGAGGGCCGCGAGCCGCTGTTCGCAATCGATGAGCTGGCCGGCCAGAATGCGGATCATCCGGATCGCGATCTCGGGCTGCTCCATGCACAGGTCTTCGAGGGTTTCGCGGTCGAGCTGCAGGACGCGGCTCTTGCTCACCGCCACGGCACTCGTGGTGCGGGGGCGGTCGAGAACCACCCCGAGCTCCCCGAAGAACTCCCCGGGACCGAGCCGCGCGACGACCCGCTGTCCCGCGACGCCCTTGCGAGCCAGCTCCACCTCGCCGGTCTGGATCACGTAGAGCTGATCGCCCGGATCCCCTTCGTCGAAGATCGTGCAGCCGGGTTCGAACGTGTACTCGAAACCGCTGCGGATCCGGACCGCGGTCGTCTCACCACCCTGCAA
>JABSQW010000673.1 GCA_013215605.1 Myxococcales bacterium
ATATGAAGAGGCTGTTGCGGATCCTGTTCGTGCTCCTCGCACTGTTCGTGGTGTGGAGCATGTTCACTGGTAATCGCGGACCGACCGTCGAAAGCGGTTCGACCCTCGTGGTCGTCATCGCGGGGAGCTATACGGAGGCCGCCGAGCCGTCCTTCGTCGGGCGCCTGCTCGGCGACCGCAGCCAGACCTTCGCGTCGCTGCTCTCTGATCTCCGCAAGGCCGAGCGCGACGATCGCATTGCCACCGTCGTGTTCCGGATTCGCGACCTCCAGATGGGCTGGGCGAAGATCCAGGAGTTGCGCTCGGCCACCCGGGCCCTCTCCGATGCGGGCCGGCGAACGGTCTCGTTTCTCGAGGTCTCGATCGCCGGCGGAAATCGAGAGTACTACCTCGCGAGCGCGTCGGACGAGGTGTTCGTGTCGCCAGGCGCGTCGGCCAACATCATCGGGCTGTCGGCGGACTTCTTCTTCTTCGGCGGCCTCTGGGAGAAGTACGGCGTCGGTGTCGAGGTAGAAGGCATCGGAGAATTCAAGAGCGCTGGCGAAATGCTGGCCGGTAGGACGATGTCCGACCCCCACCGCGAGATGGCGAACTCGATCCTCGACTCCACCCATGGACAGTTCGTCGCGGGTATCGCCGCCATGCGAGGTCTCTCCGAAGCGGAGGTGCAGGCCGCCATCGACGCTCCGGCTGCGACACCGGCGGGTATGGTCGAGCGCAAGTTCGTCGACTCTGTCATGCACTGGGACGAGTTGCTCGACACGTTCGGCGACGCACCGCGAATCGAGGCCGAGGACTACGCGAAGGTCGACCCCGCGACGCTCGGCTTCGAGCCGGAGAAACGCTTCGCCCTCGTGTACGGCAGCGGCAACGTCGTGATGGGGAGCGGGACGCAGTCGGCCTCGGGAGGGCAGCGCCTGACGTCGGATACCGTGAGCGAGGCGCTCGAAGACGCCGCGGACGATCCCGCGATCGACGCGATCCTGTTTCGCATCGACAGCCCGGGCGGGAGTCCGCTCGCCGCCGAGATCGTGTGGCGTGCCAGTCAGCGGGCGAAACAGAGCGGCAAACCGCTCGTGGCGTCGTTCTCCGACGTCGCGGCATCCGGCGGCTACTACGTCGCCTGCGCGGCCGACGCGATCCTCGCCCCGCCCGCCAGCCTGGTGGGCTCGATCGGAGTCTTCGTGACCCGCCCCACCCTGACGGGGCTCTTCGAGAACCTCGACATCGGGGTCGAGACGCTAAAGCGCGGCGCGCTCGCCGACCTCTTCTCTCCCTCGGAGCCGCTGTCGGATAGCGCCCGCGAGCTGCTTCGTCGCGAGATTGCCGGGACGTACGAGCTGTTCGTGCAGCGTGTGGCCGACGGACGCGGGCTCAGCATCGACGAGGTCGACGAAGTGGCGCGCGGTCGGGTGTGGACCGGGGAGCAGGCGGCCGAACTCGGCCTCATCGATCGGGTCGGCGGTCTGCGCGAGGCGGTGGCCGTGGCGCGAGAGCTGGTCGGGATCGACCCGGATGCCGACGTCGCGCTCATCCCCTATCCGCCGCCGCGCACCGTGTTCGAGCAGCTCGCCGCCGCCATGCAGAACTTTTCGGTCGCGCCGACGCCGGTGCTCCCGGTTCCGAAGGCGATGCGGTCGGTGCATGCGTGGTTTGCGGCGGTGGCCCTGGGTATCGGCAGTCCGCAGCTGCTTCCGCCGTTTCTGGTGGAGATACACTGAGCGTGCGATGATGGTCTGGTTCGCAGGTGGGGGTCGCCATGCATCTCGAAAAACACTTCGACGTCCAAGTGCCGCGCGAAACGGCGGTGAGCGTCGTCGGTTGCGACGAGACGCTCCAGGATCTGTTTCCCGATGCCCGCGTCGACATCATCAAGTCCGACGGAAACCGCCGTACGGTACTCACGCATTACACTGCCCTCGGCCAGGAGGGAACTGCGAAGTTCCACTTCACCTTCGACGACGACGGCGTTTCCTTCTCGAAGGTGTGTGACGGCCGGGTGTGGAAGAAGCTCATCGGGACGGTCACTCTCGAAGCCCGGGGCAAGGGCACGCGCGTGCACATCGAGTACGACGGCGCCACGAAGGCATTCGTCCCCGAGTTCACGATCCGCGGACCGATGCAGAGCCAGTTGGACCAGATGGCCGAAGCGCTGCGCGACAAGATCAAGAGCACCGCGTGACGACCGTCCGGGCCAGCGACGGAGTCGCCCTGTATGCCGAGGCGCACGGTTCGGGACCTCCGGTGCTGCTGTCCTGCGGCCTGTGCACCACCCACGTCAACTTTCGTCCCCAGGTCGAGCCCCTCGTGGCGGCGGGCTTTCGCGCCGTGCTCTGGGACTATCGGGGTCACGGGCGCAGCGAATCGCCCGACGATCCCGAGGCGTACACGCTCGAGCAGGTGGTCGACGACCTCGGGCGCGTGCTCGAGTGGGCCGCACCCGGCCAGCCCGCCATCGTGGGCGGGCTCTCGTTCGGCGGGCTCGCCTCGCTGCACTTCGCCCTCGACGATCCGGGCCGCGTGCGTGCGCTGCTGCTGATCGACAGCGGTCCCGGCTTCAAGAACCCGAAGGCCGCTGCCGCGTGGGTGAAGCAGGTCGAGCGGACGGCTTCGTTCATCGAGACCCGCGGTCTCCGGGAGTTCGTCGACGGCCGAGCCGGCATCACCACCGTGGGGCTGCGCCCGGAGCTACCCGCCGCGGTGGCGGCCGGCAACGCCATCGCCGAGCAGAACCCGAAGGGACTCGCATACTTCGCCCGGCGGATCACAGGTCCCGCGGCGCCTGTGATCGATCGCCTCGGTGAGATCGGCGTCCCCGCGCTCGTCCTCGTGGGCGAGAAGGACGAGCCCTTTCTGCGCGCCGCCGAAGTGATGGCGAAGCGGATTCCCAATGCCACCCACGTGTGCATTCCCGGCGCCGGCCACATCGCCAATCTCGAGCAGACCGAGGCGTTCGACGCGGCCCTCCTGAACTTCCTGGCTCCGTTCGCGCCGTGATCCCGGGGAAGGCCCGCTGACTCCGCCGCTAAAGGACCCGCCCGCTTCCTCCGGGGGCGGGCAGCGCCCGAGGGAATCTCGCGACCGCAACTCTTCCGGGGCTGATGGGTTGAACCCTCAGGCGGAGGCGGAAGTGGGCAGGCCGAGCGGCTGCGGCGGGCGCGATTCAAACGATGGGCCCAACGACGATGTGGCCTTGATGTTGGCGTTCAGCAACGGCGATGCCGCAGCGTTCGAAGTGCTCTTCGCGCGTTGGTCGGGTCGGCTGCTGCGATTCGTTCAGCGGATGGTCCGCGAAGAGGCGGTGGCGGAAGAACTCGTCCAGGAGGTGTTTCTCCGGGTCTACCGGGCGCGCGATCGTTATTCGCCCGACGCGAAATTCTCGACCTGGCTGTACCGGATCGCCACGAATCTGGCTCTGAACGAACTGCGGCGTCCCCGCCAGCGGGACCCGCACCGAAGCACGGATGAAGATGGAGCCCCCGAACTCACAGCGCAGATGCCCGCGACGGACGATGTCGTCCACTCGCGGCGCGTGGCCGAGGCGGTCGAGGAGCAGCTCGCGGCGCTGCCGGAGAAGCAGCGGGCGGCACTGCTGTTGACCGCGGTCGACGGACTCTCATACGCGGAGGTCGCCCTGGCCCTGGAGGTCACGGAGAAAGCGGTGAAGGCCCTCGTGCACCGCGCGCGATCGTCGTTGGCGGGGCGGCTCCAGGCCCAGCGATCGGATGAAATTCCGGGAGGCGGAAGATGACGGAAATCACACCCTGCGACGGCTTCGCGGAAGACTACTCGGCGTACCTCGACGGCGAGCTCGAGCCCGGCCGCTCCGACGAGCTTGCGGCGCATTTCGAGACGTGCGCGCTGTGCAACGAACGACTCGATGCCCTGCGCGGCGTCGACGTTCTGCTGCGCGAAGCTCCCGCACCGCTCCCCGCTTCCGATCTGTACGAGCGGCTGCAGTCGCGCATTGCCGAAGACGAGGTGCGCCCGCCCGCGACCCCGCTTCCGTTGCGGCGTCGCCGTCGCTCGCCGTCGCAACGCACGGGTGTGCGTCGCACCACGCGCACCGGCTTCGGTATCGCGGTTGCGGCAGCCGTCGCGGCGGGTCTCGCGCTGCTGCTGCTTTCCACCGCGGGCCCGGAGTCCACTCGTCGCACGACGCCGGAGGAAGTCGTCGCGAATACCGAGTCGCGGGTCGCACCGGTGCCCACGCCCGAAGACCCCGGCGAAGTCCCCGAGGTGCCGGATCGGGTCCTCGTCGCCGAGGAGAAAGGTGGTCCGGCGGTCGATCCCGTCGGTCCGGCCCCCAGTGGTTCCGACGCCGCGACGGGTCAGCTGCTCGCGAGTTTCGACGACTCGTCCGCGGACCAGGTCGTGGAGATCGCGCTGACCCTCGACCTCGACACCATCGAGGACTTCGACGTGATCGCCAACCTCGGCCTGCTCGAACGTCTGGTCGCTCTCGACGAGGAGGCCAGCTGATGGAGGCCCGCTCCAGTATCGCTCGCGTGCTGGCGATCGCGCTCGGCTGTGTCCTGCTCCTCGAGCTCGGCGCGCCCTTCGCGGTGTCCGCTCAGCCGCGCGATCGATCGGTGCGAGCGAAGCAGGAGCACGACGACTTTCACAAGCGGCCCGAACCGATGCGTCGTCAGCGCCAGGAGCTCCGCGACGAGTTCGGCGCCCTTCCGGAGAGGGAGCGGCGACTGCTCCGCGAGCAGATGCGCCACGCCACGCCCGCCGAGCGTCGGCGGTTTCGGGAGATCTGGATCGACGCGAGTCCCGCGGAGCGCGAGCGTCTTCGCGAACACATGCGCGACGCCAGACCGGGAGATCGAAGGCGGTTCTTCGAACGGACGATGGCCCGCAAGATCAGACGCGAGCGTTTCCGGCGCCAGGGCCACAAGCTGGGTCCCGAGGCTCGCGCAGAGCTGCGGCGACAATTGGGCGAGATGAGCCACGAAGAGCGACGGCGCGTGCGTCAGCGGCTGGGCAACCTCTCCGTCGCGGAGCGTCGCGAATTCAAGCAGAAGCTCGAGCGCTTTCAGTCGCTCAGCGAAGAGGAGAAGGAAGAGCTCCGGGACACATTCGCCGAGCTGCGCTCCCTCGACGAGCCGCAGCGCATTCGGATCGAGGAGAACGCCAGGCGGTGGAGAGGGAAGAACAAGCACGAGCGACAGCGCCTGCGCGCCGCGTGGGAGAGGCTCCAGACCCTGGACGACGCTGAGCGGAACCGAATCATCGACGAACTCCTCGGGCCGAAGGAATGACCGCGCTGAGCCCGGCCGGACCTTCAGGACCTCGCCACGCTATCGTGTCGCAGCGCGCGAGGAGGATCCGTGGGCGACGTCTTTCCCGAGATCGATTCACGAAACGCGGCATTCATCCGCAAGCAGCACGTGTACTTCGTCGCCACGGCTCCGTTGGCCGAAGAAGGGCTCGTGAACCTCTCCCCCAAGGGCCTCGAGTCGTTTGCGATTCTGGGTCCGAAGCAGGTCGCGTACCTGGACCTCATCGGCAGCGGGATCGAAACCGTTGCTCACCTTCGCGAGAACGGTCGCATCGTGATCATGTTTGCCGCGTTCGAGGGCCCGCCGCGGATCCTGCGACTGCACGGTCGCGCTGAAGCGGTCGAGCCCGACGATCCGCGCTTCGACCAGCTCGCCGCGAACTTCCCGAAGTACGACGGGGTGCGCTCCGTCATCGTCGTCGACGTCCACCGGATCTCCGACTCGTGCGGCTACGGGGTTCCCCTCTACGAGTACCAGGGAGAGCGCACGCAAATGGTCGCGTGGGCGGAGAAGAAGGGACCGGAAGGGCTCGAGCGCTACAAGGCCGAGAACAACGCCGAGAGCCTCGACGCCCTGCCGGGTCTGAGAGGGGTCCACCGAGGCTCCGAGGAGCTTTCGTGAAAGAGGTGTTTACCATCGCGTCGAAGGAGTCGGAGCAGTGCTTCGACATCACCGATCAGGTG
>JABSQW010000674.1 GCA_013215605.1 Myxococcales bacterium
CCCGCTGCGCGTGACCGCACCGGTTTCGCTCCTCGACCTTGCCCCGACGCTCTACAGCCTGCTCGGGCTCGACGCCGCGTCGGACGGGCTTCGCGGTCGCGACCTCTCCGCCGTGTTGTCGGCCGAGGTCGAAGCCGATGTGAACCGCCGCATCTTCCTACAGCGCCGCAGTTACTCGCGGCGCGACCGCCTCGGGCACAAGAACGTCAGCGGGCCGGGGTACGGCATCCGCTGGCGGCATTGGAAGTTCGTGCGCATGGAACGCGAAATCGGCAACGAGCTCTTCCACCTCGACCTCGATCCCGGCGAGCGCGACAACGTCGCCGGTCTCTACCCGGTGATCTACGACCGGATGGTCGAGGACCTCGACGCCTGGATCGAAGGGCTCGACGACGCCGTTCCGACGGCCCAATCGCTCGACGCCGACGCACTGGAAAACCTCGAGACGCTCGGATACGTCGAGTAGCCCGACGGGGTCCCTTGGGACTTCGGCCGCGCACACCCCACTCCTCCTTCACTCGGTCGCGTAGCCGAGCGATCGCAAGTGTTCGAGGTCCTGGTCCGTGAGTTCCTGGCGCTCGGGCGCCAGGCGCCTCAGGCTCGCGCGCTGCGCGTCGAGACGCTCGCGAAGCGACGCCGCGATCTCCCTCGCGTCCAGGGTCGACACCGGCGCATCGCTTCCCCGATGCGATAGCGCCGCGTCGCCGGAGCCAGCCGGATCGGAGACGACGAGCTTGTAGTCGCCGTCGACGATCGCATAACGGGGCACGCTACTCCCACCGAGTGAGGAGAGGAAGGGGACGCTCGACTGCCGCGCGGCGTCGGGACCGAACACGTCCCGGCCCGGGGGCGCCTCGCCGGCCGGCGCCGCGGCCTGCCCCGTGGCGAGCCGCGCGAGCGTGGGGAAGAGATCGACCCCGGATACGATGTCGTCGCGGACATCGGGCGTCAGCGACCCGGCGCTTACGAACAGGGGCACGCGGATGATGGGCTCGCTCAAGAGCTCGCCGTGGGCGAACCAGAGGTCGTCCTCGCCGAGAGACTCGCCGTGGTCCGCGGTGAACGCGAGCACCGCACGGTCGGTGAGTCCGCGCGCTTCGACCCCGGCCAGGAGCCGGCCGACCTCCGCGTCCATCGAATTGACCTCGCCCGCATACCCGGCCCGGTAGAAGGCGACATCGCGCCGGGCATAGAGGACCTGGTAGCGGGGGATTCCCCCGGTTCCCGCGTCGTTGCGGCTCCACTCGAGGATCTGCGCGCCGCCGTCCCGCAGGCGCTCGGACGCGAGCCAGCGCTCACGACGAGCGTCCGACGGAGTGTAGGGACCGTGAGGATCCTGGTAGTGGACCCACAGGAAGCAACGGGCGTCGACCCCCGTGCAGGCATCGAGCGTGGCGAGCGCGGCGTCGGTCGTGTCGGGCGCCAGCCGCTCCGGCCAGCCCCGCGTGGCTTCCTGGTCGGGAAATTCGTCGTCGAACACGTCGAATCCGCGCCCGATTCCCGTCGACTCGCGCAGCACCCAGTTGCTCACGACCGCGGCCGTGCGCCAGCCTTTCGCGCGCAGCACCGCGGCAAGCGTGGGGACCGACTCGGGAATTCGCGACTCGTTGTTCCACAATCCCAGCGCTTCCGGATGCCGGCCGGTCATGAGCGCCGCGACCGAGGGCAACGTGAACGAGGAAGCCGCGTAGGCCGACCGAAACACCACGCTTCGCGCAGCCCACGCATCGAGCTCCGGCGTCATCCCGCGATCGTCGCCGTACGCTCCGAGGTGATCCGCGCGCAGCGTATCCACCGTGATGAGCAGCAGCAGCCGAGGGGGCGGGGATTCTCCACATCCCGCAACCGCAATCGCGAAGAGGACGAGCCCGGTACGCAGCATCCGGCCCAGCGTACCGGCCGCCCCCGGGACCAGCCAGCGAGCGACACGTGCTGGCGCCGGGGGGGGCCGGGGCCCCGGACCTCTAGGCGCCGGAAATCACATCGATGGCGCTTCGGGGTGTTACGATTTGCTCGCGGCCCCGCAACAGGACCTCGATCGAGACGGGCGGAGGGCCCCCTACATGCGCCGACAAGAGCTGGCGATGGCAAAGACTCGGCCCCGCCCCAATGTTCGCGCTGCCGCTTCGCTGTGCTGCGTCATTGCAGCCGCGCTCTGCGCTTGCGACGCCGTGTCGCCCATCGGACCCATCGGACCGATCCCGGGCGGCAAGCTCCAGGGAGACCTCACCGCGGCACCGGTGTCGGACTGGTCGTTCACCGATCGCTTCGAAACGTTCGAACTCGAGACCCGCCCGAGCCGCCCCTACTCGGTGACCACCTGGGGAATTGCGAGCAACGGAGACTTCTACGTCCCCTCGCGAGACCCCCAGGAGAAGGCGTGGGTCCAGCACGTTCTGTCCGATCCGCGTGTGCGATTGCGCGTCGGCGAAGCCCTCTACGAGCTCCGCGCCGATCGCGTGCGCGACGGAGCCGAGTTCGACCGGGCGGTTGCGAAGCTGGCGAAGAAATACTCCCTCGACCGGCCGTCCGGCGATGCTGTCGGCTCGGTCTGGCTCTTCCGACTGATTCCCCGCTCCTGAGCGAAATCCGGAGCTGGCGACGACTCTCATGGACGCCGGGTCGGCCGCCCGCCCGGCGCTGACCCGCTACCGTGTGGCGCCAGACCGGGCCGCGCAGATGCGCTCGCACGTACGGTGCCGATTCGACGAACAGCGAGTGAGCCGCTGACAGGAGCCGCCGTAATTTCCGCCTGTATCGCACCGGCCCAACGACCGAACCCCAACTCGCGCCCTCGAAGGAGCGGTTCGCCGCGCCGGTCCCGCGCTCTGGTGGGCGTGCTGCTCGCATTGGCCGCACTGTCCGCAGCGTCCGTGATGGGCTGCGCGGGCTTCGGAGCCGTCTCGCTTCCCGAGGACTGGCCCGCCGACGTGGTCCCGTATCCCGACGCGCTCATCG
>JABSQW010000675.1 GCA_013215605.1 Myxococcales bacterium
TGACAGGTCAATTTGACCCTATTTATGCACATTTTTTGGGAGCGATCCTGGAAGCGACCTTGGGACCAAAATCGGTCCCAACGAGGAGGTGGTTTTGGCACTCTAACTTCCACAATACTGGTCGGACGGAACTTTCCCCGGGCAATCTCTTCACCTCATCAGCTAAACATATACCCCAGAGATGTGGCATGCTGACCAACTCCTACTATATGTTCGGAGCCCAATATCAACAATTTCGTGGGACAATTTTGAGACTGTTTTTACGAAACAAAAAATTGTATTTTGGAAAAATTTCATGAAATATCATTAATGAACACTTGATGAATGTGAGTGACCTCCTGGTGGCTGTACAGGTCCGTGATTGACCGCAAATGACACTATAAATGGTGTTAAAACGATTTGTTAATGTCATTTGGAGGTGAATGGGTGAGGTTTCAAACCATTTTGGATCATTTTGAGACTGTTCGATTTTTAGCCAAAAAATGTGAGTAAATAGTGTCAAATTGATCTGTCCTCGGCCCACTGTTGATGGGGGCACAACGATCTGATCCCAACTCATTTTTTCCCAATTTATCCAATTTTTCTGTGACCGATCCTGTGATAGATCCTGTATCAGTTTTTGAAGCCAGAAAATCGCTAGTTTCTAAAAAATAAATTTTTAAAAAATGGACATGACCCAAAAAATAATTAAAAAATGTTCAACTGGTGAGTGCTCAAGAAAAATGGCCTCAAAAATCAGTGGTTTTGGTGATTTTTGAGGCCATCATCCATCATCCATCTGGATGATCATCATCCATCATGGATGATGGATGATGGATGATGGATGATGGATCCTGGCCCAGAAAAATGGCCTCAAGAAAAATGGTACGCAAAACATCATAGTTCTATGCTCAAGAAAAATAGCCTCAAAAATCAGTGGTTTTGGTGATTTTTGGAAACATTCCAGTGTGCCGATCGGGCCCATACTTCAGGGTTTTGTTGTACTACTATTTTGGACCAAACCCTGGAATATGGGCCCGATCGGCCCACGGGAAGGTTTTCAAAAACCGCCAAAACCACCAAATTTAGGTGGGCCAATTGGCCCACCCCAAATCCACAAAAATACGTATTTCAATGATATTTCAAAATTAGGTTGGTCTAGTTTCGATCGTTATACATTATTCCAGTCGGAGTAATGTAAAAAAACTATCGAAACTTAGGAAATAAACAACTATGATGGCAAAACCTCTTGACCTTAATAAAATCTCTGGACCTTAACCCCTTGTTTTAAACCACATGAAAGTACTAGAAACATACGTATTGCCTTGCACTATGTCAAGGTATCACACACTGTGCCAGACATGCGATTTTTGATGATGTAATATTTGGCGATTTTGGATGATTTTTGTAGATCTTGGGTAATCTTGTGGATGTGGAGACTTTGACTCACTAAAGACGAATTCGTTGGTTAAAATGGATCAAAAACGGTTCAAAATCATTCAAAAACTGTTAAAAACATTTAATTTGACATAGAAACGTGCTAGAAACATACCTACTACATCGTACTAGGTCAAAACATCGCACAATGGGTCAGGTAGACCACCAAAATTTTACATGACGGGGTCACCCCCTGTTTTAAACCGTAGTGGGGGGGCTCGTTAGAGTATTTGGCTCGTTAAAGTATTTTCTTCTTCTACCACTAACCCTTCCACTTCTATTACTACAACTACAATTATTACAACTTCATCTAGCCAGCCAGCCACCTTCAA
>JABSQW010000676.1 GCA_013215605.1 Myxococcales bacterium
ATGGTAGTGAGCACTCCCGCTATGGCGTCCGGTCCGCGGTTCACACCGGGAATCGGCATGTTCTGATAGACGCAGTCCTCCGCGAAGATCGAGTGGTAGTCGTCCGGCGTGAAATCGTTCCAGCTCTCACAAACTCGGCGTGCCAGCTGTTCGGCGCTTGCGGTCATGACGGTCCTCCAGGTGGCTGCATCTCGCGGAGGCCTGCTCCGCCGAGTGCGCAGCTGCTCAGCTTCCCAGAACGACGGTCTGCTGGCCACCCTCTTCGATGACGATGTCGGACTTCGCAAAGGCCTTCGCCGCGCTGAAAGCACGCGGCGGCGCCGAACCCGACGCGGACGGTGTGTGGCGGTGGCAACCACACCGGCGGAAGTCTGGCCAACCAGATCCTCGACCCACCGAGCGAAGGCCTCGCGCGCCAGAACCTTCGGCGGTCCCGGCCCAACGACCCGCTCGAGGAAGTTCTTCCAGGAGGCTCAGTACGATCGGGAACCGGTGTGGCCCGGTCACGACTCCCCGCTAGCTCGCACTCTGCGCGTCAGCGTCGCGGAATTCGGGCATCACGTGATTCGCGAAGTAGTCGAGGCGCGGCGCCGCGTCGTCCGCGCCCTCACCCGGTGCCACGGCCCAGAGCTCGACGGCCTCTACCGGGCCGGCCGCGACGATGCCGCGCAGCGCCGCTACTGCGCCCGGCCCGTCGTGGAGGGTCACGAAGCCGGAGGACACGAGCTCCGACGGTGTCTTGAAGGCCGGGATGTGGTCCATGCCAAATTCGCGGTACTGGAGGTAGTGGTAGAGGAGATGCTCACCGACGCGCGCGAAGGTGCGCTCGGGGTCCTCGTCCACCAGCCACGAGAGCATCACGAGCGCTCGTCCGGGTGGCTCACCCAAACGCCCGCGCGCCAGGACGTAGGCCGACATGGCCTCGACGGAAGCGCACAGGTAGCCGTCGCCCAGCCGTGCGGCGCGCTCGATGCCCGGCGCCGAGAGGCCGCCGATCCAGATCTCCGGTCCCCCCGAGCGCACCGGCTCCGGCGTGACGCTGAGCTCTTCGAAGGAGTAGAACCGACCGCTGTGACGAAAGGGCTTCCCGGCGAAGGCGCGACGCAGGATTCCGAGGGCCTCCTCGGCCCGGTCCCGGCGCTCCGCGAGAGACGTGCCCAGGGCGGCGTGCTCGGCGCCGCGATAGCCGAGACCGACCCCGAGCCGGAAGCGTCCGCCGGAGATCGCGTCGACGGTCAGGCAATCCTCGGCCAACCGCAGCGGGTGATGCACGGGCAGGACGAGCACGTTGGTGCCGATCGCCGCTCGTCGGGTGCGCATCGCGACGGCGGCGGCCAAGGTGAGGGGCGAGCTCGCGAAGTCGACGAAGTGGTGTTCGGGGATCGAGAAAGCGTCGTAGCCGAGGTCGCGCTCCGCCCACTCGATCTGTTCGAGGAGCGAAGCAAAACGACGCTCGCCAGGCTCGTGCCAGGGCGCGGGATTGCGGAAGTCGTAGTGGAGCGAGAACTGGAGCGGCTTGGCCGTCATGGGGGTCTCCCGCGTTCGATTCTAGATCGCGCAGACCGGGTCGGTACGAAATCTCGCGCGCTCCGCCCACCCGCCGGAGTAGGCTAGCGGCTCCAACGACGAGGAGGCAGCCATGCCGGAGACCGCGGATCTCGGAACCCCCTTCCTGCGCTACGAGCGCGACGGCCACATCGCCCTGTGCACGATCGACCGACCGTCGTCGAAGAACGCACTGACGAGCGCGATGTACTACGGCATCAAGAAGGCCGTCCAGCTGGTGAACTCCTACCCGGAGCCGACGGCGCTCATCATCACCGGGACCGGCGACGTGTTTGCGCCGGGCGGGGAGCTGCGCGGCAAGGCCGAGGACCCGAACCCCCACCAGGAGTACATGGTCGGCGGCGACATCGTGCCCTTCGAGGAGGTGCGGATGAGCTTCGCGCCGGTCATCGCCGCGGTGAACGGCATGTGCTGGGGGGGCGGGCTGCTGACGGCGATGATGTCCGACGTCGCGGTCTGCAGTGAACGCGCGACATTCCGCGTACCCGAACTCGTGCGCGGGATCGCCGACATGAACTACGCCGCCTACCTTCCCGCCCACGTGGGCGTCGCCGTGGCGCGCGACATGATGCTGACGGGCCGAACCGTCGACGCCGAGGAGGCCCTGCGCATTGGCCTCATCTCACGGGTCGTGCCCCACGACGAAGTGATGGCCGAGTCGCGCAAGGCGGCGGAGCAAATCCTGCGCAGCGCGCCGGAAGCGCGGATGTTCGTCAAGCGCGCGCTGACCGAGAACTACGGCCACGTCGACCGCATGTCCTTCCACTGGTCGTTGTTCAAGAGCGGCGAGGCCTTCGAGGGCATGGGCGCATTCGCGGAGAAGCGATCGCCGGAGTGGGTGCCGGAGAACCTGCGCGTCGGGCGGCTGTGACCGCGGGCTCCGGCGCGGGGGCACCACCGCCCCAGGAGGGTTCTTTGGATGCCCAAACCCAGCGAGGGATCGGGCGCTAGGCGCCCGCGCGCTTGCGCGACCGTTCCACCATCTCCCGCCACTTCTCGCGGATGATCAGCAGGTAGGGAGGCGGCGGGTCCGGAAGCCAGGTCCTGTCGTCGTCGTGCTGCCAGCGATGGGGGAGATGCTCGACCCAGCCGGGTTCCTCGGCGGTTTCGAAGACCTCCAGGGCCGCCAGCAGGATCTCGCGGTGCAGCTTCGCCTCGCCGACCGCCCCGAGCGCGCGTCCCATGGGGAACTCGATCGCTGCCACGCGCGGTTGCCCGCTGATCCGCTGGAAAGCCCAGATGGAGTTGAGCACCACCGTCGAAATTCCCCGCCTCTCGACCTCTCGTGCGACCAGACCGGCCGTCAGTTGGCACTGCGGTCAGACGGGCACGAAGAGTGCAATGTCCACTTCTTCCGCGACCATCGCATCCGCGATCGCGACGCAACTCGGCTCGAGCCGGCGCAGATCGGGGCCCTGGAATCCCATGATCGAGTAGTGGCTGGGCGCAACCTCGCCCACGACGCCCTCCGCCTCGAGTTCGCGCAGCAGCGGCACCGGGAAACAGACGTCCAGGTCCGCGAGCAGGTGACGGGTCTCGATGTGGAGATGGTTGGCCTCGATCGTCTCCACCCCGACGTCGCGCGTCAGACGCCGCCAGGTGGGGTCGCCCCAACTCGGCCGTTTCCGCTCGGTCTCCATGTCGAAGGGAGTGTCCCCCTTCATGTTGAGCCCGGCGGTGGAGACCACGCTGATGCGGCTCTCCGCGAGCGGCTTGCGAACCGGGGCCCAGGGGATCTCATCTGCCACGGCGCCATCGCGCACGTTCGCACGCAGCAGATTCCTTATGGCCTCCTCGAGGAATCGATACGGGTCGCACTCACCCGCTCGCGGTGGGTTGCCCCAGGTGCACGCGGGGTCCTTGAACGGATTGCTTCCCATGCGGTTCCTTCCCTTCGCTACGTCGGCTGAATTTTCCCCAGCAGTCTACTCTGCGCAGAGGGTTCAGCGCTCGTTGAACCGGATGACGAGACCCTCGATGCGCCGAACGGACGAGTCTGGCTACGCTCCGCCGAGTCCGTGGTCAGCCGAGGGCGATCCGGTTCTCCACACGCGTGAGCCGGCGGTCGAGCCGGATGTCGAGCAGCGCCTCTCCGCCACACGCGATCATCAGGTCCCGACCGGCCGCGCGGTCGGCTTCATCCAACGACGCGAACCAGTCGAGGCTTCGCTGGTGGACCCACAACGGGTAGAGGCCGGCGCTGGCGCGAACCGGCACGCCGCGGAGCGAAGTCTCGTAACTTCCGACCGACGGCTCGTCCGCTTCCTTCGATACCACGGAGCCGGCGGGCCAGGCGGTCTTGTCGGCGACCCAGTCGTTGAAGAGGAGCGCACAGCGTGGCAGGTCGTTTCCCGAATCACGCAGGCACAGGCGCAACAACTCTCGCGTTTGACCCGGCAGGACGTCGTCCGGGGCAAATTCGGGCGGGACATCGGGGAACTCGGGAGACTGGATTTCGGGAGAGTTCATCGCCTCGACCCAGCGAAAGACCCGGGGTGCGCGCAGCTTCATCAGCGTGGCCGGGTGGGGGTCCCGCGCCAGGTGACCGAAGAGCGGCCCCATCAAGGTGAAGTCGGCAACGCTGGGCCGGCCTCCAAAGAGGTAGGGGGTCGTGGTGAAGTGGGCCTCGAGCAGGTCCAGCGCATCGGCGTAGATCGCCTCCAACGCCGGAAATACCGCTTCGGTGACGCCAATGCTCTCGCGCTTCCCCTCCATGCGGTCCGCGATGATCCGGCCGTAGTGATCGAGATCCTCGTCACTGCCCTGGGGCTTGAAGGAACGCCCGAACTCGCGACCGACGAAGCGGTAGTTCTGCTCCATGAAGTTCCAGCGGTAGTGCCAGGCCGGCTTTGCCAGCAGGCCATCGATGAGCACCTCGAACAGGCGGGTCACCAGTTGTTGCCGCGGGCCCGGCGGATAGACCGGGGGCTCCGGGTGAATCGCCTCGAGCGCGTCCAAGATCGCCACCGAATCCTGCATCACGCTGCCGTCGGGGAACTCCAGCTGCGGGATGCGATGGCTGCCGGTCGTCGGTCGGACGTGCTCTCGAAAACGCGGATGGGCGGGCAGGCGCTCGACGAACGGGATGCCCTTCTTCCGCAGATAGCTGCGAGTCCTCGCCGTCACGTAGGACGCGTGGGAGCCGTAGAGAAAACACGGGTCACTCATGGCCTGACCCTACCGCAACGGCTCCCCAGTGGTCGAACTCCGCGTGCGGTCGCGGGTTGGCTAGCGCACGGGCGCCTCCGATCCACGCGTTGTAGCGTCTCATGAGCGAGCCCGTGTGCGCTTGGGTAGAGGTCCAAGACGTCGCCTGGCGCGCTGCAGAGTAGTATGGAGTCAGCGATGCCCAATCTTTCCTCGAGTGCCATTCGCGCGCAGCTCGGTCATCCCGTGATCGATGCCGACGGTCACATCATCGAGTTCCTGCCCGCGGTGCGTGACTTCCTCGTGGCGGAGGGCGGACGCAAGCTCGCTGAAGAATTCGAATCGGTTATGGCGGCCCCCGGCAAGATCGCCGCTCTGTCGCCGGAAGAACAGAAGGCGATGGGCGCCTTCAAGATGACCTGGTGGGCCTATCCCACTCGCAATACACGCGACCGCGCGACCGGTATGCTGCCGAATCTTCTGTATGAACGGCTCGACGAGTTTGGCATCGACTTCGCGGTGCTCTACCCGACGATGGGGCTCACGGCGATGGGTCTCCCCCAGCCCGACCTGCGGCGAGCAGGGACTCGTGCATTCAATCGCTGCGCCGCGGAGATGTTCGAGCCCTACTCGGATCGGCTCACACCCGTTGCGATGATCCCGATGCACGAGCCCGCCGAGGCGATCGAGGAACTCGAGTATTGCCGCCACGAGCTGGGGCTGAAGGCGGTCCTGCTGAGCGGGCTCGTCTATCGGCCACTTGGGCCCGATCTGCCGAGTGGCGCGCGCTGGGTCGACGCTTTCGGACCCGACAGTCCCTACGACTACGATCCCGTCTGGGCGAAGTGTGTCGAACTTGGTGTTGCGCCCACGTTCCATTCGAGTGCAATGGGCTGGGGCAGCCGTACCTCTCAGACCAACTACGTCTACAATCACCTTGGAAACTTTGCGCAGGCCGGCGAGGCGACTTGCCGGACGATGTTCATGCACGGTGTTCCGCACCGTTTTCCGGAACTTCGCTGCGCGTTTCTAGAAGGCGGTGTGGCCTGGGCCTGCAATCTCTACTCGGACCTGGTCGGGCATTTTGAGAAGCGCGGGGTACCGGGCATTCAAGAATACGATCCCGACGCGATGGACCGCGAGCTGATCGCAGGGCTCTTCCGGAGCCACGGATCGGAGCGCTTCAAGAAACATTACGACGAACTCGAGGATGGATTTCGACACCTCGCCGAACCGGGTGCGTTTCAAGACGACTTTGCCGGGACGGGTGTCGAGAGCGCGGAGGACATTCGCCAGATCTTCGAGCGCAACTTCCGGTTCGGTTGCGAGGCCGACGACCCGATGAACGCGATGGGTTTCAACCGGCGCGTCAATCCGCTCGGCGCTCAGATCCGCGCGATTTTCAGCTCGGATATCGGCCACTGGGATGTGACCGACATGAACGAAACGGTCGAGGAAGCCTGGGAGTTGGTCGAGGAGGGGCTCCTCACGAAATCGGATTTCCGCGACTTCACGTTTGTCAACTCGGCAACCCTGTGGGCCGAGGCCGATCCGAGCTTTTTCGAAGGGACCAGCGTCGAGAAAGAGGTCTCGAACTTGATGTCCTGATGGGGCTTCGGGCTTGCGATCTTCCGCGGGGGTATCCCTCATTGAAAAATGAAGCTGCAGGAGCCATACCGAAGTGGCTGTCCCGGGTTCCTCGGTTCTTCTCCGGCGTCGTGATGCTGGGTCTGCTCTGCGTGATCGCCGAAGGCGTCCTCGCCTCCGAGCCGGCTCCCAGTCAAGCGGCCGAGTCCTCGTCCAGCCCGGCCCCACGCAGCGTCGTCGAGTCCTTTCATGCCGTACTCATCGATTGCATGGTGAGATCCGACGAACTCGGCTTCGAGGGACGAGCTCAGCGGATCGCGAAGAGCCAGGACGAGACCTTCGACATCCCCGAGATCGCGCGCACCTCCATCTTGCGGGGATGGAAGCGGCTCGACACAGAGGAGCGGACCCGGTGGGTCGCCCTCGCGCGGCAGTACTGGGCTTCCAAGTACGCGCACGAGTACCCGAGCTTCTCGGGTCAGAACTTCGAGACTCTCGGTGTCGAGCCCGCGTCGGATGAAGAGGTGATGGTCCATGCCCGGCTGGCTCGGCCCAACGCTGGTGACGTCGAACTCGACTACCGCCTGCGACAGGTCGACGGCGACTGGCGAATCATCGACCTTCACATCGCTGGAGGGCGCAGCGAAGTCTGGCGCCACCGGGAGGTCTACTACTCCGCGTTGGAGCGCCGGAACTTCGATTCCCTGGTGACGGAAATCAACGAGAAGATCGCGCGGTTTCGGACCCCGACGAATCCAGAGAAGTCGAACTAGAATGGGGCCGTGGGCGGCCACGCCGGAAGGGCGATGCGCGCGTTAGCGCAGGGTAGGTCATGACCTCACGCAACGAGCTGGATCTCTCAGAGAGCTTTACGGGCACGCGCGAGGTGAGCGATCGACACAGGATCGATGTGGACAAGCTCGCCACCTACTTGAAGAGCGCCCTGTCCGGTTTCGATGGCCCGCTGGAGGTCCGCGAGTTCAAAGGGGGTCAGTCGAACCCGACCTATCAGCTGAAGACACCCGGGGCAACATACGTCCTGCGTCGCAAGCCGCCCGGCCATCTTCTCAAATCGGCGCACGCCGTCGATCGCGAGTTCGCCGTGATCTCCGCGTTGAATCGCGTCGACTTCCCGGTCCCGCACGCGCACATCCTGTGCGAAGACGACAGTGTGATCGGCACCATGTTCTACGTGATGAGCTGCGTGGAGGGCCGCGTGCTCTGGGACTCCATGCTGCGACGGCAGTCACCCGAAGAGCGAAGCGCTCTGTTCGAGTCGATGCTCGAGGTGCTCGCCCGGCTCCACACGACCGCCCCCGAGTCGATCGGCCTCGAGAAATTCGGCCGGCCCGGCAACTACTACGCGCGACAGATCAGCCGCTGGACGAAGCAGTATCTCGCCTCGGAGACCGAGAAGATCCCGGCGATGGACCGGCTCATCGAATGGCTGCCCGAGAACGTCCCCGATGACGACAGCACCACCATCATCCACGGTGATTACAAGCTCGACAACATGATCGTTCACCCCGACGAGCCCCGGATCATCGCGGTCCTGGACTGGGAGCTGGCGACGCTCGGACATCCGCTGGGGGACGTGACCTATCACCTTGCGCACCGCGTCTCGCCGGGGAGCGCGTGGCTCAAGGCAACGGACACAGAGCTCGAGGCGCTCGGGATCCCGACGGCGGCGCAGTGGATCGACCGCTACTGCGAGCTGACGGGGCGCGACGGTATCGCCGACCTCGACTTCTATCTCGCGTAC
>JABSQW010000677.1 GCA_013215605.1 Myxococcales bacterium
CTGACTGCCTCGGGTATCTCCACGAAACCGGGCACGAACGAATCGAGGCGACTCGAGCGGCAGAAACGGCCTGGGTGGCCCACGTCAACGAGGTCGCCAACGGCACGCTCTATCCGAAATGTCACTCCTGGTACGTCGGGACGAATGTCCCCGGCAAGACCCGTGTCTTCATGCCCTATCTCGGCTACGCGCCCTACGTGGAGAAATGCAACGAGGTAGCGGCGAACGGCTACGAGGGCTTCGAACTCTCGCGCTGATCGAGCAACAGCCAGGGCTCGCGGCCGCGGACCCACCCGTCGATCCGCTTCCCCGTCAACAGACGATCTCGGCGAGCCCGTCGAGATGGCCGATGTCGGGCTGGATCGGCACGAAGATGAACTCGTCGCAGCCGATGTCCTCGAACCCCCGCACCACGTCTCGGATCGCATCCGGGGTCACGGTGCGGACGGCTGCGAGCAGGTCGTCCACCTGACCCGGAAGAACACCCGGGTAGTAGTCGCGGAAGTAGGCCTCGAGGTCGTCCTTTGCGCGGGTTCCCACGGAGTAGTAGCAGCCGCAGACCAGGCGCGGAGACCCCGGCCGGCCGTGCTCGCGCCACGCGTCCTCCGCGATGTCGAACATCCCGCGCGCCTCGCGCGGGTCGGCGCCGAAGCTCCAGGTGACGACCCCGTCCGCGAACTCCCCTACCCTGCGCAGTGCCTTCGGACCGTTCGAGCCGAGCAGCAACTCGGGACCGCCCCGGCGCGTCGGGGGCGGACCGATGGCGCGCGTGCCCTCGATCAACGACTCCCCCTCGAAGAGTTTCCGCAGCGTGCGCATGCTCGCCTCGAAGCGCTTGCCTCTCCCTGCGCGGGGTGACGGCGCGACGTCGTAGTCGTCGAGCGGCGTGCCGAGTCCAACCCCGAGGCTGAAGCGGCCGCCCGAGAAGTCATCCAGGCTGAGGCTCTGCTTGGCAACGACTCCCACCGGGTGGATGGGCAGGATCACGACGTTGGAGAGCAGGCGAATCCGGGACGTGACGGCGGCGGCAGCGGTGAGCGCGAGCACCCAGTCGTAGCCCGCGTAGGTAAGCCGCTCGCCCATGCACAACGACGCGAAGCCCGCGGCCTCGGCGCGCTGGGCCCACTCGAGCAGCAGTGCCTTGCTGGTGTTGCGCAGATTGGTCGGAAGCCCCACTCCGATTTCCATGGGATCGCGCTCCTGTACGAACTCGGTCTGGGTTGGGATGTAGCGCACCCCAGGGATGTCGGCGCGGATGTCCGGAGAAAGGGCTCGCGCTCGAACGCATGCCGTGCTCCGAGGGCGCATCGCGAGAACCCTCCCTTGGCAGAGGTCCTGCATACGCGCTCGGCTTGCGAGCGTTATGATGGGACTCCCGATCCCAAACACCGAGGAGACCTGCAATGAGCCCCTCCACCTCCATCGAGTACGCGAACCCGATCTACGGCGAGGAAGAGATCGCCGCGGTCGTCGAAGCGCTCCGCACGACCCCCAAGCTTCAAGTGGGGCCCCGGGTTCGCGAGATGGAGCGCCGGGTCGCAGCGATGTTCGACAAGCGCTACGGCGTGATGACGAACTCGGGAACATCCGCCCTCTACCTGGCCGTCGAACTGCTCGACCTGCCGAAAGGGAGCGAGATCCTCACGTCGATCATGAGCTTCTCCGCCACCTTTGCGCCGATCGTCCGCGGCGGGTTGACGGCCGCCTACGTCGACGTCGAGTACGACACCTAC
>JABSQW010000678.1 GCA_013215605.1 Myxococcales bacterium
ACGATCCGCGCCACGGACTCCGGCGGTGCCTTCATCGAGACGAGCTTCCGGGTCACGGTGAACGACACGCCCACGACGAGCGGGATCACGGACGTCACGGTCAACGAGAGCGCCCCCGACACGGTGGTCGACCTGCTGGCGGCATTCTCCGACGCCGAGGACCTCGACTCGGAGCTGACCTTCACGATCGAAGGAAACACGAACGAGTTGCTCTTCTCGAGCGCGGCCATCGATGCCGGCAGCGAGGAGTTGACCCTCGCCTACGCGGCCGATACACCGGGCGTCTCGGACCTCACGATCCGCGCGACGGACTCCGGCGGCGCCTTCATCGAGACGACCTTCCGGGTCACGGTGAACGACACGCCGGAGACCTCGGGCATCGGCGACATCGAGACGATGGAGAATGCCGGCGATACGTTGATCGACCTCTTCGCTGCGTTCTCGGACGCCGAGGATCTCGACAGCGAACTCACGTTCACCGTCGAGAACGTCGCGGAACCCAACCTGTTCGCAGCGACGACGGTCGACGCCGCCAGCGGCGAGCTCAGACTCGAATTGGCGACGCATACCTTTGGCGAATCCGAAATCACGATTCGCGCAACGGACACGAGCGGAGCCTTCATCGAGACGACCTTCCACGTCAACGTCGCGGAAGCGCCGAACCTCGACGATATACAGGCTTCGGGGCGGGAGCGCGGACTGGATTCTTCGACGCTCGACAGCGCTCAGCCGGCGCTGCCCTTGATCGCGAACCTGGCCGAACCCGCCGAGCCGGTGATGACGGAGCTGTCGAACGAACGCTCGGAGCCCAGAGGGAGCTCTGCGGACGGCGATCCGGAGCCCGCTGAGTCGCCGAACGAGATCCCGCATGTCTCGAGCGGTCCGCTCGAAGAAGTGCCGAACGACGATCCGGGAGATCGGGGTGCGCCGTTGGACGTCGCCGTGGCTCCCGAGACCACGAGAGTCGATACCGACACCTCCTCTCCGCCGGTCGACTTCTGGGACGAGATCGATCGTCTCGAGGAGGAGATTGTCGCCGGGCCGCAGGACGCGGAAGAGAACGAGAACCGGGTCTCTAGGTTGATCAAGCAGGTGGGCTTCGGTCTTTCGGCCTGCGTTGTCGCCTTAGGCACCCTCGTGGGAATCGATCGCTCGAAGGAGGGTCGTAAGCGGCGGAAGCACCAGCTGCAGGGCGAGGACGAGCAGCGGCGCAGTCGCCAGGCGAGCGATTCGAGCGACGAGCCTCGTTCCGAGGGCGACGCCTAGCCGATCGGCCCAGAGCCGCGATGTCGTTCTGGAGAGCCCAGTCTCCGGGGGACTGCCGGCGGACGGTCAAAACCGGGCGACGACGCGCCCCATCGTGCGCCGCTCCGCGAGGTCGCGAAGCGCAGCGGGTACGTCTTCGATGCCAATGACGCGGGTCGTGGTCGAACGGTACCGACCCTCGACGGCCAGAAGCGGCCGCGCGCGCTGGCACGGTTCACCCTGTACGAAGTCGATGATGGCGTCGATCGCCGCCGGGCCGATTTCGCGGAGCACTGCCTCCGCGAAGTCCTCCTGCCGGTGGTCGATCACGACGTTTGCGCCGAGCTCCTTTGCAAAGGCGACCTTCTCGGATCCGCCCGCCACGGCGATGACACGGCATCCCGCGGCGGCGCAGAGCTGGACGGCCGAAGACGGCACGCCCCCGGCGGCACCGAGCACCAGGACCGTCTCGCCCGACTGCACCTGACCCCGCCTGTGCACGGCGTGGTACGCGGTGTGCACCGGAATGATGAAGCCGGCGGCGTCCTCGTCCTTCATCGAGTCGGGGACTTCGTAGATCACCGTCAGTGATCCAGGAGCGTGTAGATCGGCGGCTTTCCCTGCAGCCGGATCGTCCGGCCCACCAGGCTCTGACCCGCCAGCTCCTCGAGCTGCGACGGCTCGGCCTGGGCGGCCGCTCGACGCCCGTCCGAGAGCGTGGCGATGACCGGAGCGCTCGACACGGACCCGTCGCGGTCGTACACGACTGTACCGGCTTCGACCCGAGCGTCCCCGTCGGCCTCGAGTGCGAGGGGCAGGGCGGCTGCATCGATCTCGGCCTGCGCGGCACTCGTGTCGGCGGCCGCAAAGCCCCGCGGCGGGGGCGCCGTGGCGTATAGACCCACCGAGTGCTTGGTGAGGAAGCCACCGTTCGCGTGGGCGAACGCCAGGCCACCTTCTTCCCGGAGCTTCAACACGAGCGACGCGATGGCGTGGCTCGGGTAGTTGTTCCCCGGACCGCCAAAGAACGGCATGCCGCCCGCTGCGGTCAGGCCGCGCGCATCGTCGTGCGCAATGCCGAGCTCGTTTGCGGCGATCTGTACGGACGACGGAAACGCCGAGTAGAGGTCGAAGTGGCTGACGT
>JABSQW010000068.1 GCA_013215605.1 Myxococcales bacterium
CTCGCTGAGGAGATGCTGCGCGACATCGACCGCGAGACGGTCGACTTCGCGCCGAACTTCGACGGCGGCACGATGGAGCCCGTGGTCCTGCCGTCGCGCTTTCCGAACCTTCTCGCGAACGGCTCGTCGGGCATCGCCGTCGGCATGGCGACGAACATCCCGCCCCACAACCTGCGCGAGCTCGTCGCGGCGCTCGTGATGGTGGCGAGGGAACCCGACTGCACGACCGACGACCTGCTCGAGGTGCTGCCCGGTCCCGACTTTCCGACCGGCGCGATGATCTGCGGAAAAGACGGCATCCGGAGCGCCTACACCTCGGGCCGCGGCCTCCTCACCGTGCGCGCCCGCGCCGACTTCGAGGAGAACAGGCGCGGACCGCGGATCGTCGTCACCGAGATCCCGTACATGGTCAACAAGTCGATGCTCCTCGAGCGCATCGCGGACCTCGTGCGCGAGGGGAAGATCGACGGCGTCACCGACCTGCGCGACGAGTCGAACCGCGAGGGCATGCGGATCGTCATCGAGATGCGTCGCAACGCTCCCGAAGAGGTGATCCTCAATCAGCTCTACAAGCAGACCCCCCTGCAGTCGACGTTCGGCGTAAACCTGCTCGCGCTCGTCAACGGCAGACCGCAGACGCTGGCGCTGAAAGAGGTGCTGCAGCATTTCCTCGACTTCCGGCGCGAAGTGGTGGTGCGCCGCGCCATCTACGACCTCGCCCAGGCCGAGGCCCGTGCGCACCTGCTCGAGGGCTTCGCGGCCGCGCTCGACAACCTCGATGAGGTGATCGCGATCATCCGCGGTTCCGAGGACACCGCCTCCGCGCGCGATCAGCTGATGACGCGTTTCGCGCTCTCCGAGCGACAGGCCTCGGCGATCCTCGACATGCGCCTCCGGGCGCTGACGGCCCTCGAGCGCGAACGAGTCCTGAACGAACTCGAAGAGCTTCGCACCAAGATCGCCGATCTGAAGGATCTGCTCGCGACCCCTTCGCGGGTCCTCGACGTGGTGATCGAAGAGGTCGAGGAGATCGCCGAGCGCTTTGGTGACGATCGACGCACCGAGCTCGCTCCACCGGTCGTCGGCATCAGCACCGAGGATTTGATCGTCGAAGAGGACATGGTCGTCACCGTTTCGCACCTCGGGTACATCAAGCGCAATCCGCTCACGCAGTACCGCGCGCAGCGTCGCGGCGGCAAAGGCGTCAAGGGCATGGAGGCCCGCACCGAGGATTTCGTCGACCGGCTCTTCGTGGCGTCCACCCACGCGTACATCCTGTTCTTCACCACCCGCGGCCGAGCCCACTGGCTGAAGGTCCACGAACTCCCGCAGCTCGGCCGTGCCGCGCGTGGCAAGGCGCTCGTGAACGTGTTGCACCTCGCGGAGGGCGAGCGCGTGGAGGCGACGCTCCCCGTGCGGAGCTTCGCCGAGGTCGAGGGCCACTACGTCGTGCTGTGCACGAACAAAGGCGTCATCAAGAAGACCAAGCTCGGCGCCTACGCGAACCCCCGCCGCGGCGGCATCATCGCGATCAACCTCGACGACGACGACGAGTTGATCGCTGCCGCGAGCACCACGGGGACCCAGGAGATCATCATCGCGTCCCGCAAGGGCAAGTCGATCCGCTTCCCGGAGGACCAGGTGCGCGCCATGGGGCGGACGGCCGCCGGAGTGCGCGGCATGACGCTCGGGGTCAGCGACAGCGTCGTCGGCATGGAGATCCTGACGCCGGGTGCCTGCGTGCTCACCGTCACCGAGCGCGGCTACGGAAAGCGCACTCCCCTCGACGACTACCGGCTCCAGCGACGGGGCGGCCAGGGGATCATCACGATCCGCACGAGCCAGCGGAACGGCGAGGTCGTGGGTGTCGCCCAGGTGGTGGACGACGACGAGGTCATGCTCATCACCGACGGCGGCAAGGTCCTGCGGGCCCGCGTCTCCGGCATCTCGACGATGGGGCGGGCCACCCAGGGTGTGCGGCTCATGGACCTCGCCAGCGGCGAGAAGATCGTCTCGATGGCCCCCCTGGCCGACACCGAGGTTCCCGAGACCGACGGCGCGGAGACCGGCGGCGAAGCGGAGACCGACCCGAGCACCAACCCGGACCCGAGCGAGGTCCTCCCCGGCAGCGACCCGGACAGGGGCGGCGATCCGGAGTGACGGAACCGCGTCTTTGAATCGCACTGTCTCCCAGAAGCTCCTCCGCCGCGCGAGACGCGTCATCCCGGGAGGCGTGAACAGCCCGGTCCGGGCCTACGGTGCCGTGGGAGGCACGCCGCCCTTCGTCGATCGCGCGAAGGGCTGCCGGATCTGGGACGCGGACGGCAACGAGTTCATCGACTTCGTGGGCTCCTGGGGGCCGATGGTCCTGGGTCACGCGAACCCCGCCGTGTTGCGCGCGGTGCGCGAGGTGATGAAGCGGGGCACGAGCTTTGGTGCGCCCACGGAGCTCGAGATCGAGATGGCGGAGCTCATCGCAGGGGCTCTTCCGAGTGTCGAGAAGCTGCGGATGGTGAGCTCGGGCACCGAGGCCACGATGAGCGCACTGCGACTCGCGCGCGGCGCGACGGACCGAGCGCGGATCCTGAAGTTCGAGGGCTGCTACCACGGTCACGCCGACTCCCTGCTGCTCGGCGCCGGAAGTGGCGTCGCGACCCTTGGCATCCCCGGCTCCCCGGGCGTTCCCGCGGCCTTCACGGAGCTGACGGTGCAGGCGCCCTACAACGACCTCGAAGCCACGGAGAAGGCCTTCGAGCGTTGGGGGAAGGAGATCGCCTGCGTGATCGTGGAGCCCGTGGCGGGCAACATGGGCTGCGTGCTCCCGAAGCCCGGATTCCTCCAGGGCCTGCGGGAGCTCTGTGACGCGTCCGGGGCGCTCTTGATCTTTGACGAGGTGATCACCGGGTTCCGGGTGGGGTGGTCGGGCGCCCAGGGTCACTATGGGGTGAAACCGGATCTCACGTGCCTTGGGAAGATCGTCGGGGGCGGGCTGCCGGCCGCCGCCTACGGGGGGCGGCGCGATCTCATGACACAGGTCGCTCCGGAAGGGCCGGTCTATCAGGCCGGCACCTTGTCTGGAAATCCCCTCGCCATGGCGGCCGGCGTTGCCACGCTGCAACAGCTCTCAAAACCCCGGGTCTACGAGAATCTCGCGGCGACCGCCTCGCGGCTCGCCGAGGGTCTCGCCGAGGCGGCCGCCGCTGCGGGGATTCCGCTCGCCACTGCCGCGGTCGGCGGCATGCTGGGCTTCTTCTTCCACCCGGGCCCGGTCGAGAACTTCGACGCCGCGAAGGCCGCCGACGAGGCCCGCTTCAAGCGCTTCTTCGGCGCCATGCTCGAACGCGGCATCTACCTCGCGCCGTCTGCCTACGAGTGCGCGTTTGCGTCGCTCGCGCACCGGAAGGCGGACATCGACGCGACGCTCGAGGCCGCGCGNGCCGCGATGCGCTCCGTCGCCCGGTCGCTTTGACTTCGTTCGCCTCCGCGCGGTCGGCTGCGCCGACCTGTGCCCTCCGCCTTCGGCCCCGGGGCTCACTGCGCGGCGGCAAGCGGCCTTGCAAAATCTCTGAGCGTGCCAAAGATTGAGGTGGCGAGGACGCTTGGCTATCGTGCGCGCCGCCTGCATCGGCGAACCGTTTCAAGAATCGGGTGGGCGATGAGCGACCTCGAAAACGCTAGCGGCGAGGGGCGTCGANCAGGCCAAGCGGGATCGCGACGCTCGGGCAAAGCCTACGAGGGTGCGTTCGAGGCGGTCGCGTCGATCTTGATCGCCGGCGGGCTCGGGTACTGGGCGGACGCGACCTGGGATACGTCGCCCCGCTACCTACTGGTTGGATTCGCCATCGGTTTCGGAGCGTTCGTGTTGCGGCTGTACAGACTGGGCGGGGCCATGCAGACCCTGGAAGCCGAAGAAGCGGCGACGGTCGAAAGCGCTCCCGAGAAAGACGACTGAGAGAACCGTGGACTCGATCTTGCGCAAGAACCTGATGCTTTCGGCGGGTGCGGTAGCGACTTCGTACGCTTTCGTGAGTCCGCGCTTCGCGGTCAGCCTCGCGGTGGGCGCCGCACTCGAGGCCATGAACTTCCGCGGACTGCGTGCGACGGCCAGCATGATCCTCGCCTCGCCCGTCGAGCCGCCGCGCCGTTTCGGCGCCAGCGGTTTCGGCGCGCGCTTCGCGCTGCTGGCACTCGGCATCGGCGTGGCGCTCTATGTGGGCGCGCATCCCGTCGGCCTCGTGATCGGTTTGTCGCTCATCATTCCCGCGGCCGTCATCGAGGCCTGGCGGACGCGACCGCCCATCGACGAAGCAGCCCCCGGCCTCGAGCCCGACGACGAAGGCTGGGACCTGTGGAATCCCTGGCTCGCCATCGAACGCGACCCGGAAGACGCTGAAGACGACGAGGGAGACGATCCCGCGTGACCATCTATTCCTTTCTCGACGACACGATCCCGTGGGTCGTGCAGGCCTCCGTGCTCTCGGGGGTCGTGCTCCTGGGCGCCGGTCTGGTCGTGAGAAGGCAGATCGCTGCGTCCGACGGCGGCGTGCTGCCCGACGAGGGCGTCACCCTTCGCAACGTCTTCGAGGTGATCGTCGACGGTCTGGCGTCGATGGCGCGCGACACGATGGGCGACGAATGGCGGCGCTACTTCCCGGTAGTGGGCACCATCTTCGGCTTCGTTCTCGTGTCGAATCTGATGGGCCTGATTCCCTTCTTCGCCGGCGCGACGAGCGATATCAACACCACGGCGGCCTGGGCGATCATCTCGTTCGCGGTCTACAACTACGTGGGCATCAGGACTCACGGGTTCTGGTATATCAACCAGTTCCTCGGGCCGAGCTTCTTCGAGACGACGCTGTTCGGGAAACACGTCCATGTCCGATTGCTCGCGCCGATCTTCCTCGTCCTCGAAGTGCCGCTGCACCTCGCGCGCATCCTGACCTTGGCGCTGCGTCTCCTCGCCAACATGTTTGCCGACCACACGGTGGTGACTGTCTGGTTGGGGCTCGTACCGATTGCAGTCCCCGCGATCTTCATGGCGCTCGGATTGTTGGTCGCCTGTCTGCAGGCGTTCGTGTTCTCACTGCTCACCATGATCTACATCGGTTCCGCGCTCGAGGAGCCGCACTAGGGCGGCATTCGGGTTCGATTTCCGAATCCAAGGAGGAATGAACTGTGCGACATTTCAGGAAGCTCGTTGTGTGGAGCCTTCTCTTCATGGCCGTGCCGGTGCTGGCCTTGGCGGCTGACACCGAGATGCTGGTGGCCGTCGAAACCGGCGGCGGTATCGCGGCTTCGAGCTGGGGGTTCGGCCTCGGCGCCGGCCTCGCCGTCGGTCTCGCGGCACTTGGCTGCGGCATCGGCCAGGGCCTGACCGCCGGCAACACCACTGCGGGGATCGCGCGCAACCCGGGGGCAGCAAACCAGATGTTCACCAATTTCATCCTCGGCATGGTGCTCATCGAGTCGATCGCGATCTACGGCCTCGTGGTCGGCCTGCTGCTCGTCTTCGCGATCCCTGTCTAGCTCGCAAAAAACTGGAGTCGCCAGGCGGGAGCACGACATGGGCCTCACCCCGTAATAGACGCCCATGCCGCACGAAGCTCCCGCCCAGCGGCCCGGTTGCCGTTTGCCCCCGGTCCCGTTAGAGGGGCGGAACGGCTGTGCCTCGCGGCACACTCCCCTCATGAGCAAGTGCCGTGCCATTCGACGCGGTGGCGCGCGCGCGCCCGCAGTTCCCACAGATTCGCGGGGTTGCGGCGCAGGAACGCACCGGCGGGGAGCGCCCCGGGAACGGCGCGTCACGGTGAACGCGTGAACGCGGGTCGACTGCTCGCCTTCGAAGGTCTCGACGGCGCCGGCAAGAGCACGCAGGTCGAACGCCTCGCCGCGGCGCTCCGCCTGGCGGGGTATGAAGTCGTCACGACCGGTGAGCCGACCGACGGGCGGTGGGGCCGTCGGATCCGCGAGATGACGGGGTCCGGCGAAGCGGTGCCGGCCGAACAACAGCTCGCCTGGTTCACCGACGACCGGCGCGACCACGTCCGCGAGGTCATCGCGCCAGCGCTCGCCGCCGGCCGCATCGTGATCACCGACCGCTACTACCTGTCCACCGCCGCCTATCAGGGCGCGGGTGGACTCGATGCCGAAGACATCCTGGCTCGCAGCGAAGCGGAGTTCCCGCTGCCGGATCTCGCCCTCCTTCTCGAGGTGGATGCCGCGGGCGGTCTCGCGCGGGTGCGCGAGCGGGGCGCCAGGATCGAGACGGTCTTCGAGCGCGAGGAGTTCCTGAGCGTCGTCGCCGAGCAGTATCGCCGCCTCGACCGCCCCTATCTGGTGCGCATCGAAGCCGCTGGAACACCCGATGCCGTGGCGCGCGCCATCGCAGACTGCGTGCGCGAGCGCCTCGGCACCGATTTGCTCTGAGGGCTCGGATCAGCGCTTCCAGAAGTGAGGCTCGAAGAGCACCAGCACGGTGAAGAGCTCGAGCCGGCCCGCGATCATCAGAAAGGTCAGCGCGAGCTTCACGTAGTCGGGCATTCGATGAAAATCACCACTGGAACCGATATCACCCAGTGCCGGGCCGATGTTGCCGATGGCGGTGAGGCCGACAGAGATCGACGTTTCGATGTCGTAACCGGCTGACGCCACCACGCCGGCGCCGCCGAGCGTGATCGCGAGGTACGCGACGAAGAAGATCAGGACCCCATTGAGGATATCGTCGGGCACGGCCCGACCCGCATAGCGAACCGGGCGAATGGCGGTGGGATGCGAGGTCCGGAAGACGAACGTGCGCAATGCGCGCAGGCCGAGGAGAACACGGAGTGTCTTGAGTCCACCCGACGTGGAGCCCGACATCCCGCCCAGGATCATCAGCGGTACGACGAAGAAGAGCGCGAACGCCGGCCACGCCCCGTAGTCGTCCGTCACGTAGCCCGTCGTGGTCAGTAGCGAGACGACCTGGAAGGCCGCGTGTCGCAGGCTGTTGGAGGATCCGGTGGCATTCCACAGCACTGCGCTCAACACGACGGTCAACGAGACGATCAGACCGAGGTAGAGGTGAAGCTCGCGGTCGTGCACTACGCGCCGGATCTGCCCGCCCAGGAGCCGGAAGTGCAGCGCGAAGTTGATCCCGGCGACCATCATGAACGCGATCACCACCCACTCGATCGCCGCGGAGTCGAAGCCCGCGATGGACGCGCTGCGGGTCGAGAAGCCGCCCGTCGAGAGGGTGGTGAGCGCGTGGCAGATCGCGTCGTACCAGCCCATGCCGGCGAGCTTCAGGGCGACGAACGCGCAAAAGGTGAAGCCGACGTAGATGTACCAGAGCTGCCGCGCTGTGTCCGCGATTCGGGGTGTGAGCTTGTCGGTGACGGGTCCAGGCACCTCCGCCTTGAAGAGCTGCATACCGCCGATGCCGATGAGCGGCAGCACGGCGATGGTGAAGACGATGATTCCCATGCCGCCGAGCCACTGGGTGATGGATCGCCACAGCAGCAGCGCCTTCGGGGCGTCCTCGATGTTCGTGAGGACGCTCGATCCCGTCGTCGTGAAGCCCGCGACGGATTCGAAGATCGCATCGACCACGCCGAGGCTCTCGGTGAAGTAGTAGGGGAGCGCGCCAAACACGGACGCCAGGATCCATGCTCCCGTCACCACGAGAAAGCCGTCCCGGGGGCGCATCCGGCGTTCCTTCACGTGAACCGTTGCTGCGATCGGGATGCCGTAGATCAGCGCAGCGGCTGCGCTCGTCACGTAGGCGAGACTCGGCTCGCCGTACGCGAGGGCCACGCCGATCGGGAGGGTCTCGAGGATGCCGAGCCCGACCAGCAGCCAACCGAAAATCTTGAGATCGAGGAGCAGGTTCACGTGAACCCACGGCTGCGCCGGCGCCGGTTCCGCGGGCGGTTGCCCTCGATGAGGGCGTCCTCCATCGGAGAGACGAGGGCATCGAGACGGATCGGATCCGAGGTTTCGGCGTCGTGGCCGCCCTCCGGCAGACCCCCCGCCAGCTCGAGCGAGATGAGCCCGTGAAACCCGGCCCAGAACAGCCGAGCCACCGCGTCGGGGTCGCCGGCGAGGCGCCCGTCCTCGATCGCCAGCACCACGGCGCGGCGCATCGGCTCAAATGCGCGCTCGCGGTCGCGCGCGAGCTCGCTGCTGACCTCCCCCGCCGCCAGCTCGCGCGGTGCCACGCCGCCGGGCAGCGTCATCCCGAACATCAGTCGGTAGGTGTGGGGCTCGCGGCGGGCCGTCGCAACGAAGGCGTCCGCGAGGGCGCCGAGGCGAACCTCGGGCTCGTCGGTCGACTCGAAGGCGGTCTCCTGAACCTCCGCGAGGCGGCGGAAGGCGGCAGCCCGCACGGCAGCGAAGATCTCCGTCTTGTCGCGGAAGTACCGGTACGGGGTCATGGGGCTACAGCCGAGCTCACGCGCGATGGCGCGGAGGGTCACGCCCTCGTGGCCGTGCTGGGCGAAGAGCTCGCCGGCGACTTCGCAGAGCCGCTGGCGAAACGCTTCGATCTCGGGAGCGGAGAGCTCCGAACGCGGCACGACGGAAACGATTACATCGTAAATTTTACGCTGTCAAGCCAACCCGAGTGATACGCAAGATAGTAGTTCAACCCCGCAGAAAATATGCTGAATACAACGTAAATTTTATAGGGGTAAGAGCGCGCGAAGCGCCCTGCCCGTATGGCTGCCTGGATGCGCCGCGACCTCCTCCGGGGTACCGGTGATGACGATCTCGCCGCCGCGCGCGCCGCCTTCGGGACCCAGGTCGATCACGTGGTCGGCGGTCTTGATGACATCCGGGTGATGCTCGATGACGACGACGCTGTTACCGGCGTCGACCAACCGGTTGAGGACCTCGAGGAGCTTCTCGACGTCGGCGAAGTGCAGCCCCGTCGTGGGCTCGTCGAGGAGGTACAGCGTGCGGCCGGTGCTCTTGCGGGAGAGCTCTCTTGCGAGCTTGATGCGCTGGGCTTCGCCACCGGACAGGGTCGTGGCCGGCTGGCCCAGGTGGATGTAGCCGAGCCCGACGTCGTGGAGGGTCTGCAGGGGACGCTGCACCGACGACACGTTCTCCATGAAAACGAGCGCCTCCTCGACGGTCATCTCGAGCACGTCCGCGATGCTCCTCCCCTTGTAGGTGATCTCGAGCGTCTCGCGGTTGTAGCGCCGCCCGTTGCAGACCTCGCAGGTCACGAAGATGTCGGGGAGGAAGTGCATTTCGATGCGCAGGATGCCGTCGCCGTGGCAGGCCTCGCAGCGCCCGCCCTTCACGTTGAAGGAGAATCGCCCGGGCGTGTACCCCCGGACTCGCGATTCGGGGACCTGACTCATGAGGCTGCGGATGCCGTCGAGGATGCCCGTGTAGGTGGCGGGGTTGCTGCGGGGGGTTCGGCCGATCGGCGCCTGGTTGACGTCGATCACCTTGTCGATGTGCTCGAGGCCGCGAATTCGGCGGAAGGCGCCCGGAGCCTCGTGGCTGTTGTGCAGCCGGGCGGCCAGGACCCGGAAGAGCGTGTCGTTGATGAGCGTCGACTTGCCGCTGCCCGACACCCCGGTGACCACGGTCAGAACGCCGAGCGGCACGCGCAACGTCACGTCCTTCAGGTTGTGTTGGGTGCAGCCCTCGATGGCGATCTCACGCCTCGCGGGCTTGCGACGCCGCGGAATTTCGATGCGGCGCCGACCGGAGAGATAGGCGCCGGTCAGCGACTGTTCGTTGGCGACGATCTCCTCGGGCGTTCCCTGGGCGGTGATGAAACCGCCGTGAATGCCGGCCCCGGGGCCCATGTCGATGACGTGATCCGCCGCACGAATCGTGGTCTCGTCGTGTTCGACCACGAGCACGGAGTTTCCGAGATCCCGCAAGCGCTTCAGGCTCGCGAGGAGGCGCTCGTTGTCGCGCGGGTGCAAGCCGATCGAGGGCTCGTCGAGGATGTAGAGCACCCCCATGAGGGACGACCCCACCTGCGTGGCGAGCCGGATGCGCTGGCCCTCGCCGCCCGAGAGCGATGCGCCGGAGCGATCGAGGGTCAGGTACGCGAGACCGACGTCCGTCAGGAAGCGCAGCCGCTGGCGGATTTCGCGCAGGATGCGCTCGGCGATCGCGAGCTGTGTGGGGGAGAGCTCGAGGTTCTCGAGGAAATCGTGCGCATCCTCGACGGAGAGCGCGGCCAGCTGGTCGATCGAGCGGTCGGCGATGCGCACACTGCGCGCTTCGATGCGCAGGCGCGTGCCGTTGCAGGCCTCGCACGATCGCGGCGCGCGGAAGCGACCGAGCTCGCCGCGCAGGTTCTCGTTCCCCGCCTCGTAGCGGCGCCCGAGCTCGGCCATCACGCCGTCCCAGCGCCGCCGGAAGCTCTCCTCGCCCTCGGCGCGGTCCACCGTGAGGTCGAGCTCGCCCTTGATTCCGAACAGGATGCCCCGCTGGACGCGCCGCGCGAGGTCGCACCACGGAGTGTCGCGGTCGACGCCGAAGTGCGTTGCGAGGGCAGTCGTGAGCTGTGCGTAGTAGCGCGGCGCCTTGCGGCCGCTCCACGGTGCAATCGCGCCGCGTTCCAGCGAGAGGCTCGCATCGGGTACGACGCGCGCGGGATCGAAGTCTTCCGTCGTGCCGAGACCCGAGCAGCTCTCGCAGGCGCCGTGGGGGCTGTTGAACGAGAACATGCGCGGTGCGATCTCGGGATAGGAGATCCCACAGTCCACGCAGGCGTTGCGCTCCGACAGCAACCACTCCTCGTCTCCCGGTCCGATGTCGATTCCCACGAGGCCATCGGACAGGCGGAGCGCCGTCTCGATGGACTCCGAGATGCGGCCGCGCACTGCTTCTTTGACGACGAGGCGGTCCACCACCACCTCGAGCGTGTGCTTGCTCTTGCGCGATAGCGAGATGTCCTCGAAGAGATCCCTCACCTCGCCGTCGACGCGGATGCGCACGAAGCCCTGGCGGCGGAACTCGTCGAGCTCCTTCTTGTACTCGCCTTTGTGGTCGCGAACGACGGGCGCCATCACCTGCACGCGCGCGCCCTCACCGAGTCCGAGCACGCGGTCGCTCATCTGCTGGACGGTCTGGCTCGAGATCGGTTGGCCGCAGCCGGGACAGTGGGGCTGACCCGCGCGTGCGAACAGCAGACGCAGGTAGTCGTAGATCTCGGTCGTGGTCCCGACGGTGGACCTGGGGTTCTTGCTGACCGTCTTCTGCTCGATGGCGATGGCCGGAGAGAGTCCGTCGATGGAATCGACGTCTGGCTTGCTCATCTGCTCGAGGAACTGCCGCGCGTACGCGGACAGCGACTCGACGTAGCGGCGCTGCCCCTCGGCGTAGATGGTGTCGAACGCGAGCGACGACTTCCCAGATCCCGAGAGTCCGGTGATGACCACGAGTCGGTCGCGCGGAATCTGCAGCTCGAGATCGCGGAGATTGTGCTCGCGCGCGCCGCGGACCACGATGTGGGAGAGGGACGGAGGGGAGGGGTCACCGGGAGCCGAAGTCACGGCGAGGACTCGCCCTCCTTCGCCGAAGCCGCACCGTATCCGCTGTCGCCGCCGATCCTCGCGGCCTTCGAGAAGTGCTCGCGCCGCTCGATGAACGTGGTCTCGCGCAGCTCGTTCAGCCATTCCCGATACAGCTCGCCTTCCCGAATGGCGAAGAGCTCGGCCGAGAGCTCGGGACTCGCCATTTCGAGGGTGATGAACTCGTGGGCGCGCCGGTCGACGAGCTGGAGGAGATTGCAGCCCACGGGTAGCTCGGTGACCTCGCTGAGGCCGCCCGGCTCGAGCTTGGCGACGATGCCCTTCATCCAGCCCGCGATCGAGCTCGTGTGCACCCAACCGATGTCACCACCCCGCTGCGGGACGATGGCGTTGTGTTGTCGCGCCACGTTCTCGAAGGGCTCACCGGCGAGTACTCGCTGGCGGGCCTCTTCGACGTAGCCACAGGCCTCGTCCCGCGTCATTCCCGCCTTCTCGCCGAACATCACGAATAGCTGCCGGAGGTGGATGCGATCCCCGTCGACGGGCTGCCCGGAAAAGCGCTCGGCGTAGAGGGCCGCGACGTCCGCCTGGTCGACCTTGACCTTCGACGAGACCATCAGGCCCATCACCTTGCTGCGCTCGATCTCGCGCTTGATCTGGTCGCGATAGTCGGCTGGTGAGATGCCCGCCGAGGCGACGCTCGCCTCGAGCTCGTCGCGGCTGATTTCGTTGTCCTGGGCGATCGCGTCGATGGCGCGATCGACCTCCGCGTCTTCGGCGTAGAGCTCGGCCTGGCGGACCAACTGCTCGATCAGCCGCCACTCGATCATGCGCTCCAGGCCTTCGAGGCGCAGCCGTGCGATGTCCTGGTCCTTGCCGCCCTGCTCGCGGACGTTCGCCTCCAGAGGCGCGGTCATCTGGAGGACCTCGGAGATGAGCACGGTGTTGCTCCCCACCTGCGCGGCGATTCCGTCGACGAGTTCTTCCGCGGCGCGCAGGTCGGGCCCCAGCGGTACGACGAGGAGCGACGCGACGAGGGCCAAGACCCATGCAAGGGTGGCGCCGAGTTCGGCGCGCGCCGCACGCGCGAGCGGAGTCGGAGGTCTGACCGGGCGCCGTGCGAAGGGCATCGCGGCAGGGTAGCCCGGCTCCGGATCCCACGATGCCAAAAGTCCGGCTTTCTCGCGAAGCCGCGAGTGCCGGGGAGGTTCGGCCGCACCTTCCGGGGCGCGGCGCCGCTACTCTGGCCGGCATGCAGTGGACCTGGGGGCGAGCCCAACGGCTGGCGGCAGTCGCCCTGGCCCCGCTGTCGCTCGTGTTCGTGGTTCTCCGTTGCGTGTCACCGGCGACGCCGTTTCTTTCGAGTCACGTCGGCGCCGAATGGATCATGGCGCCGTTGCCCGTGAACGCCCGGCTCCACCAGTGGGGGAGCGACGACGTCCCGCGGGTGCGGTTCTCGGCGACCCTCCCCGATCGCGGGGATGAACGCCCCGCCGACGCCACCGCGCGTTCGGGGGTGTTGCGTCTGCGCGCGTTCGGTGCGTTCGAGGTTTCGATCGATGGAGTCCCGCTCCCGAACGTCCGCGCCTTCGACCCGAAGCGCTGGCGCGAGGAGCTGCGGATCGACGTGCCCGCTGGCGCGATGCGTTCGGGGGCTCTGCTCGAAGTGACCGTCCGAAACGCGGTCGGCCCGGGACTCCTCTGGGCCCGGCTGCAGCGGAGCGGCGAAGACGACGTGGCGCTGCTCGCCACGGGTACCGCGTGGCGCGCGAACGTCGATGGCGGCATCGCGGGTGCGGCGCTGATCGCCGACGACACGCGCGAGAACCCCGCCGCGTACGGCGGCGTCGCGCCGGCGCGCGCGTTCACGCGCGAGCGCGACACCCTGCTCGGTGTCTTCGTCCTCGGCGGACTCGCTGCCCTTGCGCTGCGCCGCTTCGGTCGGGTGACTCCCGGACGACTCCCGATGCTGTCGCTCGGCCTGGCCGCCGTCGTCTGGCTCGTCTACCTCGGCCGGTTCGTCGAGGTTCCCTTCGACGTCGGCTTCGACGCGCGCAACCACCAAGCCTACGTCGATCACCTCCGCGAGCAGCGGAGCCTTCCCCTCGCGACCGACGGCTGGAGCATGTTCCACCCGCCACTCTTCCATCTCGGTGCTGCGCTGCTCCAGGAGCTCGCGGAGTCACTCGGAGCCCCCGATGCGCCGTTGGCTCGGCGCGCGATCGGCTTCCTGTCGGGAGTCGTGAGCGTACTCGCCGTGTTCGGCATTGCGCGCTCGTTGTTCCGCGATCGGCCGGTGGTGCAGGCGGTGGCCGTTTTGTTCGCGGCGCTGCTCCCGGTGCACGTCTACAGCTCGGCGTATTTTTCCAACGAAGCGCTCCACACCGCCCTCGCCTCGCTCGCCGTCTGGATGGTCGTGCGCGCGCTGATGCTCCCCGAGGTGACGCCGCGCGCGGCGGTGGCGGTTGGCGCCGCGCTTGGACTCGCGCTGCTCGCGAAGTTCACGTCGGCCGTACTGGTGCCGCTCTCCCTGTTCTTCGTGGCTGGCAAAGTGTGGGCGGTGGAGCGGCGCGGGGCTGCCGCCGTAGCGCGGTCGCTCGGAGCCATTGCGCTGCCAGTCCTCGCACTCGCGGGGTGGTACTACGCGCGAAACGCCTGGGTTCTCGGTGATCCCTTCATGACGAACTGGGACGACGTCCCCGGCTCCGGGCGCAACTGGTGGCAGCAGCCGGGCTTTCACACGATCGCGTACTTCACGAGCTTTGGCGCATCGCTCAGCCACCCCTTTCTCTCGGGGTTCGAGTCGTTCTGGGACAGCGTCTACTCGACCTTCTGGGGCGACGGATTCGTCGCAGGTCGCGTGAATCCCGCCCAACGCCACCCGGTCTGGAACTACGACTACATGGCTCTCTCGTATTGGGTCGGCGTCCCGGGCAGCGTGCTGTTGGGATGGGGGACCGCCCGCGCGATCCGCGGAGCCCTCGGCGACTCGGATCCCCGGCGCCGCGTTGCGCTCACGTTCCTCGCGACACTCACCTGGGCGGTGGGGCTCGGGTTCGTCGTTCTGGTCCTCGAGGCTCCCTTCTATTCCCAGGCAAAGGCCGCCTACGGGCTGGTCGCGCTCGGGCCGCTGGCCGCGTTCTTCGCGCTCGGATGCGAGGCGTGCAGCGGCCTGCTGGCGGCTCGTGGGGGTCGCGGGTGGCGGGAGTTGCGCACCGCCTACTACGCGGGCTGCGTGACCTTCTGGTTCGTGCTCTTCCGGGCCTTCGCGGGATGACGCGATCGCGGGTGGGGGAAGAGTGGGCGATGCCGGCGCGGCTACGGAGCCATCGCCGTGGCCAACGGTGCTCGAAGCGGACTCCCTCGCCAGCGCCCGGGTGAACGATGACGCAGGGCCCGGCCCGCCGGGCCGAATGCGTCATTCGTGCGTCAAAAGGACTCGGCGAGCGCGTCAATCGCGCATCCGCCTCCACGAGGGGGCTGTTCCCCGCTCGGCGCCACGGCTCGAGAAAACCGCTTTGCTGCGCCTCGGCGGGCGGGCGGGCGTACGGCACCCGCGGCGAAGCTATTGGACCCATCAAAAAACAATAAATTGGTACCTGACAGATCAAATTGGATCTAATAGGTTGAATCCGTGCTCGAGCTCGCCTTCCAGCCCGACCGGGAGCGACGGGAACCCCTCTATCTCCAGCTCGCCGACTATTTGAGCGTTCTGGTGGCCGCAGATCGGCTCCCAGAGGGCGAGCGCCTCCCCGCGACTCGCGAGCTCGCCTCGATCCTGCAGCTCAGCCGCAACACCGTGACCCAGGCCTATCAGCGGCTCGTCGATCACGGCGTTCTGCGGTCCCACGTCGGCCAGGGGACGTTCGTGGCGAGCCGCTCCGCGGCGGCGCCCGCAGATGCGGGGACGCCTCCGGCCTCGGGCCGCGAGTTCGCGTGGGACGGGTTGTTCGCCCAGGGCACCCGCCGCGTCACGATCCCGCCACGCGCGACCGACAAAACCGCGTCCGACGCCGCGCGCTTCGACTTCACGGGCGGCCAGGTCGACGTCCAGGGTCTGCCCGTTGCAGAGCTCCGCCGCGCGTACCGCGAGGCGATCACTCGCCACCTGCCGTCCGTGGCAAACCACCGCGACCCCCTCGGCTGGCCCGCGCTGCGCGCCGAGGTCGCAAAACTCCTGGTCGGTCGCGGTATCCGCTGCGGACCCGATGACGTCGTGATCACGAGCGGTGCCCAGCAGGCCCTCGACTTCGTGGCGCGCGCGCTGATCGACCCGGGCGACACCGCCGTCGTCGAGCAGCCGGGCTACTTCGGCGCGACGCTCGCGCTCCAGAGCGCCGGCGCCCATCTCGTCGGTGTGGGGGTCGACGCAGACGGACTGCGCACCGACGAGCTCGCGCGCCTGCTCCGCACCCGCCGCGCGAAGCTCGTCTACACCACACCCGCCGCGCAGGTCCCCACTGGGGCGATCCTGTCGGACGCGCGCCGGGCGGCGCTCCTCGATCTCGCGGATCGCTACCAGGTGCCGCTGCTCGAGGACGACTACGACAGCGAGTTCCGTTTCGGCAATCCACCGTTGCCCGCGCTCAAGGTCCGCGACGCCGCCGGGCAGGTGGTCTACGTGGGGACGTTCTCGAAGGCACTCTTCCCGGGAATGCGGCTCGGCTACGCGATTGCCGCGAAGCCCCTGCTCGCTCGTCTCGCCCTCGTGCGTGGGATCGCGGGCTTCGGGAGTGATGCGCTCGCGCAGGTCGCCGTGACCGAGATGCTCGCCACCGGCGCGCTCGAGCGTCACGTGCGGCGATTGCGGGCTCGCTGCACCGAGGGCCGCGACGCCCTCATCGACGCGCTCGACCGCGAGATGCCCGACGGCGTGGGCTTCACCGCACCCGCGGGCGGGCACGCCGGTTGGCTCGAGCTGCCGCGAGAGGTCGACCCCGATGCCCTGCAGGACGCCGCCGCTGCCGCGGGCGTCGTCTACTCGCGCGGCGACACGTTCACGATCGACGGGCGCTGTGCGGGTCACCTCGCCCTCTCGTTCATCAACCAACCGGCATCGCGCATCGCCGAGGGGGTTGCGCGGCTCGCCGAGTGCATCCGCGCCCAGCAGAACACACACCCGGGAGGAACGACATGACGGGTTCCGCCACGACAGGGCGACAACCGGTCGACGCGCCGGGCTTCGTACTGCTGGTTTTCGGCGGGTTGACCCTCGCCAACGCGGCGTGGATGCTCGTCGCGCCGGAAGCCTGGTACCAACACCTTCCGGCGGGCGTTCCCGACTTTGGCCCGTTCAATCCCCACTTCGTTCGCGACATCGGCTGCGCGTTTGCCACGGTGGGGATCGCGCTCGTGTGGGCCGCGCGGCCGGGTTCGCACCGCTACGCGGCCACCGCCGTCGCGGCGCTCTTCTTCGTCGCACACGCGCTGCTCCACGTCTTCGACACCCTGCGCGGCGCCGTCGACGCCACTCACTGGCTGCTCGACCTGCCCGGCGTGTACCTGCCCGCCGTGGTACTCGTCGTGCTGGCGCGGCGCTTCGCGCGACAAACCGAGAACGAGGAGGGTACGAGATGAGATTGCAACCGATCGAAGAACCGCGGGGCCTCATCATGCGAGTCGCGTACTGGATGTCGCGGCGGCAGCTCGGCGCCGTGATGTCGCCCCTCAAGGTCCTCTACGCGCGTTCGCCCAAGCTCGGGAGGCTCGGCTACCGGATGCAAACCGTGGTGGAGAAGGGTCTGGTCCTCGACGAGGAGACGCGCCTGCTCGTCACGACGCATGCGTCTTTGATCAATGGCTGCGGGTTCTGCGCCGATCTTCACCTCGCGCAGGTCGTGCAGGCGAAGCTCGGTCTCGAGAAGTTCCGCGCACTCGAGGAGTTCGCGACGAGCCCTCACTTCGACGACCGTGAGCGATCGCTGCTCGCCTACACGGAGGAGATGACGCGCCATCGAAAGGTCGCAGACGCCACCTTCGAAAGGCTGCGAGCTCACTGGAACGAAAGGGAGATCGTCGAGATCACCTGGCTGAATGCCGTCGGGAACTACTACAACCTGATGGCGGTCGCGCTCGACATCGAGTCGGATGGTCTCCTCGACATAGCGCTGGCGCGGATGGGCGCCGTGCGTTGAAACCATTGCGGGCCCGTCCGCAGATCACGACCGGCGCGGCCGTCAGCTCTCGTCGCTCGATTTCTGTCGCACGTCGCGATTCTGCACGCGGACGTCGGGCCGCGCAGCCTCTCAGCAAGCGGGAGCTGGGGTCAACGGATGGCGGCGCGGTCGGCCTGGGGCTGCGCACCCGGGACGGGCTCTACAGGAAGGAGGACGCGGAAGCGGGAGCCGCGTCCGGGCTTGCTGTCGATCTCGATGGTGCCGCCGTGCCCGCGCACGATGCCGAGCGCTGCCGCGAGTCCCAGCCCACGCCCCGTGAACTTCGTGGTGAAGAAGGGCTCGAAGATCCGGCTCGCGGTGGCGTCGTCGATTCCGCACCCCGTGTCCTCGACCTCGAAGAAGACGTGCGGGCCAGGGGCGAGGTCGCCGGTACGGTTTGTCGCACGGGGCTCCGCGCGGCCCTGCTCGGCGCCGGTGCGTACGGTGATGCGGCCCTCGCCGTCGCCCACGGCTTCTGCGGCGTTCGTGACGAGGTTCAACAACACCTGGGAGAGCTGCGAGGCGTCTGCGTGGATGATGTCGAGGCGGCTGCGAAGCTCGTAGGCGAGCACGGTCTTGCCCGAGACGGCGCTCTCCAGCAGGCGGGAGACCTCCTCGACCAACTGAGATACGCCGACGGGTTCCATCTCGAGGGCTTCCACGCCGGCGTAGGAGAGCATCTGGTGTGTGAGCACAGCGGCGCGCTGCGCGGCGTTCTGGATCTTTGCGAAGCGCGCGCGCTCGGGGGCGTTCTTCGGCAGATCCATCATGGCGAGGCTCGCCGCACCGAGGATCGGGGTGAGGAGATTGTTGAAGTCGTGGGCGATCCCGCCGGCCATTACGCCGAGGCTCTCGAGCTTCTGGGTCTGCTGTATCTGCTCTTCGAGCACGTGGCGGTCCTCGCGCGCTTTCAAGTCCGCGGTGACGTCGCGACTGATGGCCAGAAACCGGAGCGAACCATCGTCGCGCTGGTAGGTGACGCCTCTGCTTTCCACCCACAGCCACTCGCCGTTCCGCGCCTTCAAGCGGTAGGGTTCGATGCTGATGACTTCTCCTGCCTCGCGAATCACGAAGCGTCGCACGCGTTCGATGTCGTCGGGGTGGATGAGCTCGTAGGCGTCCATCGATGCGAGATCCTCGCTCGAGTATCCCGTGAACTCGAAACTGTTCGGGCTCGTGTACATGAACGCACCGTTTTCGTCGACTTCGCTGATGGCATCGTTCCCGATCTCCAGAACGGCGCGGTGTCGGTCGTTGCTCTCCCGCAGAGTCGCCTCGGCGAGCATTCGTTCCGTGACGTCCTCGACGTAGGCAACCGTGTGGACGGTGCCGTCCTCCGCGCGGAACATCTGCACCGAGCTCGTCTCGTGCCACACCCAGTGTCCGTTCTTCTTCCGGGAGCGAAACACGACGAGCACGGGTGGGCCGTTGCCGCGGAGGTTGCTCTTGTACCCGAGCTTTCCGACCTCGGGGAGGTCGTCGTCGTGAACAGCGAGGAGCGGCCGCGAGCCGATGTACTCTTCGCGGGTGAAGCCCGTGACGGCTTCGCAGGTGTCGCTCACGTCGACGACGCGACCGTCGTCGTCGATCTCCACCAGCATCGCCTTCACCTGCTCGAGAACGCGCGCATAGCGCGCGTCGGGGCGAGCCGGATGGCGCCAGCGCTCCGGATCGACATCGCCCGGCATCGCATCGTCGTAAGCGTTGCTCAACTGGTCGAGCATCGCGCGACGCGCTCCGTCCCACGGGTAGCGGGTTCGTGCCGCCCCATCGTCCTTCGACTCGCGTCCCATACACCACTCTGTACGCTCGCCGCCACTCCCCGCGCAAGCGAAATCTCGCCACCGCGTTCGGCGTGGTTTCACCCCCACCGACACCCGCGCCGCGCGCTTCGCCCGCCGTCAACCCGCCAAACTGGAGAGCAACTTCTGCGCCGCGTCGAAGAGCGCGCGGGATCCGCGCGTTTTCGGAGCCGTGGCGTAGATCTTGTTGCCCGGGGTCACGCGGATGCCGCGGGCTGCGGGGTTTGCCTGGGTGAGGAGGCTCGTGAGTCGCTGGGGGTCGATCTTCGTCGACTCGCCTGCCGTGATCACGAGCTCGCCGCGCGCGAGATCGACGGCTACCACTCCGATCCTTCTCGCGTGGATCTTGAGTCGGATCACCTCGAGGAGGTTCGAGGCTTCGTCGGGGAGCGGTCCAAAGCGGTCGAGGATCTCGTCGCGGATGCGATCGACCTCGATGTCGTCGCGGCAGGTCGCGAGGCGTTTGTAGAGCACGAGCCGCTGGTTGACGGATGGTACGTAGGCTTCCGGCAGGCGCGCCGCGACGGGCAATCGGATCTCGGGATCGATCTCGACGAGCTGAGGATTGCCGCGCAACTCGTCGATGGTGGCCTCTAGCATCTCCATGTAGGTCTCGTAGCCGACAGCCGCGAGGTTCCCCGATTGCTCGGCGCCGAGGAGGTTTCCGGCGCCGCGGATCTCCAGGTCCATGCTCGCGAGCCGGAAGCCGCTACCGAGCTCCGACAGGTCCTGAATGGCGTCGAGACGACGCTCGGCGTCGGCGGTGAGCGCGCCCTGTCCGGGAATCAGGAGGTACGCGTACGCGCGTTGGCTGCTGCGCCCGACGCGGCCGCGCAGCTGGTAGAGCTGCGCGAGACCCAGGCGGTCGGCGCGGTCGATCACGATCGTGTTGGCGCGGGGAATGTCGAGGCCGCTCTCGATGATGGTGGTGCACAGCAGCACCTCGGCCTCGCCGTGCATGAAGGCGAGCATTCGCTCTTCGAGCTCGCGCTCGCGCATCTGACCGTGCGCGACGATGATCTTCACCTCGGGAACCGTACGTTCGAGCATCTCGGCTACGGCGCCAATGCTGCGCACACGATTGTGGACGAAGAACACCTGCCCGCCGCGCCTCACCTCCCGGAGAATCACCTCGCGGAGCAGCGACTCCTGGGAGCGGCAGATCTGGGTGCGGATCGCGAGGCGATCGGCGGGCGGAGTGTCGATCACCGACAGATCGCGGATTCCCGTGAAGGCGAGCTGCAGGGTTCGCGGGATTGGTGTTGCAGTGAGGGTGACGACGTCGAGCGTTTTCTTCAGCTGCTTGATGCGCTCCTTGTGGGCGACGCCGAAGCGGTGCTCCTCGTCGATCACGAGCAGACCGAGGTCGCGAAAGCGCACGTTCTTCTGGAGCAGGCGGTGGGTGCCGATCACGATGTCGACGTCGCCTGTGGCGAGGCCGTCCAGAATCGCCTTCGATCGCTTGGGCTTCTGAAACCGCGACAGCGCCTCGATGCGGATCGGATAGCCCTCGAAGCGCTGGCGAAACGTCTCCTCGTGCTGCTGGCACAAGATCGTGGTGGGCACGAGGACCGCGACCTGGCGTCCGTCCATGGCGGCGCGGAACGCGGCTCGCACTGCGACCTCAGTCTTTCCGTAGCCGACATCGCCGCACACGAGGCGGTCCATCGGCCTCGAGTTCTGCATGTCGGCGAGAACGTCCTCGATCACCGCGAACTGGTCGGGGGTCTCCTCGAAGGGGAACGTCGCCTCGAACTCCTCGAAGAGGCGATCGCGAGGCGAGAACGAGTAACCGGGAGCCAGCTCGCGCGCCGCGTGCACCGAGAGAAGCTCCTCCGCCATGTCGCGCAGCGATTTCTCGACACCCCGTTTGGCCTTCTCCCACGTCACGCCGCCGAGCTTGTCGATGCGCGGGGAGTGACCGTCGGAGCCCGCGTACACCTGGATGCGGTTCAGCTTGTCGACGGGCAGGAAGAGGCGATCGCCGTCGGCGTACTCGAGGCGCAGGAACTCGCCTGCGGCGCCTCGCAGGTCGAGCTCCACGAGACTGCGATACACGCCGATGCCGTGGTCGGCGTGCACCACGTAGTCGCCCGGTGCGATCTGCGACAGCCCTTCGATCGCCACACCGCTCGGCCACTTCGAGCGCTTCCGGCGTTTTTCGCGCGGGCCGAAGATCTCCTCCTCGGTGACGACCGCGAGGTTCTCGCACGGCAGTTCGAACCCGGCGGAGAACGGCACGGCGCGAATCTCGATACGTGCGGTACCCGACCAGCGCCACACCGGGCGCGGCTCCGTATGGGTGCGGGCCTGGATGCCGTAGTCGGACAGCAGAGTGCGGAGTCGTTCGGCGCCGGAGAGCGACGCCGTCGTCAGCACCGTGCGCCAGCGTTTCGAGCGCCACTCCTCGAGGCGTTCGACGAGCGGCGCGAGGGCAAGGTCGCTGGTACGCGCCGCGGTCAGCTCGCGCCGAAGATCCGTGTGACCGCGCGCGCGGAGCCCCACGCGGAGAACTCCGCGGGTGGTTTCCTCGGCGTCTTGGATCTCGAGATTCTCGAAGGAGATCGGATGGCGGTTGCGAAGCCCCGCTTCGAGATCTTCGAAGGGGACGAGCAGGTCGGCGGGCGTCGACACCACGCGTCCGCTCTCCCGGGCCACTGCGTAGTTCTCGAACGCTTCGCCGAAATAGCGCTCCAGGCGGTCGCGGCCGCGCAGCTCGTCGTCGAGGGCGATGAGCGTGTCGTCGGGGAGGAAGTCGAGGACGGTCTCGAGGTGCGTCGACAAGAGCGGTGCCAGTGCCTCCGCACCCGGTGGAACATGTCCGCGCAGGAGTCCGTCGAGGAACTCGTCGACGTTGCGAGCGGGGATCTGTTGCTCGGCTGCGAGGTTGCGGATGGCCGCAGAGTTCTCGATCACGAGTGAGCGTTCGGGCACGAGCTCGCGGGGCGGAGCAGCCACCGCGTAGCCGATGCTCCCCTCCGAGCGCTGGCTCGCTGGATCGAACTCGCGGATCGACTCCACGTCGTCGCCGAAGAACTCGACGCGGATCGGCCGGGTGGCCTGGGGGGGATAGATGTCGACGATGCCGCCGCGCACGGCGATCTCGCCGCGCTCCTCGACGATGGGCATGCGCGCGTAGCCGGCCGACACGAGGGTCTCGACGAGGACATCGCGGTCGATGGTTTGCCCGACCTCGAGGTGGACGGATCGCTCCCGCACCACATCGCGGGCGGGGACGCGCAGCGCGAGGGCCGTCCACGTGGCCACCACCACGGGCGCGGGCTCTAGCGAACCCAGCGCGCCCTCCCGCGCGTGGCTCGTGAGCCAGCGGTAGAGGACGTCCATCCGCTGCGCGACGACGAACGGCTGGGGGGAGAAGCGCTCGTAGGGCTGGGTGTCGTGGCGGGGGAAGGCGCGCACCCGCACGGCACAGCCCGGCTCCTCGACCTCGCCGAGGGCCGAACGGAGATCCTCGACGAAGACGTCGGCGGCCTTGGCGTCGGGGACGAGGACCAGCACCGGGCGATTGCCGTGGTGCTTGACGAGATGGGCGACGGCGACGGCTCGTGACGCGCCGCTCAATCCCATGACGCGCACACGACTCGTTCGCGCCGACACCTTCGCGGCAAACTCGGCGAGATCTCTCGGATGGATGTTCGCGGGCAGGCCTTCTTCCACCCGACTCCCCCTGGGTCCCTTCCGGGTGCCCTCTGTGGCGCACCTTTGCGGCGCGGCGGTCGTCCGAACGCACGAAAGCCCCGCCGCCCACACCGCCGGGGGGTGGTGGACGCGAGGTGAAACGCGGGGAGTCTAGCAGTGGAAGAGCTTCTGCTCGTAGGCGCTGCGCGGTCGGCGGAGCCCGGAACGGGCGGGCTCAGGATGAAATCGAGAGGGGAGAAGCCGGTGATTTACTACCGGCGGGATCTCTACGGCAGTGCGAAGGCCACGTAGAGGCTTCCGGGCGTCGCCTCGAGCTTTCCGCCGCCCGCCGCGATCGCGACGAACTGGCGGCCGCTCGCTTCGTAGACGGCCGGCGTCGCGAAGGCGGCGGTGGGGAGCTCGGCTTCGAAGCGCAGCTCGCCCGTCGACTTGTCGAAGCCGCGAAGCCGGGAGTCGGGCGTCGCCGCGATGAAGACGAGACCGCCGGCGGTCACCACGGGGCCGCCGTAGTTCTCGGCGCCGAGTCCGCCAAGACCCGCTTCGAGGATCTGGGGGTAGTCGCCGAGGGGGACCTGCCAGCGGATCTCGCCGCGCGCGAGATCGATCGCGCTGAGGGTTCCCCACGGTGGCTTCGAGCCGGGCAGCTTGTCGGCGTCGGCGAGCTTCTGGTATCCCGCCTGAGCGAATTTCTTCGGCCCGCGAGCGTTGCGCGCCCAGTTCGCAGGCGTGTCCGCTTCCTCGGTGGAGTAGACGAACCACGCGACGGCGGCCCGTTGCCACCAGTTCATGAGGCCGCCCGATCCGCTCATGCGGCCGCGGCCGTCGCGAATGATGCGGTAGACATCGAAGAATCCCATCCGCTCGCTGACACCGAGAAGTGACGGAACGGTTACGCCGTCACCCTTCATGTCGAGCCCGTGGCAGCCCGTGCACGCAAACAGGTAGCCGGTGCCGAGGCCCGTCAGCAGGCCTTCCTCGTCGGGCATCTCCACCATCTGCAGGATCCACGGCACCTGGTTGGCGTTCACGTAGAGGAGACCCGTTTCCGCGTCCCACGCCGCGCCACCCCATTCCGCGCCGCCGTCGATTCCGGGCAGCTCCACGGTGCCCTCGAGGCTCGCGGGTCGGTAGAGACCTTCGATGTGGAGCGTCTCGAGGCGCCGCTCGATCTCCGAACGGGCTTCGGGGGTGCGGTCGGTGACGGAGGCACGAGTGAATTCCTGGACGGTGAAGGGCGGTGGGAGCGTGGGAACGGGTTGGGTCGGCGCCACGGTTTCGCCCGGGATGGTCTTGCCGACCACGGGCACCTCGCGTATCGGGAACAGCGGCTCGCCGGTTACCCGGTGGAAGACGAAGGTGTGACCGGTCTTCGTGACCTGGGCGACGGCGGGGACGATCGCGCCGTTGCGCTCGATCTCGACGAGGTTCGGTGGCGCTGGGAGATCACGGTCCCAGATGTCGTGGCGTACCACCTGATAGTGCCAGCGCCGTTCGCCCGTGCGTGCGTCTAGGGCGAGCAGGGTGTTGGCGAAGAGGTTGTCGCCGGCGCGGTTGCTCCCGTTGAAGTCCGGCGTCGCCGAGCCCGTGGGAACGAACACGAGGCCGCGCTCGCTGTCCACGGCGAATCCCGCCCAGCCGTTCGCGCCGCCACTCCGCGTCCAGGCGTCTTCGGGCCACGTGTCGTATCCAAACTCGCCGGGCTGCGGGATCGTGTGGAAGATCCAGCGCATTTCGCCGGTGCGGATGTCGTAGGCGCGCACGTGACCGGGAGCCGCACCCTCGCCCTCGCCGACGCGCCCCCCCACGATCAACAGATCGTCGAAGACGACACCGGGGGTGGTAGCGACCACGCCCATCATGTCGTCGCTGAAGTCGCGGCCGAGTCCCTCCCGCAGATCGAGTGCTCCGTCGTCTCCGAAGCTCGCAATCGGCCGACCGGTTCGCGCGTCGACCGCATGCAGTCGTGGGCCAGCGCCGAACACGATGCGCTCGTCGTCGCCGTCCTCCCAGTAGACCGCCCCGCGGACCGCGGTCCAGAGCTCGATGTCGACATCCGGTCGAAAGCTCCAGAGCTCCTCACCCGTCGATGCGTCCAGCGCGAAGAAGCGCAGCGATGGCGACGCGCCGTACAGCACTCCCTTCACCACGAGCGGGTTGAACTGGATCTGTGAGGCTCCGTCCACCTCCGCGTCACGAGAGTCGTAGGTCCACGCCACTTCGAGCCGATCGACGTTGCCGCGGTGGATCTGGTCGAGCGGCGAGCTCTGCGACGATTCCGCGTCGCCGAGGTAGGCGCGCCACTCGCGCTCGGGTGTCGACGCGCGACTCCGCGCGGCTTCGAACGCTGCCGAGGGGGCGTGATCGCCCGCACCGCACCCCGCCATCGACAGCGCCACGCAGAGCGCTGCAATGTCGAGTCCAGGGGAATTCGCCCGGCTACTCATCCTTGTGCCCGAGTGCGTCGAGGTGGGTCTCCCAGTTGATTTCATCGTTGTGGGAGTGCGTGAAGCCGATCGAACGCTCGTACTCGACGGTGGCGCGCGAGCGGTGGGCCACGACGTACGTTCGCCGCCAGCGCGGGCTCGGGTTCCCCGAAGAGCCGTGGATGATCCGCTCGTTGTGGACCGAGACGCCACCGCGTTTCACCGGGAGGTCGACGATCGCGTCGTCGTCGCCGAGCTCGACGGTCAGCGTGTGGGTCGTTTCGCGAATTCCGGTCTCGGCGCCGCTGCGCAATGCCGGGCGGTGCGGGCGCAGCACGGTCTCGAGATGTGACGCGGGCACGACGCGCAGACAGCCGTTCTCGGGCGTCGCGTCGTCGAGGGCAAGCGAGCACGTCGTGGTTCGTGTGTCGGGTGTGCCGGTGGGCCAGTAGCCGAGATCCTGGTGCCAGGCGAATACCGCCGCGGCGCGGCGCGGGCGCTTCGAGAGGAACTGGTCGTAGTCGAGCTCGCTGTCGTCCCCGATGAGTTGGCGCGCGATCGAGGCGGCACGGCGCTCGAAGAGGTTGCCCTGCAGCGCGGGCTCGTAGTGGCGCGGTCGCACGGCATTCACGATGTTGAAGTCGTCGAACGCGCGGTCGTAGGGTCCGCTCATGTCGCAGAAGTCGCGCCCCATCCTCTTGACCTCGCCGCGCGTGAAGCGGTCGAAGACGACTTCGATGGGCGCGATCTCCAGCTCGGTGAGAAACCGATCGAGGACGAGGTAGCCGTCGCGGTGGAAGGCCTCGATCTGGTCGGGGGCGAGGCGGTACTCATCGCCGTCGATGCCGAGGGGAGCTGCCACGAGTCGATCCATTCTACGCGCGCGGCGTCACGGGAGATAGCCGAGCGCCTTGAGCTGCTCGACCTCGGCGGGCGGCAGCGCGTGCTGTTGCAGCGTCGGCGCCTCGCGGGGATGGTCGGCCTTCCAGCGGGCCACGTAGTCGGAGAGGCGCCGCACGTGCTCGGGGTAGCGCCCCGATACGTCGGTGAGCTTTCCATTCTCCGGGCGTCCGCGCTGCTGGAGCTCGCTGGGCGCGACGCCGACGTGTCCATCCTTCGAGTCGATGTACTTCCACGGGCCGTCGAACGCCGCGATCTTGTCCATGTCGCGATACTCGGTCTCCGAGATCAGAACGGCGGGAAGCGCCACGTCTTCGCCAGCGAGCAGGGGCATCAGCGATACGCCGTCGAGGCCGTCCGGTCGGGGAACGCCGGCGAAGTCGAGGACCGTGGGGGCGACGTCGAGCAGCCGCACGGGGCGCTCGATCACGAGGCCGGCCGGCAGTCGCGTCTGGCTACCGGGCGCGGCGGACGCGCTCGCCGGGTGGTGGAGGATCAGCGGTACCACGGTGTGGGAGTCGTAGAGAAGACGCCCGTGCAGGCGCGACTCGGCGACGTCGGGGTGGTCGAAGAGTCCCTGTCCGTGGTCGCTCGTGATCACGACCAGCGTGTCGTCCCACCCGGGGAGCGTGACGAGCTTCTCGACGAAGCGATCGATCTCGGACGAGACGAGCGCGATGGCCTCGAGGTAGAGGTGGTCGCGGGTTCCGAGAAATCTCCCCGCGAAGGGGGGCTTTACGACGCCGGGGCTGAACGCGCCGTGAACCTCCATCACACAGGCCTGGACGTAGGTGGGGCGAGCCGGCGCCTTCGCGAGGCGCTCGAGCAGGACGTCGAACATTTCACGCGACGTCTGCATGGGGTGCTCGTAGCCCCGCTTCTTGTCGGCCTCGGCGGGCATCCAGGGCCAGAGCACGGTGCTGTCGAGGTATTCGTCGAAGCCCTGATGGAAGCCGTAGGAAGAATTGATGTTGGGGTTCGCGGTGATGCCGAGCGTCGCGTAGCCGTGGCGCGCGAAGATCTCGGCGAGGGTGTCGATGCGTTCCGCGAGAATGTGACGCTGTTCGTCGTAGATGCCGACGCGGCGCGGGTAGAACCCTGTCAGGAGCGACGCGATCGAAGGACGCGTCCAGCTCGACGGTGCGATGGTGCGTGCGAAGCGCACTCCCCGCGCGGCCAGCGCGTCGAGTTCGGGCGACGTCGGCTTCGAAAACCCGTAGCTGCTGAGTTTGTCCGCGCGCAGGGTGTCGATGATGATCAGCACGACGTTTGGCGACGTGGACGAACCACACGCCAGCGACCCCGCGGCGATCGCAGCGAGTAGCCGCAACACACGGGCGCGTCGCGCACGAGCGGGCGGACGGCGGCGGATAGCGTTCGGCATGCAACTGTGCGTCATCATATCGCCTGCCGGTGAGCGCGCCCGAGACCGAATTCCATGTATCATTGATGGGGCTTCACAGGAGCGGGAATGGGCCTGCGGTCACTTCGCAGCGGATACCGTGGAGCGGTCTCTTCGGCGGTCGCGAGCAGCGCGGCGCTGCTCCTCGCTGGCGCCCCCGGTCCCGACGCGGCCAGCGCACAGCCGACGACCCCCAGCTTCACGTACTCGCACGACCCCGCCGATCTGATCGCCCGCATCCGGATTCGGGCTGGAGAGATCCGAGGTCCCCAGTCCCGCACGGCGAGCGTCTACGGCGACGGCCGCGTCGTGGTGGAGTTTCCCGCGAGTTTCAAAAAGCCTGGGCGCCACGAAACGAGCCTGGACCCGGCGGAACTCGACGATCTCGTGACCACGCTGGTCGTCGCCCGCCTGCCGGAGTTCGACGCCGATCTCGTGCGGGCTGCGGTTGGCGCCGAGCAGGCCACGCGCGCCGACGTCGCACACGTCGCCGATGCCGACGTGGTCGAGATCGAGTTGTACCTCGACGCCTACCAGCAAGATCCAGCTGTCCCGAGCGCCACGCTGGAAAAGTACGTGACGTGGCGGGCTCTCAGCCAGGACACCGCCCGATTTCCGGGAGTGACTGCGCTCGCCGACCTGGTCACCGCCCGCGACGCGCTCGCGCTTCTGATGGCGCGCTCGGATCTCGAGGCCGTTCCGTGACGCGACGCAGAGCACGGCTCGCGTCGCTCTGCGTCGCCGTACTGACCCCGCTCACGTGGACCCACGCGCGGGCGGGAACCTTCAGCTATGCGGACGAAGGCACCGAAGACCGCATCGCACATCCCAGCGGATACACGGGGTCGACAGCGTCGCTCACGGTTTCGGTCTGCATCGACCCCACGTCGGCAAACGCGGCCGACATGGCGGTTCCGGTGCAGAACGCGATCGACGTCTGGAACGGGCAGGCCGAGACCACGGGCAACCTCCTGGCCGCCAACGTGCCGTTTGCGGAGTACGACTTCGAGAGCCTGGCTCTCCACGAGGTGGGCCACTGCATCGGACTCGGCCACCCCAACGTGGGATCCCAGGCCGGAATACCGACCAGTGCCGATCGCGAGTACACGGCCTCCACCGATGGCAATCCCGCGATGACCGGCGACTGGAACCTCGGCGCGGGCACCGACGGCATCATTGGCACGGACGACGACGTTCGGGGGGACGACGAGAACCTCCACTATTTCCGCATCTCGAACAACGACCCGTTCACCCTCGCGAGTACGGTCGACAGCACGACCTACAGCAAGGATCTCACCGATCTCCCCGTGACCCACCTCTACGCGGCGAACTGCGATCGGGACGTGGGCGCCGACCTCGGGTACGCGAACACCGAATGTGTGATGCAGCAGGGTACGTCGAATGGAGAGGCCCAGCGCACGCTGGGTCACGACGACGTCGCGACGCTCCAGTACGGGATGAGCGGTCTCGACCGGACGGTGGGCGGCAGCGACGACTATACGGTGCAACTCTCCTACGCGGGCCTCACGCCCTCGTGCGACATCGTGATCGACTTCGACGATGCGCAGACGAGCTTCGCGGCCTGCTCGACGGTGGGCAGCTTCCTCGACTTCCCCACCAACAATCACATCGCGATCACGTCGGCGAATGTCTATGTCAACACCGGCACGCAGATGGGCAACGAGTTCGACTGGTTCTTCAACCCGGTCCGCCTCGGGACCACAGTGCCCACCCTTCCCCACTGGGGGCTGCTCGCCATCGCCCTCTTCATCGCGACGGTCGGCGTGCGGGTGCTCCGCCGCGTCGCCTGATCGCGCCGTCAGACGGCGGCGTTTCCCACTTCCGTTCGGGTCCGCATCGCCCCGCGGACGAGCGCGAGGGTCTGCGCGCCCACCGCACGGGAGCCGTGCCGGCGTTCGAGGAGCGCGCGGGCGCCGCGCCCAAGGCGCCGCGCAAGCTCGGGACTCGAGGTGATCTCCTTCACCGCGTCGGCCATGTGGCCCGCGCCGTCGTCGGCACCGAGCAGCCAGGCAGACTCACCGTGGTCGAACCCGTCGGCTACCGATCGACGGGCCACGATCGCGCGGGCGGCCTCCATGTAGGTGAGGAGCTTGATGGGAAAGCCGCCGGGTCGGTGGCGGGGGAGCAGGGCGACCGCACAGGCGAACACGAGCAGACGGGCCTCCTCGGCGTCGACACGCAGCACGCGGAGGAGACCCGCGTGCCGACGCATAAAGGCGTCGCAGGCAGCTTCGCTTCCGTGCGTCGCGACGACGACCGGAAGCGGCGCCACCGAGCGCGCCGTCTCGGCGAGATCGCCGAGGTCCTGGTAGCCGTCGAGGTTTCCCGAATAGAGCGCGAAGCGGCCGGGTTCGAGCTGGTGGCGCGCGCACGCGGCGTCGATCGCGGCAGGCGACGGTGACGGCCCGGGGGCGAGGCCCGGTGGAATCACTTCGATGCAGCGGCCAACGCCGACGCGCGGGCCGAGCGCGTCGGCGGTCGCGCGCGAGAGCGCAAGCAAGGCATCGCAGCGGCGCGCGAGTGAGGCGTCGAGGGCGCGGCCGCACGCGTCGAGCGCGCGATCGACGAGACCCCTCCGGGTCTCCGCCCCGCTGCCGTCGCTGGCGAGGCGGTAGCTCGAGAGCTCCTGCCCCATCAGTGTGTGGGCGACGTAGATCACCGGGGCGTGGTGCAACGGCCGCGTCGCGAGCGCGACGACCGCCGCTTCGACATTGTGGGCGAGCACCGCGTCGAAGCCGACGCCGCGCTTCGTTCGAACCAGGAGTGCAGCGAGACAGGCGTCCGCCAGGGGTTTCACGAGGTTCGGGCCCGCGCGCAGCGAGCGCGGCGAGACGGCGCGCGAAATCCGCAGTACGCGGAGGTTGTCGGGCTCGGCACCTTCACCGCGGCCGTAGCAGAGCAGCGAGACGTCCGCGCCGGCGGCCTGCAGCGCACGCGCCTGATCGCGCGCGAATACCTGCGAGCCCTGAGCGAGCGGGAACGGGAACGCGCCGACGATGGCGATGCGGAGCGGAGATCCCGACCCGGTGTGGCGCGCCGGCGCCGGTGCTTCCCCGGCGGCGGACACCGGCTAGGTGCTCGGTCCGAGGTCGCGCGGCGCGGACGGCTCGAGGACCGCGGGACTCCGGAGGTCGCGATACAGGCTGGCGAGCTCGATCAGCGCGCGCACCAGCACCCGCGGTCGCGCGCCGCTCTGCCGGCCGTGGCGACGTCGCCAGTGCGTCACGGGGACCTGGTGGATCCGGGCACCCGACGCCCGGGCGCGGACGAGAATCTCGGTGTTGACGAACGCACCGATCGACTCGATGGGGATCTGCGCGATGACGTGGCGGTGGAAGATCTTGAACGCGCAGTCGATGTCGCGCACGCGCAGGTCGAACAGCGTTCGCACGACGAACATCCATACCCGCGCGATGAAGCGCCGGTGCCAGGGGTCGACGCGCGGCGAGCGGTAGCCCGCGACGATGTCGAAGTCGCCGGTGTGCTGCATGAGCAGGGAAAGCTCGTCGAGGTCGAACTGGAGGTCCGCGTCGCTGAAGAAGACGAGGTCGCCGCGCGCGGCGCGCAGACCCGAGCGGAGAGCAGCGCCGTAGCCCTGATTCGACGCGTGCCGGATCAGCCGGATGCGCTGCTCGGTCCGGCGGCGCGTTTCGACGATCGGTACGCTGCGGTCGCGACTGCCGTCGTCGACCACGATGATCTCGAAGTCGGTGGCGAGACGCGGCGCGAGTGCGAGCGCGCTGTCGAGCAGGGGACCGACATTGCTCTCCTCGTCGAACACCGGAAAGACGAGCGAGAGCTGCGGCCGTCCGGTCGTGATCCGGGGCTCGCCCCCGTGCGGTTTCGGGTACGCGTCGCGCTTCGACCGGCGGGTCACTCGAGGTACCCGAGCGCGCGCAGCCGGTCGGCGACGAGGTGCTCCTCGTCATCCGTGTAGTCGACGCGGTCGCGCGTGGTGGCCCGCTCCGTGTCGTCCGTCGAAGCGTCGATGCCGAGGGCGCGCAGCAGCGTGGGAGTGACGTGTTCGAGGTTCATCGGACTGGGAATCTCGAGGCTGTCTGCAGCGGGGCCCGTCGCGATCCAGATGCCCTCCTGGCGGTGGGTGCCGTTCATTCCGCGTCCCCTTCCACCGGCGAGCTCGTCGTCCCCGAGCGTTCGAACACTCGCGACATCTGGATCCGACCACGGCGTGCCGACGAGCGACAGACCGTAGCCGTCGTCGAGGGCGAGTTCGACCACCACGTCGGGTGCGCGGTCGACGTGCGGGCCGTCGTAGACCTCTTCGCGACGGCGGGCGCGGGCGACCACGGGGGCACCGCCGGGCAGCGTCCACTCGCGCAGCGCCGCGATCACGTCGTCGCGGACGCGCTCGTAGTCGTCTGCGGCCACACAACCGTCGGCCTCCCGGCCGCGGACGTTGAGCCACACGCCCGGCTGGGTGTTGACCTCCTCGCTGAACGCGGCCGTTCGCGACCAGTCGATGCCGCCGAAGCGCGCTGCACTCTCGAGACGCGCCGCGGCGAACCGAGCGCGGCGGAAGATGTGCTGCGCGACACGCGGCGGGAGCACGCGGAGCGCCGTGTCCCGGGTCGCGCGGGCGAGCGCGTCGAAGCCGAGGAAACCGCCGCCGTTTCGCCCGCCCGAACGGCTGAGCAGTCCGCACTCCGCCAGGCGCGCGGCCAGGTGGACGACCCGCTTCGCCGCACCCCCAGCACCGTGGTCCGAGGCCACCACGCACAGCGCGTCCTCGCCGAACGCCTCTCGGATCTCTCCGCACGCCGCGTCGAGGCGCTCGTAGACCGCGGACACGGCGTCACGCCGGACGGCGCTCGCGCTCGGGTCGTGGCGCGGGGAATTGGGGTCATGATCGCGCCAGAAGTGGTGGCAGACCGTGTCGCTCTCGGAGAACACCACCACCGCCAGCTCCGGGGGCTTCCCCCGATCGCGCAGCGCACGCAGGGCCTCGAGGGCGAAGGCCGTCTTGCGGTCGATGCGCGCCAGGAGACGCCCCGCGGCGCGCTCGTGCCAGCCGTCGTCGTGAGCCGCTTCGTCGAGGTCCGGCGCCATCCAGGGGCCCACGCGGTCGGCGATCTCCCGGTAGAGGACGGGATCGCTGGCCGAGCTCGCGTCGGTGCCCGTCGAGACCGGCGAATCGAAGCCGGAGACGAGCAGGCCGTCGACGGGCTCCGGGGGGAAGGTGGCGGGCATCCCGAGGCAGAGGATGGGAGAGCCCGCCCCGTTCGCCCGGGCGAAGAGTGAGTCTCCGCTGCGGTGGGTCGCGTTGGCGAACTCGATCCGGTAGGCGCCGGGGACCTTCTGGGTGAAATCGAAGATGCCGTGGCGGCCGGGTCCGAGGCCGCTCATGAAGGTCGACCAGGCGGGGAAGCTCATGGGCGGGCGGGTGGATAGAAGCGGGCAGCTGCGACCGGCCGCCCGCCAGGCCGTGAGGTTTGGAAGGCGACCCGTGGGGGACAGGCGGTCGATGACCTCGAAGGTCGCCCCGTCGAGGCCGAGCACCAGAATCGGCCGGCGAGCGGCCCGAGGGCGGCTCGCCCCAGCCGTGGGAGGGCGGGTCGACATGCCCGCAGCTACCTCCTATATTGCGGCGCCTTCCTCCTCCGGCCCCGCCCGGAGCGGCTTCTCGGAGAATCGCCGGTGGCCATTCAGCTTCTTTGCCGCAAGATCGGCATGACCCAGATCTACAACGAGAGCGGGGAGTGTATCCCGGTCACCGTGCTGCGGGCCGATTCCAACGCCATCGTCCAGAAGAAGACACAAGAGAAGGACGGCTACACCGCGCTGCAGGTCGGTGCTGAGGAGACGCGTCCCTCGCGCACGTCGAAGGTCCGACAGGGCCATTTCGACAAGGCCGGCGTGGCCCCCCATCGGCACCTCATCGAGTGCCGTGTGACCCCGGAAGAAGCCGAGGGCTACGAGCTCGGCCAGCGGCTCAACGTCGAGATGTTCGAGCAGGGACAAAGGGTCGACGTGACGGGCACCTCGAAGGGGCGCGGCACGGCCGGCGTGGTGAAGCGCCACAATTTCGCCGTGAAGCGCCGCACCCACGGCACCCATGAGTACTTCCGACACGCCGGCGCGATCGGCGCGGGCAGCTATCCCGGCCGCGTCTTCAAGGGCATGAAGATGCCCGGTCGCTACGGGAACGAGCGCTCCACCACGGTCGATCTCGAGGTGGTGAAGATCGAGACGGAGAAGGGTCTGCTGTTCGTCCGCGGAGCTGTACCCGGCCACACGGACAGCCTCGTCCGGGTGCGCGCCTCCGTGAAGGCCCGCGCCTGAGACCTTCCCGGGGCCCCCCTGGCCTACCAGCGCAAAGACCACTACCACCAGCGCGCCAAGCGCGAGGGATATCGGTCGCGCGCCGCCTACAAACTTCTCGAAATCCAGAAGGCCCACCGTCTGCTGCGCGCCGGCCACAAGGTGGTCGATCTCGGCTGCTGGCCGGGTGGCTGGCTTCAGGTCGCCGCCGAGCTGGTGGGTCCCAGAGGGCGCGTGGTCGGTGTCGATCTCGCGGCTCTGGACCCGCCGCTAAAGAATGAGAATGTGTTCGCATTCGAGGGCGACCTGACGGACCCCGAGCTCCTCGGGCGCCTCACGGAGGGGGTCGGCGGGCGGGCCGACGTTCTCCTGTCCGACGCCGCGCCGAAGCTCACGGGCGTTCGGGCGACGGACCGCGTGCGTGAGGAAGCGCTGCTGGAAGGCATCGAGGCCGCGATTCCGCTACTTCTCCGCAGAGGTGGAACACTTCTCGTGAAAATTCTCGAAGGTCCAGAAACGCGCGAGATCGACGCTCGGATCCGTCGCGGGTTCGCCAAGGCGAAGACCCTGAAACTGGCGTCGACCCGCAAGGGGAGCAGCGAGCAGTATCTCCTGGCCCGGGACTACACGACGCTCGACACCTGAACTTTTCGAACCCGTTCGCAAAATACCGAGACCGCCCGGCGCCGCGCGTCGGAACCGTTCTGGAGATCCAAATGAGCGAGCGCCCCTTTCACATTCTCGGCATCCAGCAGATCGCGGTCGGCGCGGCCGACAAGGCGCCCCTGCGAAAGCTGTGGGTCGACACCCTGGGCTTCCGGCCCGCGGGTGAGTACCGGAGCGAGTCGGAGAATGTCGATGAGGACATCCTCGAGGTGGGGCTGGGCCCCCACAAAGTGGAGGTCGACCTCATGCAACCCATCGACCCCGACGGCCGCCCCAAGGTCCACGACCCCGCGCTGAACCACATCGGCCTGTGGGTCGACGACCTACCGACCGCCGTCGGGTGGCTGGAAGAACAGGGCGTGCGCTTCACCCCCGGCGGCATCCGCAAGGGCGCTTCCGGCTATGACGTCACCTTCATCCACCCCAAGGGCAACGACACCTCGCCCATCGGCGGCGCCGGCGTCCTCATCGAACTCGTCCAGGCGCCCCCGGAAGTCATCGCTGCCCTATCTCCCCATCTCTAGACCCCCAACCCGCAACTTGCGTGCAATTTGGGGACGTTGTTACCTCCTCGACACTTCGGGGCGCTCCTCCCCACGGGGTACAGGCGGTCGGCAGACGCGAGTCCCCGAGTCCCCAAGGAACGTCCCCGAGTTGCGAAGGAAGGTCCCCAAGTCGGGGGAGAGGTGGCGGATGGGGATTGGGTGGTTGGGAGTGTTGGCGGTGGTTCTCTGTGGGGCCAGGGTGGCGGGGGCCCAGGCGGACGATGCCGGGTCGGATTCGCAGGTGTTCGACGAGGGCGAGGTGATCACCTTCGACGATGTCCGGCGTCTCCGACCCTACCTGCCCGAAGAGTTCTGGGACAATCGCGACTTCTTCTTCTACGAGGGGATGAACCTCGAGATCGGGCCCACCCAGGCCGACTACTCCGCGGCCCGGGAGTACGCCGCCGCCACCGAGCGCTATCGCGGCCAGCCCCGCATCGGGCCCGACGGCAGTCTCGAAAACTACAAAGCCGGCCAGCCGTTCCCCATGGATGAGATCGACTGCGCGGGTGACCCCCAGGCCGGCGTGAAGGTCATGTGGGACCACAAGTACCAGTGGCGCGGTTCCGGCGGGCAGCCGGCGAGCTTCTTCTACTCGTACTGGGATCGCGGCGAGCAGCTGCCCCTCTACTATGAGGGCACGGCGTCGGGCGTGCAGTTGTCGCGCCGAGTCGAGAAGCAGTTCGAGAAGACCGACGGCGACGTCTTCCGCGGCGAGAAGCGAACCGGTGCGGGTGGCGCGCAGGTGGATGCCCCTTTCGACGCCCGCGGCATCATGCTGCTCACGTTCCGCTACAAGAGTTCGGAGCGGCCGCGCGCCGAGGCGAAGAACGACGACACCTGGGTGTACGTCCCGACGCTGCGTCGCGTTCGCCGCATCTCGACCGCGCAACGCACCGACGCCGTCGCCGGTACCGACTTCACCCTCGACGACCTGTTCAGCTTCAACGGCGTGGTCCCCCAATACGAGTGGGAGTGTCTGGAGGAGACGCTGGCCATCGCCCCGATGAACACCAAGGTGAAGGCCTACCCGTACGAGCGCGAGCACAACTTTGGACCGTACGGGCTTTCGTACGCAGACGACCGCTGGGAGCTTCGCGACACGTTCGTCATGAAGATGGTCCCGAAGAACGACGACCACCCCTACCGGTACAAGATCATCTACCTCGACAAGCAGACCCTCACCGCCCACTACTCGTTCGCGTACGACCGCAAGGAAGAGCTCTGGAAGATCATCACGCACAACAAGCGCTGGAGTGAAGACCACCGCCTGACCGGCGAGTACTACCTCCCCTGGGAAGGCATCGAGTCGGTGCGCGACCACCACATCGTGAGCGACATGATCATCAACGTGCAGACGGGAACCGGGAATCGCATCGAGTTCTGGGACCGGACCGGCATGCCGTTCAAGAGCAAGGGCAAGATCCGGCGCTTCATCGACGTCGGTCGCCTCACCAAGGGGCGCTGAGGCGGGTCGAAGGGTGGTCAGCGTTGCCAAGCGCCACCATGACGCCGCGCGCCGAATACCCATCCGCCTGTTGCGATCGCGGCTTGCGGCGCACTCTTTCAGGCGCGACATGGCGAAGCGCTTGTCCGCCGCGAGCCCGGGCTTGCAGGTGGTCTACCTCGCTCCGCACGCCGAGTGCGAGATCCGCGAGGACGGACTCATCGGTTCGGAAGCGATCGTTGCGCAACGGCCCGTTGCGCCGCGCGAACTCGCCCGCGCGATTCGCCGAGCTCTGGCGCGGGCGGCGTCTCCCGGGCGGCCGTCGCAATGCCGTGATGTGATACTGTCCGACGCGCTCCCCGAACACGAGCCGGAGTCTCGACCGGACAGCCACGGTGCAACGCCTTCCCTCCCCCACCGCAAACCGCCCGCGCCCGACGCGCACCGCGCTCTCGGGAAGACTGCGGACCTCTGAATTTCGCGTCTGATGGGAGCGCTTTCCGCGCTCCGTTCCTGGTTGGGCGACGTCTTTGCGGGACGTCCCGGTTGGATGAACGCGATGATGCTGTTCTGCGCCTACATGGCGTTCGTCTATGTGCCCTGGGATTTCTTCGCGAAACCGGCCGCGCACGACGCAGAGGTCTGGTTCGGCATCATGCTCACGGGCGGCTGGGCGAAGCTCACGGAGCCCCTCCACTGGCTGGTGTACGCCGCGGGTGCCTACGGGTTCCGCCGCATGCGCGGCTGGATGTGGCCCTGGGCGTCGCTCTACACGGTGCAGATCGCTCTCGGGATGTGGGTGTGGAGCGGGATCTACGCGAGTTCCGGGGCCGTCTCGGGGTGGATTCTCGGATTGATCCCCGGCTTGCTCTTCCTGGTGCCGAGCGTTGCGCTCTGGCGCGCGCGTCCGCTGTTTCAGGAGCGGCCGACTCTGCGTCAACGCTACGCGGGTTGGGCGCTGGTGACCGGTGCATCGGCGGGCCTCGGCGCGGAGTTCGCGCGGCAGCTCGCTCGTGATGGCGTGCCGTGTGTGCTCACCGCTCGCCGCGAAGACCGGCTGCGCGATCTCGCGGAAGAACTCGAGCGCGACCACGGAGTCGAGACACGCGTGGTTGCTGCGGACCTCGCCCAGCCCGACGGCGCGGACACCGTTGCGAACGCGGTGGCCGACCTCGACGTGGCGATCCTCGTGAACAACGCCGGCTTTGGCTACCAGGGACGCTTCGACAAGCAGGAGACCGCGCGCCTGCGCGACATGGTCACGCTGAACTGCGCGACGCCCGTCGTACTGACGAGCCGACTGATGGGCCGGATGAAGGAGCGCGGCAGCGGCGCCGTCGTGATTACCGGTTCGGTGTCGGGCCGTCAGCCTCTTCCGCTTCACGCGGTGTACGGCGCCACCAAGGCGTTCGATCAACTGTTCGGCGAAGCGCTCGCAAACGAGCTGCGCGCCGACGGCATCGACGTGCTCGTACTCGAGCCGGGTTCCACGCAGTCGGAATTCCAGCACGTTTCCGGCGCGCTCCCGCACCACGGCGTTCCCGCGGACCCGGTGGTTGCCGACGCGCTCGACGCGCTCGGCTGGCAGGCGTCGGTGATCTCGGGGTGGTGGAACTGGATTCGCGCCAACACCGCGATGCGGCTCCTGCCCCGCGGCGTTGCCGCTCATCTCGGGCGATCGATCATGGCGTCGCAGACACCGGAGGACATGCGGTGATGGCACGCTCTTACTGGCTCGTCAAGTCGGAACCCTTCAAGTACTCGTGGGACGACCTGGTGAAGGACGGCTCGACCTACTGGGACGGCGTGCGCAACGCGCAGGCGCGCAACAACCTTCGCGCCATGAAGAAGGGCGACCTGGTGTTCTTCTATCACTCGAACGAAGGCAAGCAGGTGGTCGGCGTCGCGAAAGTAACGAAGACCGCCTACCAGGATCCAACGACCGACGACGACCGTTGGGTGGTCGTGGACCTCGTCCCGGTGAAACCGCTCGTCGATCCGGTGACGCTCGCGATGGTGAAGGACGAACCGGCGCTCGCGGACGTTGCGCTCATCCGGCAGTCGCGCCTGTCGGTGATGCCCATCCGGGCGCCCGAGTTCAAGCACATCCTCAAGATGGCTAGAACGCGTTTGGCGGGTTGACGGCGGGCAAAGCCCGGCTGTCAGTCGAACAGGTACGCGGAGGCGAGGGCGTCGGCGTATTCGTTCCAGCGGCTGCCGTCGTGGGCCTTGATCCAGCGGAGGGTCACTCGCGGGTGGGTCCCGGCGAGGTGGTAGAGCTTCTTGACGAGCTCGAGGTTCGCGATCGGGCCCTTCGAGCGGCGCCAGCCGCGTTTCTCCCAGCCCGCGGCCCACTCGTTGACCGTCTTCACGCAGAGCTGGCTGTCGGAGTAGACAGTGACCTCGGCGTCCTCGGGCAGCGTCTCGAACGCGGCGATCAGCGCCGAGAGCTCCATGCGGTTGTTGGTGGTGTCCCCGTCCTGGCCCGTCTTCTCGGCGACGATCCGATCGTCGTCGACCCAGACCATTCCCCAGCCGCCCGGACCGGGGTTGCCCTCGCACGAACCGTCGGTGAAGACGCCGGTCTTCGGCCCCCGGGTGTACCGAGCGAGCACTTCCTCGCGGGTCAAGAGTTCCGTCTGGATTCTGCCGGCCACGCGTCGTCCCCCCCAGCTGTGTCTGGCGAGCCGCGGAGCTTACCGCAAGGAGGCCAACGGCCTGTGCTGGCGGCGAGGCGGTTCCTAGAACTCCAGGTTCAGCGCGACGAAGGGACCGGAGATCTGGGGCGAGAGGTTGCTCGTGCCGGTGGCGGCCAGGTCGTAGCCGATCATCCGGTAGCTACCGGTGACCGAGAGTTGCGCGAGCACGTGAAGTGTGGCGCCGCCCTCGAGGTCGTAGATCGCCCCCGTGCGTCCCACCACGAAGCCGCGGCTGCCGGCGAACAACTCGATGCGCGAGCTCGGATGGGCCTCTGCGCGCACGACTTTGAGGTGACCCGGTTGGCCGAAGGACGACATCCGGGTCTTCGCCTCGAGGGCCGGCAAGAGGGCTGGTTCGGTGGTCGAAGCCCCCGCGAGCGAGTGCATCTCCTGTGCGCTTGCTACCGGGGCAGCGAGGGCCAGCAGGCCCGCGAACGCGAGAAGGCGGAGGGTGTGAGGCAAGCGAGGATCCAGATCGCCAGACGGGGCGATTTCCCCACTTTTCGGCTCCGCGCGCCGTGACTTGATCGGGAAATGCGATCCCGGTCACTAAAAGGCCAGCGCGAAGTTCCCTCGGGGAACGCCGATCAGCTGCCGGGGAGGTAGGAAGCGAGAAACTCCTGGCGGAACTGCACGAAATTGCCGGCGACTATGGCGTCGCGCGCCTCGCGGACGAGGCGCTGATAGAAGTGCACGTTGTGGATCGAGGCCAGGATCGCCGACAACACTTCGTTCGCGGCGAAGAGGTGGTGGAGGTAGGCACGCGTGAAGCCGCCCGCACAAGAGAGGCAGCTGCACGACGGGTCGATGGGATAGCCATCGCGGCGAAAGCGCCGGTGAGTGAGGCGGATCTTGCCCCGCACCGTGAAGACCGTGCCGCTGCGCGCGTAGCGGGTGGGGATCACGCAGTCGAAGAGATCGATCCCGAAGCCGATGGCCGCCAGGACATCCTCGGGGAGACCCACTCCCATCAGGTAGCGGGGTTTGTGCTCCGGTAGCCGGGGCGCCGTGTACTGCGTGACCTCACACAGCAAGTCGTGGCCCTCCCCCACAGAGACGCCGCCGATCGCGTAGCCGGGCAAGTCGAGGGCGACGAGCGACTTCGCGCAGTCGCTCCGCAACCCACGGAAGACGCTCCCCTGCACGATCCCGAAGAGGGCCTGCTCGCTGCGATGGTGGGCGGCGAGACAGCGGTCCATCCAGTGGAGCGTGCGGCGAACGCCGCTTCTGGCGAGCTTCTCATCGGCGGGGTAGGGGGTGCACTCATCGAACGCCATGATGATGTCGGCGCCGAGCTCATTCTGGATTTCGATGGATCGCTCGGGCGTGAGTTCCATCGAGGAGCCGTTGACCTCGTTGCGAAAGCTCACGCCGTGGTCGCTGATCTCCTTCTTCGGGAGCGAGAACACCTGGAAGCCGCCGCTGTCCGTGAGGATCGGGCCGTCCCAGCGCATGAAGGCGTGGAGCCCGCCGAGCTTGGCGACGAGGCTTTCGCCGGGTCGCAGCGCCAGGTGGTAGGTGTTGGCGAGCACCACCTCGGCGCCGGTCGAGCGGACCTGCTCGGGCGTCATGGCCTTCACGGCGCCGTGGGTGCCCACGATCATGAAGGCGGGGGTGTGGATCACGCCGTGCGGGGTCGTGAAGGTACCGGCGCGCGCGCCGCCGCTGGTGGCCTCGCGCGCGTATTGGAAGCTGGGCTCACCCAGGACGGGGGGGCCGGGTCTACCGGTAGGTCTTGCGCGAGCCGGAGCTCCGGCGCAGGCGAACGCGGCGGATCTTGGCCTTCAGCTTCGAGCGGTGGCGCGCAGACTTCCCACGGTTCCGGTGGGGAAGGGGCTTGCTCTTCTTCACGATCTGCCTCGGGTCGGGGGAGGGAGCCGACGGTGGAAAACGGGCCGGAAAGCTAGACGAGAGCGGCGTCAAAGTCACGAGCGCCGGGGCCTTCGCCCCGCTGTGCCCTCGTTCGCCCACTCGGATCCGCCCCGGGGTTCCCCGCCGGAGCCCCCCACCCCGGTGGGTCGCTTCACCGCTATTCTGGTCCCCAACCTTCTCCAGGAGCCCCCTTGAGCCAAGGCAACCCCCTCGAGCGGGTCGCGGACTTCGACCTCTCTCCCGAGCAGCGGCTCGTCCGGCAGACGGTTCGCGAGTTCGCAGAGAAGGAGATCGCCCCTCACGTCGAGCGCTTCGAGCGCGAGGCCCAGTACCCCACGGAGCTGATCGAGAAGCTCGTCCCCATGGGACTCATCGCTCCGATGATTCCCGAGGAATACGGCGGCTCGTTCTCCGACGTCGTGACCTACGGGGTGATCTGCGAAGAGCTGGCTCGCATCGACTGGGTGGTGGCGTCCGTGGTGTCGGTCAGCAACTCACTCGTCGGGGGTTCGATCCTGCGTCACGGCACCGACGGGCAGAAAGAGCAGTGGCTCCCCGGCATGGCGCAGGGACGAATCATCACGTCGGCCTGCTTGACCGAGCCCGGCGGCGGCACCGACCTCGGCAACATGCGCACGAGCGGCACCAAGGTGGACGGCGGCTACCGGATCACCGGCACGAAGGTGTTCATCTCGCACGCCGCCCACGCGGGTCTCCTGTTGCTCGTGGCCACACTCGACCGCAGCAAGAAACACAAGGGCGTGACGGCATTCCTCGTCGACCCTCAGAGCGAAGGGATCAGCATTCGCGACTTTCCGATGCGCACCCTCAAGCGCGACAACATCGCGGAGGTCCATTTCGAGAACGTCTTCCTGCCCGACTCGGCACTCCTCGGCACTGAGGGCGGCGGCTTCCCGGTGCTCGGCAGCGCGCTCGACATGGGGCGATACTCGGTCGCGGCGCGCTGCGTGGGCCAGGCCCAGCGCTGCATCGACCTCGCGCTCCGATACGCGCAGGACCGCGAGGCCTTCGGGCAGAAGATCGGCGAGTTTCAGATGATCCAGCAGAAGATCGCCGATATGGTGTGCCGCACCGAGGGGGCGCGGGCTCTCGTCTACCGCCTCGGGCGCATGAAGGACGCGGGCGTCGAGCGCGCGAGCATGGAGGCGTCGATCGCGAAGCTCACGTCGAGCGAAGCGGCCACGAACAACGCCCTCGACGCCATCCAGATCCACGGGGGCTACGGGCTCTCCGAGGAATACGAAGTGGGCCGGCTGCTCTTGGAGGCGAAGGCGCTCGAGTTCGGCGAGGGCACGAGTGAACTACACCGGAAGATGATCGCGGAGTTTGCACTTGGTATCCGAAAACAGTGAAGTAGCGCGCGCAGAGCTCCTCGAGTTGATTCTCGAGGTCTCGTTCCGGCGCGGGAAGGTCACCCTCGCGAGTGGGAAGCAGAGCGACTTCTACCTCGACCTGCGCCAGACGCTGATGCGTCCGCGCGGTATCGCTCTCGCGGGTGCGCTCGTGCTCGAGCGCCTCCGCGCCGGACCCCCCGTCGATGCCGTGGGGGGAATGGCGGTGGGCGCCGTGCCCCTCGTGGCCGCGGTGCTCGCGGCGGCCGATGCGGCAGATCGCACCACTCCGCTGCTCGGCTTTTTCGTTCGCAAGGAGACGAAGAAGCACGGCCTCGGCAAGCGCGTCGAGGGCGGATTCAGCGTCGGCCAAACCATCGCTCTCGTCGAGGACACCGTGACCACCGGTGGCTCGACGCTCGACGCGCTCGACGCCGTCGAGGCTGAAGGGGGGAAAGTGGCGCGCGTCATCTGTCTGGTCGATCGCGGCGAGGGTGCGCGCGATGCCTTCGCGAAGCGCGGCATCGAGCTCGAATCGCTCTTCGGCCGCGAAGACCTCCCGGTCTGAACCCGATCGCCGGGCGGGAATCTCTGTGGACCCCAAGCTCGTTTACTGGACGTGGGCGCTCTTCAACTTTCTGCTCGTGGTCGTCTTCGCCAGTCTCGGCGTGAGGCGCATCCGCGAGCGCGAGCTACAGCGTCACAAGCGGATGATGCTCGCAGCCAGCGCGCTCGTGATCACGTTCCTCGTCTCCTACCCCGTGAAGGTCGTGACCCTCGGGCGCGAAGACCTCGAGGTCTGGGAGGCGCTCTCGAAGTGGTTGCTCCGCATCCACGAGACCTTCATCGTGGGGATGCTCCTCGGCGGCAGTTACGCGGGATGGCGTGCGTTCGGGTTCCGGCGTTCCCTGCCGCTTTCGGGCCTGCTACCGCGGGAACCGTCGCCGCCGCGCACCCGGGTGCTCCACCGCCGCGCGGGCTGGGTGGCGGTGGTGAGCAGCGCCTGCGCGTTCCTCACGGCGTGCGGGGTGCTGTGGGGGATGTACGCGCGCGCCTGAAGGGCCTCTTCGACAAGAGGAACCAGGAGGCGAGCAGGAAGAGCAGCGCGGCAGCCACGCTCGGGGCTGCATGAAAGAACGCGCCGCGAAGAACATCGGTTTCCACGCGTTGGTGGGCTTCCGCCGAAGCTTGCCCGCAACCCGCGCCGGTTGACCCGTGCGGGGGTGAAGCCCGCGGTCCGGTGCGCTGACCGTCTGATAGACTCGATCGCGATGGTCCGACTGACGTTCGCCGTCGCCGCAGCCTGCCTCGCGACGGTCGCAATGGTCGAGGTCGGGACGCGCGGCCTCGTGGGGACGGAGGTCATCGACCTGGCGCGTCCGCACAGCGATGACGAGCTGTACTGGCGGAGCGACCATCCGACGTTCGGTGTGTGGCACGCACCCAACGCGAGCTGGGTGCACCGTTCGAAGTGCTTCAAGGTGAAATACACGAGCAACTCGGTGGGGGCGCGCGACATCGAGCGCTCGCGCCGCGCGGCTGGCCCGAGGGTTGCGGTGCTCGGCGACTCGTTCTTCGAGGGATGGGGAGTGGTCGCCCACCAGAGGATGTCGAACCGCCTGGAGGCGATCACCGGCGTCCCGCACCTCAACTTTGCGATGGCGCACTTCGGGCCGTACCAGCAGCTGATCGCCTACGAAACCCTCGTGAGTGACTTCGACCACGACGCCGTCATCGCGAGCATCGTCCCGATCAATGACTTCGAAGATACCGACTACGATCTCGCGCGATCCACCGTGGGATACCGCTTCATGTACCGCCCGTATCTCGTCGGTGATCCGCCGCACCTCGAACACCTCGATGTGCGCGAAAATACTGCTCGCCGCTGGCTGCGGCAGCGCTCCTACGCGTTCAACGTCGTACTGCCGTTGATCGATCAGCGGCGCGCCGGGCGGTTCGAGGACGCGCGCGCCGCCTCAATCGCACGCGTGGGAGATCCGCCGTCGCGCTTCTACGACTACGCGGACGCCGCAGCGCTGCGCCTCGAAATCATCCTCGCGGGTCTCGCCAAGGCCGTGGGCGAGCGTCCACTCGCCGTGCTGCTGGTGCCCACCCGCCCCGATCTCCTGCGCTTTCGAAGCGACGGAGTGTCTCCCCTCGAACGCCGCCTGGTTGAGGCCGGTGCGCGCGACGGCTATTCCGTCGTCGACCTGCTTCCGCCGATGGCCGAGCGCGTCACAGAGGTCGATCGCTATTTCTTCCCGTGCGACTACCACTGGAACTCCTTTGCCAACGAAGTCGCCGCGGAGCAGGTGGCGGAAGCGCTCGGCGGGACGTTCTTCGGCGGAAGAGCCCGAGGGGCTGTCCGGTCCGAACCGGCGGCGTAGAATGTCGGGAGTGAGCGCCGCAAAGAGCAACATGTCGCGTTGGCTCTTCGGCCCTGCACCCGACCTCTTGATCGGATGCGGCGTGCTCTACGGGCTGCTGTTCGCGGCGTTCGCGTTTGGCGGGAGCGCGCTCCGCGAAGCGCAACCCGGGTTCATCGGCCCGATGCTCATCGTACTGGTCAGCATGCCCCACTACGGCGCCACTCTCTTGCGCGTCTACGATCAGTCCGCCGACCGCCGTCGATACGCGATCTTCTCCGTCCACATCACGATCGCGATGGTCGCTCTGTTCATCGCGGGTCTCTACGTCCCATGGATCGCATCGGCGCTCTTCACCGTCTACGTCACGTGGAGTCCGTGGCACTACACGGGCCAGAATTACGGCATCGCGGTCATGTTCCTCCGGCGAGGGGGCGTCGATCCCACCCCGCTCGAGAAGCGGCTCCTCTACGCATCCTTCATTCTCTGCTTCGCTCTCGTGTTTCTCGCGCTGCACGCGGAGGGGGCGCCCGTCACCGAGGGGGCCAAGTCCGGTTCGGGGATCTACTTCGTTTCGATCGGGTTGCCGACGGTGGTGGAGAACACGCTCTTTCCGGTGCTGGTCGTCGCCTACGTGGGCGCCCTTGCGGGCGCGATGGCGCTGCTCGGTCGGCGCGGGGGCATCGCGACGCTCGGGCCGCCCAGCGCGATCGCGCTCACCCAGGCGCTGTGGTTTGCGGTGCCCTTCGCGGCGCGCTTCTTCGACGTGGTACAGGGCGTCGATCCGCTGCGCATGCAGTTTCGCGGCTTCTACTTCACGTGGATCGCGCTCGGGCACGCGGCCCAGTATCTCTGGATCACGGCGTACTACGCGCGCAACTCGAACGGTGGGCAGCGCGTCGGGCCCTTCCTCGTGAAGACGCTCCTAGCGGGCAACGCGATCTGGACACTTCCGGTACTGCTCTTCGGATCCGGGGTCATGGGCGGCCTCGGCTTCAGCAGCGGGCTCATGCTCCTCGTTGCCTCCGTGATCAACCTCCACCACTTCATCCTNGATGGAGCGATCTGGAAGCTCCGCAGTCCGCGCATCGCGAAGGCGCTCTTGCGACCGGTCGAAGCGTCTGTGGGTTCCGATCCAATCGTTGCGCAGGGCATACCCCGTCGCCTCGCCTGGCTCGCGATGTGCGCGCTCATGGGGGTGGCGGGGACGCGCTACTGGCACGAGCACTTCGTCTATCCGCGCGCGTCGCGCGCCCGCGATTTCGACGCGATGCGCGAATCCCTCGACACGTTGGCCGCGCTCGGCGTCGACCGAACACCGGCGCGACATCGCGTTCTGAGGACCACCGCCATCCGCGACCACTTGCTGCAGAGCCGGGAGGCGGATCTCGCAAGCGCGCCGAGCGCGATGGGCTATCTGCAGCTCGGCGACAAGTACCATGAAGCGGGCGACATCGAGGGCGCGGTACGCTGCTACGAGTCGGGGCTCGAGATCCAGCCGAACCTCGCCGGGCTTCGACACCGCGCCGGCGCGGTCTGGCTCGAGCTCGGCGACGCGCGCCGTTCACTCGTTCACCTCGAGCGGGCGCTCGCTGCCGAACCCTGGAACGAGACGAGTCGCCGAATCGCCCAGGAGGCCCGCGTCATGCTGGAAAACGACGCACCTGCGCGAATCCTCGGGTACTGACGCGGGCCGGGAAGCAGCGCTCAGCCCTCGCCCTCCTCGATCGGGCTCTCCATGAGTGCGAGGTACGGATTCGAATCGTCGACCTGGAAGACGTTCAGGTCGGGCTCCGGGTCGTTCGCCAGCCAGCACGTCGACTCGTGGGTGAAGAGCGAGAGGTCCTTCGACGCCGCTGCTGTCGATCGTCAACCGTCAGCCGCACGGGAGACTCGCGCCGAAGCTTCAGCGAGACCCGGAGTTCAAGGGGGATGCTGTAGAGTTTCTCCATTCTCGACTCTGGGAGAATCACGTGTGAATCTGAACCTCGGTTCCATCCTTCAGGCGAGCGCGGAGGCGCGTCCCGACCACCCGGTCATCCGGCTCGGGGAACAGAGCCTGACGTTCGCCGAAGTCGACCGTGCGGCGCGCGGCATCGCCACCGGCCTTCGCGCTCGTGGCATCGAGCCCGGCGACAAGGTCGCGATCCTGATCCCCAATCTGCCGGAGTTCACGACCACCTATTTCGGGATCCTCTACGCGGGTGGGACGGTGGTTCCGCTCAACGTCCTGCTGACGGCGCCCGAGGTCACCTACCACCTCGAGGACTCGGACGCGGTGCTGCTCGTCGCCCACCCACTGTTCGAGACACCGGCACGCAAGGGGGCCGAGGCCGCTCACGTGCCGGTGGTGCTCACCGAGGGCGAAAGCGGCGAGACCCTCGCGGATCTCGCAGCGTCCGATCCCATCGATTACCTGCACCTGACGTCGTCCACGGACACCGCGGTGATTCTCTACACGTCGGGCACCACGGGGAAGCCCAAGGGTGCCGAGCTCAGCCACTCGAACCTCTTCATCAACTGCGCGATGGTCGTTCCGCAGCTCATTCCCGTAGGTCGAGAAGACTCGATGCTCGCGACGCTCCCGCTGTTCCACTCCTTCGGGCAGACGTGCGTCCAGAACGCGAGCATCTACCTGGGCAGCTCGTTTTCGCTGCTCCCGCGTTTCACGCCCGAAGAGGCCATTGCGATCATGGAGCGCGACCGCATCAGCGTCTTCGCCGGTGTTCCCACCATGTACTTCGCACTGCTCCACCACGAGGCCGAGCGCGACCACGACCTCTCGTCGCTCCGGTTGTGCATGTCGGGCGGTGCGGCGTTGCCGGTCGAGGTGATGAAGGCGTTCGAGGCGAAGTTCGGCGTTCCCATTCTCGAGGGCTACGGCCTCTCCGAGACGTCGCCCGTCGCGTGTTTCAACGTGCCCGACCGCCCGCGTCACGCCGGCTCCATCGGCTACCCGGTCTGGGGGGTCGAGATGTGCATTCAGGGCGACGATGACCAACTGCTTGCCGATGGCGAGGCCGGAGAGATCTGCATCCGCGGACACAACATCATGAAGGGCTATCTGAAGCGGCCCGACGCCACCAAGGAGGTGCTGCGCGCGGGCTGGTTCCACAGCGGCGACATCGGGGTGCGTGACCCCGACGGCTCCTACCGCATCGTCGACCGCAAGAAGGACATGATCATCCGAGGTGGCTTCAACGTGTATCCTCGCGAGGTCGAGGAGGTTCTCTTCGCCCACGAAGGAATCGCCGAAGCGGCGGTGATCGGCGTGCCCCACGACAGCCACGGAGAAGAGGTGAAGGCGGTCGTGGTGGCGGCGCCGGGCGCGAAGCTCGAGACCGACGCACTCATCGCGTACTGCAAGGAGAGCCTGGCCGCGTACAAGTATCCACGCATCATCGAGATCGTCGATGCGCTGCCCAAGGGGCCCACGGGCAAGATCCTCAAGCGTGAGCTGCGCTGACTTACGGAGAGTGTGGAAATGCGACACGGATTCAAGGTCTTCGACTCGGACGGCCACGTCGTCTACCCCAGGGACATCTGGGAGCGGTTCCTAGACGAGAAGTACAAACACCGCGTGGGATGGAGGGAGGTACCGGGCCGCGAGGCGTACCGCCCCGCCACGGTCGACGGCCGCTATACGCAGACCCGAGTCACGATCCACGGCGATCACATGGAGGCCGTGAACTGGACATACGACAACATGCGCGAGAAGTACGGCGCCGACGTCGTCGACAACGGCTTCCCAGGGGATGCCGTCGCCCGGGCCATGGAGCCCGAGGGCATCGACATCATGGTGGTCTACGGCCCCGAGTACGACATGTGGATCGACGGAATCGATCCCGAGCTCCAGGCCGCGATGGCACGAGCGTACGGGCGTTGGGGGGAGGAAATGCGGGAGACTTCCGGGGGCAAGGTGCTCGCCGCCTTTCCGGTTCCCCTCAACGACATCGGGCGCGCGGTCGACGAGATTCGCTACGCGTACGAAAACTTCGGCATACGCGCGTTCTGGGCCCGCCCGAATCCCTTCAACCACCGCACCCTCGGCGACAAGTACTACGACCCCATCTACGAGGCGATCCAGGACCTCGACTGCTCCTTCGCCACGCACGACTTCATGGGCCTGAACGGACCGTCTGCGGGCAAGGACCGCTTCGAGAGCTTCACGGAGTGGCACACCGTCGAGCACCCTCACGAGGCCCAGATGGCCATGCTTTCGATGATCTGCAACGGCACCTTCGAGCGCTTCCCGCGGCTTCGCTGTGCGTACATGGAGGCCAACTGCTCGTGGGTGCAGTGGTGGCTGTGGCGCATGGAGGAACACCTCGAGCTGTCCGGCGCCTACGAGAAGCCCGAGTGCACGAAGAGCGCGCGCGAGTACTTCAAGCGCAACTGCTGGGTCTCGGTGGAGCCCGATGAGTACCTCGTCTATCAGACCATCGAGGAACTCGGCGACGACCGCATCGTGTGGGAGAGCGACTTTCCCCACCCCGACTCCAAGTACCCGAACTCCGTGCAGACCTTCCTCGATCTGCCGAAACTCTCCGACGAATCGAAGCGCAAGATCCTCTGGGACAACACGGTCGATCTCTACCGGTTCCCGGAGTCCTATCTGCCTTCGGAGTTCGAGGAGGCCGTCCCCGCATAGGCGCGCTTCAAGGGCGCGGAAGCGCGGTTTCCGACTCCTCCACGGGAACCACCAGGAGTGTCTCGGCTCCCAGCGGTGCGATCGACGGGCGCGGTGGCTTCGCGGCCGGCGCCAGCCAGAGCTCCACGGCCGCGTCCCACGGCGGAGCGTCGGGTCCCAGGCTCCACGGCACGTGAGCGGTGAGGCGCAGTAGATCGGAGGTGCCTCGGAGCTCCGACGCGAGCGTGTTGCGGAGTGCGTCCACCGACCCGCCTTCGCGGGCCCGGGCCAGGACCACGAACTTTTCCGAGGGACCCACGTCGGCCTCGCGGTCGGGGCCGAGCACGAGGGTTTCGTCACCCGCGCAGAAAGCGTTGTTGAGCTTGTCCATGAAGCGCAGCTCGTCGGCGCGGATGGGTTCGCCCGCTTTGCCTCGAAGGGTGGTCATCACGCCTTCGAGTGCGGCACGGTCGGGGTACCAGAACTCGGTGAGGCAGTCGAAGCCCGGCTCACCGTCGACGACGTGGTTGCGCACGTACTTGTGGAGCATCGGGAGCAGGGGGAGGGCGAAGGGTACGTGCCAGGTTTCGTAGTGATTGCGAAATGCTGCACGGGTGATGTCCGGGCGCCGGACGATGAACGCGAGGGTCTTGATCACGACGGCTTCAGCATGGCGGCGACGAGCCGCTCGGCCGCCGAGTACGGATCGGTGCGCCGCGCGCGCACGTCGTCGACGAGCTGCGCGAGCTCGCCCGCGGCGGCTCGTGCGAAGACCGCCTCGGACGCGAGCTCGCGTACGAGCTCGACGAGGAAGCGGTGTCCGCGAACGGCGGTCTTTCGCTCGATGCCTCCCGTCGTCGAGAGGTGTTCGTAGTGGGCGGTGCAGGCGTCGACGACTTCGACGATGCCATCCCCACGAGGCGCCACGGTGCGCAGCAGCGGCGGCTCGAAGCCCGCGTCTCGCTCCTCGCCCTCGCGCAGGTGCAACATCAGGCGCAGCTGCTTCTCGGTTTCGTCCGCGCCGGGTCGGTCGGCCTTGTTGAGAATGAAGAGGTCGCCCACTTCGAGGATGCCGGCCTTGATCGCCTGGATGTCGTCGCCCAGGCCGGGAACGTTGACCACCGCCGTCGTGTGCGCAAGCTCGACGACGTCGAGCTCGTCCTGGCCGACGCCGACGGTCTCGACCAGGATCACGTCGTAGCCCATCGCGTCGAGGACGGCGCTGGCCTCGAAGCTGGTGCGCGCGAGGCCGCCGAGCTGGCCGCGCGTGGCCATGGAGCGGATGAAGACGCCCGGGTCGGTCGCGTGACGCTGCATGCGGACGCGATCGCCGAGAATGGCGCCGCCGGAGAAAGGACTCGACGGATCGACGGCGATGACGGCGACGCGCCGCTCGCGGCGCCGCCACTCGGCGATGAGTGCGTCGACGAGTGTCGACTTGCCGGCGCCCGGGGGGCCCGTGATGCCGACGATATGGGCACGACCCCCGTGTGGATACAGGGCCTTCAGTCCCTCGATGCCGTCGCGCTCCTGGTTCTCGAGCAGGCGGATCAGTCGAGCGCCGGCGCTTTGCTCGCCCTCGAGCGCCCGCTCGGCCAGTTCAGCCGGGGATCGCCGGGCAACGCCCGCCTGGCGACCTTCGCTCGACTTCGCCTCGCTGTGGGCTGGGCTTGCGGGGCGAGTCTCGGGTCGCGCGCCTAGGCGGTTCGGCTCGTCCACCACTGCTCGATGTAGGCGACGATGTCGCCGGTCTCGGCACCCATCGTGAAGACTTCGGCGACGCCCCCCCTCTTCAGGTCTTCCGCGTCCTCCTCCGGGATGACGCCGCCGCCAATGACCAGCTTGTCGCTGGCGCCCTGCTCGCGCAGCAGCTCGACGACCCGGGGGAAGTGGCGCATGTGCGCGGCCGAGAGACTCGACAGACCGACCACGTCGACGTCTTCCTGGATGGCGGTCGCGGCCACCATTTCCGGCGTCTGCTTCAGACCGCTGTAGATCACTTCCATGCCGGCGTCGCGCATCGCCTTGGCGACGACCGTCACCCCGATGGTGTGGGCGTCGAGTCCGAGCTTGGCGACGAGTACGCGAATCGGGCGAGCCATGGCGGACCCATCCTCGCTTCTAGACCCGTTCCCTGGAACCGTTCGCCGCTTCGAACCGGCTCGTTTCGATTCGAATCTCAGCGACGGGGCTTCCGAGCATCTCGAGGGGTCCATCCAGGTCCAAGGGCAGGAGATCCCCGGAGAGAACCGCCAAAAGGGCCCGAACCGGCTTTTCGTTCGTCACCGAGATCCTCCACTTTGCGCGCGGGACGCAACATCCGCGGACGGGAGTGGCCTCGCAAATGCATCGTGCGTCGTTCTGCAACTCAGGGCATTCTACATGCCATATTCTGTGTAAGCTTAGAAACCGCCCCGAGGAGTTCCCGATGTCCGATATCCCGGTTCATATGATCGCCAACCTCGTCGTGACGGACGCCGATCGCTACCGCGAGTATGAAAAGGGCTTCTTTCCCCTCCTCAAGCGACACGGCGGTGAGTTCGTGACCTACGACGACAAGATCGACACGTTCGAGGGGAGTTCTCCTCCGCCTGGACGCCTGGTGATCTTTCGCTTTCCGTCGGAGCAGGCCGCCCGCGGATGGTACGACGATCCCGACTACCAGGCGCTCTCCGAGCACCGCCGTGCCGGCACCGAGTTGAAGTTTCTGACGCTGATCCACGGCCTGCCCCCGCGCAGCTGATCCAGAGCCGGTTCTTCAACGGAATCGTCGGGAACGAGCAACCGGCTGATAGGATCGCGATCCAAACGATTCCGATCCTCGCGCGCCTCTGATCAAACCCCTGGACTGGAGGTTCTAGACGTGAAGCGGCTACGCACACCCGACGACCGGTTCCAAGACCTGCCCGGCTATCCCTTCGCCCCCCACTACACCGACGTTCCCGACGGCGAGGACGGAACACTCCGCATCCATCACGTCGACGAGGGGCCCCGCGACGGTTCTCCCGTTCTGTGCATGCACGGCCAGCCGACCTGGTCCTACCTGTACCGCCACATGATTCCCGTCTTGGTCGACGCCGGGCTTCGGGTTCTTGCCCCGGATCTCGTGGGCTTCGGGCGCTCCGACAAGCCCGCTGCCCGGGAGGACTACACGTTCCAGAGACAGGTGGATTGGTTCACGGCCTGGCTCGTCGAGAACGACGTGCGGCACGCAACCTTCCTGGGTCAGGATTGGGGGGGACTGATCGGACTGCGCCTGGTCGCGGAGAATCCGGAGCGCTTCGATCGCGTCGTGGTCGCGAACACCGGCCTCCCCACACCCCAGGGCGTCTCCGAAGAGCGCGCTCGCGCGGTTCGCGAGTTCCGGCGCTCCGCGCCGACCCCCACGCTGCCGGAGTTGATGGCGGCGATCGGCAACCCGGATCCGAAGGCTCCCGAACGAACCTTCGCCTACTGGCAAAAATGGACGTGGGAGACCGAGGATATTCCGATGGGTGCGTTCATCGCCAGCAACATCGACGGACGGACGCTGTCCGCCGGAGAGACGGCCGCCTACGACGCGCCATTTCCCGATGCCTCCTACAAGGCGGGTCCGCGCGCCATGCCGAGCCAGGTCCCGACGCTCTCGGACGACCCGTCGATCCCCGCCAACCTTCGAGCCTGGGAGGTTTTCGACCAGTGGGAGAAGCCGTGGCTGTGCGCCTTCTCCGACAACGACCCGGTCACGGCGGGAGGCGACCGCCCGTTTCGCGAGCGAGTCCCGGGCGCCAAGGGCCAACCGCACGCGACCCTGAAGGGCGGCGGTCATTTCCTGCAGGAAGGCCGTGGAGTGGAGCTGGCAAACATCGTTGCCGACTTCGTGAAATCCACCCGCTAGCAGCGCGACTCGAGATTCCACCGCAAGCGAGGTGCGCAGCGAGGCACGGCCCAGGGGAGGCTTTCAGGGGGACTTCGCCCGCCGAGGTCCAGCCGTACTAGACCGCGCGAAGGCGGATCGGGACGCGGGCAGGTACGCGGAAGAGGGAGTCGCTCCACTCGCGGGCGTCGCTCGCAAGCTCGAGGAGGGACGTGCGGGTCGCGAGGGCGCCGAGGGCCTCCTGTGCCTCCATGCGCGCGAGGTGGGTGCCGAGGCAGAGGTGCGTTCCGCCGCCGAACGCGAGATGGTCGTTGGGTGTGCGCGCAATGTCGAAGCGGTCGGAGTCTGGGAACTTCGCGGGGTCGCGGTTCGCGCCCCAGAGCGAGAGCCACACCGTGGTGTCCTTCGGGATGACGCGGCCGGCGAACTCCGCGTCCGCATGGAGCACGCGCGTCGTCATGCCGATCGGGCCCTCGTAGCGCAAGCACTCCTCGACGGCAGAACCCACGAGGCCCGGCTCGGCGCGAAGGCGCGCGAGCTCCGCAGGGTGTTCGATCAGCGTTCGGGCGCCCATGCCGATCAATCCGATCGTCGTCTCGAAGCCCGCGACGAGGAGCCCGATCGATTGCACGAGGAGCTCCTCGGGCGAGAGCCGGTCGCCCTCTTCCTCGGCGGCGATCATCACGGAGAGGAGGTCGTCGCGCCGCTCAGCGCGGCGCTCTTCGATCAGCGCCTCGAAATAACCGGCGAGCGGCTCGATCGATTCGAGGATCACCGCGCGCTCCTCGTCGCTCAAGAACGAGCCGCGCAGGATCTTCACGCCGACCCGGGTCCACTCCGTGAACCGATCGCGGTCCTCGACCGGCACGCCGAGCATCTCGCAGATGAGCTGCGAGGGAAGCGGCAGCGCGAGGTCGGCGATCACGTCCGCCTCGCCGGCGTCGAGCGCCGCGTCGATCATCCTGTTCGCGAGTTCCCGCGCGCGCGGCCGCCAGTGTTCGGTGGCGCGCGGCGTGAAGGCCTTGCTGACGAGCCTGCGCAGCCGCGTGTGGGTCGGTGGGTCGGTCTGGAGCATGAACTGGCCGGCCGTCTCGCCCGCACCACCCATTGCGTTTCCGGGCTCGCTGCCATCGGTGCGGCGCACGCCGCACGGTATCTCGCGCAGTACGCGCGCGACGTCGGCGTAGCGGAACAGCCGCCAGAGCTCCGCCGGTGTCTCGTTCACAGGCGCGTGCTCGCGGAACCAGGCGAGAGAGGGAAACGGGTCGTCGTCGCGCAGCGGGTCGCGGTCGTTGGGATCGAGGCCGTGCCAGGAGGGCTCCGGCTCCGGAGTACGAGGTGTTTCGCTCATGGGCTCCACTGGGGCGCGAAGCCCGAGTCTAGCGTGCGCGCTCCGCGAGCGGCGATCCCGGTACGCGCAGCGCTTCGGCCCAGTAGACAGTGTCTCCGGCACTCTGTAGACACTGTCTGCTCAGCGGAAACCGATCCGGGGAAACTTCGCC
>JABSQW010000679.1 GCA_013215605.1 Myxococcales bacterium
GCTACTCAACAAGCTCGACAGCCGCGAGCGCCTGCGTCTCATGAAGTTCGTCTGCTCGTTTGCCTGGGCCGACCTCACGGTCCGTCCCGCAGAGCGGGCCTTCGTCGCGCAGCTGATCCGGCGCCTCGACCTCGGCGACGACGAGAAGGACATGGTCCGCGGCTGGCTCGAGATTCCCCCGTCGCCCGATGCCGTCGACCCATCGAACATCCCCCACGAGCACCGCGTGGCGTTTCTCAGCGCCATCGAGGGCGTGATCGTGGCGGACGGTGAAGTGGCGCCCGAAGAGCGCGAGAACCTCGATCTGCTCCGCGAGCTGCTGGGCTGACCGCCGGCGGCTCGGCTCGCGAGCCGCCGATCCTCGAATCTGCAACCCGCCGGCAGCTTCGCCGCCAACGATCGACCGCCGCGGGGATTCGTCCCCGCGCGCCTCTGCGCTGCGAGTCCGACGCGTTGCATTGTTCGTCACTTCCCTGGCGCATCCGGCACTCACGAGTCGAGCCAATCCGCCTGGGCCAAAGCGCCTGCCGCGGCGACTCCCGCGAACTCGCGGTCTCACGGACGTTTTCATGCAGCAGGTCAGAGAAGCAATCCGCAGATCGAAGAACGCGGCGAGATCGTCAGATCCCGACGCGACCGGGCCCTGCATCTGGGCGATCGGCGGCGGCAAGGGTGGCGTAGGCAAGTCCGTCATCACCTCCAGTATCGCGATCTCGATGGCGCGCAGCGGCGAACGGACGGTGGTGATCGATGCCGATCTGGGTGGCGCGAACCTCCACACGGTCCTCGGCATGGGCCACCCGAAGAGGACCCTCGCGCACTTCCTGAACAACGAGTACGCGGAGCTTTCCGAAGTCATGTGCCCGGGGCCCGTCCCGAATCTGAGCCTGATCAGTGGCGCCCAGGCGCTCTACGAGATGGCGAATCCCAAGTACGCGCGGATGCGCAAGCTGCTTCGCCACATCCGCCGGCTTCCCGTCGACCACGTGTTCCTCGACCTCGGTGCGGGCAGCGCGTTCAACGTTCTCGATTTCTTCCTCGCCGCACACCGCGGCATCCTCGTGGTCGTCCCCGAGCCGACCTCGATCGAGAACACCTACCACTTCATGAAGGCCGCGTTCTTCCGCGGGCTGCGCACCGCCGCGAGGGACTGTGAGGTGCGCCAGAGCGTCAACCAGGTGCTGAGCGAGCGAGTGAGTCGCGGAATGCGCTCGCCGAGCGACCTCGTCGACGCGATCCGCGGAATCGACGAGCACGCTGCGAAGCGCATCGAGGCGCAGGCCAACGCCTTTACCCCGATGCTCATCGTCAACCAGGCGCGCACGGTCGAGCACCGGCGCATCGGCCACGACATCGCCATCGCGTGCCGGGAATACCTCGGCACGGAGCTCGAGTTCGTGGGCGCCCTCGAGCGCGACGAGTGCGTGCGGGTGGCGGTGAGCAAGAGCAAGCCGGTGGTGGAGCTCTTCCCGCGCTGCGACTTCTCGCGCGACCTCTCGGCGCTGGTCGATCGTCTCCGCAAGGACCAGGTCCTCGACACGGGAGACCTCGACGATCGCGACTGTACGATCCGCACGGGACGCTCCCTCTACGGCGACTCGCCACTGGCCACCCACGGCCTCATGCCCGATGAAACCCGGCGCAAGAGCACGCGGAAGATCGACACGTCCTACATTCGAACGGCGGAGAAGGCCGAGCGCGCGGTGCAGGCGCTGCCGAGCATGCCGAAGCCCGAGGCTCCTCGGGGCCCCCTTCCGCCGCTCGACCTCGAAGTCCCCGGTGCGACGCTTCGCGCCCACCGCGAGCACCTCGGCTGGACGATCGAGGAGGTCGCCCGCCGCACCCGGATCCTGTGCCTCGAGGGCATCGAGAACGAGTCCTTCGACAGCGTTCCCCCGGAGCCGTACATCCGCGGCTTCGTGGCCAACTACGCGCAGGAACTCCGCGTGTCGGATCCCAACGCGATCGCCGCGGCTTTCGTGCGCCGCTACCGGTTGGCGACCGCGTCGCGACCCGCTGAGCGAAAGCGCAGCCTCGGCTGATTCCCCGCTCCCGGGCTCACGCCACTCAGCGCCTTCGGTCCCACTCCGCAGCTCCGCTACGCTGATTCGATCGTGACGGGCCCCGGTCGATTTGCAGCGCGCGCGATGGCGGTCGCCGGCGGGCTCGTCCTCGTCTGTGCGCTGTTCCACGCGTGGCGGGAGCCCACCACCGTGCTCACGGCGATCGGCGGCCAGCCTCCCCTCGCTCCGCTCTACGCGATCCTCGCTCCGGTGTTCCGCCCAGCCGCCGGACTCGCCGTGGTCGTTCTCGGGTTCGGTCTCTGGCTGCAGCTGCGCGGGCCGCGCAGCGTCGCCGCCTTCCTGCTCCTCGCGCTGGTCTTCTCCTTTGCGTTTCGCGTCTCGGTGCACACGGTGCGCGACCCGTCGCTGCCGGGCCGCGAGCTCGCCAGGTACCCGGGCGAGGCGGTGCTCTACGACGTGGCGAGAATCCGCTCCATCTCGGGATTTCTCGACGGCTATGCGGCCTTGCAGCCCGACCTGAGCCTTCACGGACGCACCAAACCTCCGGGGTACGCGCTCTTGCTCCACGGGGCGACCTTCGTCCTGGGGCGCGAGCTCACGGCGCTCGGGATGTTCTTTACCCTGGTGGCGAGCGCCATCGTGGTTCCCGCCTGGCTGGTGGGTCGCCACCTCGGCGGGCCGCACGTCGCGCGCGACGCGGCGCTGCTTTCGGCCGTCGCACCGTCCGCGGTGCTCTACGGGGCAGTCACCCTCGACGCGACGTTTGCGGTCCTCGCCGGCTTCGCCCTGGCGCTCGCTCTGGCCGAGGTCGCGACCCCGAACCCGGCGCGGCGCGCAGCGCTCGGCGTCACCCTCTCGCTCGCCGCGATGCTGAGCTACTCGGCCGCACTCGTGGGTCTGTTGTGCGGTGTGGTGCTGCTCTTCCGCGGCGACTGGCCGGCGAGTCGGCGCGCGCGGGCACTGGCCGAGGTCGGGGTCGCGTTCCTGCTGCCTCTCGTCGTCCTCGCCGCGCTCACGGGATTCGATCCGCTGCAGACGTTCGCGAACGCGCGCACGCTCAACCGGGTCGCCATGACGGCGATCCTGGGGAGGGATGTCGCGAGCTTTTCGGTGTGGTCGTACGCGGCGCTGGGCAACGCCCTCGCGTTCCTCGCGATGCTCGGTGCTCCGATCGTCGCCGGCCTCTTCGCTCTGAGGGGCGATCGACTCCCGGCGCCGGCGCGCGGCGCAGCGGTCGCCTTCGTGCTCACGCTCGCGATCGCGTGCTTCGGCGGGCTCTACCTGATGGAGACCGAGCGGACCCTGCTGTTCCTGGTGGCGCCAGCGGCCGCGCTCGCCAGGCTCGCTCCGGGGTTCGACGCGCGCGTCGCCGTCGGGCTCTGCGGCCTGCAGGCCGTGATCTGCGCGGGGCTACTCGAAACGATCTGGTGACGCGCGCCGTACCGCGCCCGGTCGACGGGATCGCGACCGGTGCGCGCGTTCCGCCTCGTAGCCGTCGAGCTGGGCGCGCAGGGCGCGCTCCCCGCGTCCGCCGGGACGTTCGAGGGCCGTGAGGGCCCGATTCGCCGTCGCACGCGCGGCCGCGAAGTCGCCGGCCTCGGCCTGGGCCGCCGCGAGGACGCCGAGGGCGCGCGCCGAGCCGCGCCCGCCGAGTCGAATGACGCGCTCCGCGTAGGCGACCGCCCGGTCGCCGTTGCGCACCGCTGCGTCGGGATGGGTCGACAGCAGCCACGCTGCCGACAGCAGCAGATCGCTGGCCTCGGGTTCTTCGCGCAGCGCGGCTTCGAGGTGGGGCAGGGCGTCGGCCGTGTCGCCGCGTGCGCTGAGCAGCTCGCCCAGCTGGCGCTGCGCGCCTTCGGTCGTGGGCGCGTGCGCGACCAGGGCCTCGAACGTCTCGATGGCACGGTCGGTCGCGCCGCGCTCGATCTGGGCCGCTCCCAGGTTGCGACGCGCTTCCACGTAGTGGGGATCGACGGCGATGGCCCGCTCGTAGTGGCGTTCGGCTTCGTCGTACTCACCCCGCGCGCGAAGCAGGTTCGCGATGTTGTTCAGCGCCAGCGCGTCGGAGGGGTTCTTCGCGAGGTTGCGGCGGTAGTGGGCGAGTGCTTCGTCTACCCGACCGAGCGACGCGTACGTGGCGGCCAGGTTGTGGTGCGCCTCGAAGAAGTCCTCGGTTCGGGCCAGAGCCTCCCGGTAGTGGAGGACGGCGTTCTCGGGATCGCCCGCCACCTTGTAGGCATTGCCGAGGTTGTAGTGCGTAACGGCGCGCATCATCTGCGGATTCGAGCGTGGCCAGTTTGCGAACGCCGCCGTGGAGACCACCGCCAGGACGGCGGCTACGAGCGTCGCAGCTTTCGCTTCGCGCGCGAACTGCGCGACGTGGGCGATGCCGGCCCCGGCGTAGATCGCGAGGAATGGCACCAACGGGAAGCGGTACCGCGCCACGACATAGAAGAGCAGAACGCTCGCTGCATACGTCGCCGTGAGAACGAGCAGGATCGCCAGACGGCGACGAAAGCTCCACGTCGTGAACACGCCGAGCACGGCGAGGGGCGCGAGCACGCCGAAGTGGCCGATCGCTCCGGCGAGGCGCAGCGGCGTCGACGCGTCGGCGACCGTGTACTGATCCTCGGTATCGACGGCCTCGACGGCGTCGAGGAGCAGCGCGAACTTGCGGCCCGTGAGGCGCAGCCAATCGCCCGGATTCCCGAGCGCCCATGCCACGGCGCGCCGGGTCCAGAAGTCCGACACCTCGGAGGGCGAGAGGTCGCGCCCCGTTGCTTCCCGTGCCAGCGCGAAGGCGTCCTGGCGCTCGAACTTCGCCGACCCGCGTCCCGCGCGGAGCGGAATATAGCTTCCCGTCGCCTCGGGGTTGTTTCCGATGTACAGGTTCGTTCCGAGCTGCGACGTCGTGAGGTGGAACTTCCCGCTCACGGCGGCGTTGTGGGCGATCGCCGGGAGCAGCGCGCCGAGGAAGCCCGCCGCGAACGCCGCCGAGAGGGCGGCGCGGCGCGCCCCGGGGAGCGCCGCGAAGGTGAGGGGCCACGCCATCACGACGGCCGCGACCAGCAGCGCGTTCTCCCGCAGCATGACGAGCGCGCCGACCGTGGCGCCGACGACGAGCCAGGTTCGGCGGCGCGGCCGGTCCTCGGCGGCCGGGAGCAGGACCAGCAAGGCGCACAGGAAGAAGAGGTCGAGGACCGACTTCTGGATCAGTCCGTCGAAGAAGATCGCCGGCGCGTAGCAGGCCAGCAGCAGGCCGGCGGCCAGCCCCGCCCCGCGTCCCGCGTAGCGGCTACCGGCCAGCGTCAGCAGCGCACACGACGTTGCGCCGATCAGCGCCTGGAGGCCGCGGGTGATCCACGGGGCGTCGCCCAGCGCCGCGTAGATCGCAGCGAGGAAGTAGGGGTAGAGCGGCGCCTGGTAGAAGACGTCCGCGCTCAAAAGGTGTCCCGCTGCGATGCTCCGCGCCCACGCGTCGTAGCGGTCGGCGTCGCCGAGCAGAAAGACGAAGAACGGCGACGACCGCAGCTCGAAGAGGTGCCACCAACGCAGCGCGAGCGCGATCGAGAACACGGCCAGCGCCGGCGCCGCGACTCGCTGGGGATCGAGGGTCGGCTGCTTCATGGCGTGAAGTCCGTATGATACCATTCGTTCGATGCGCGGCGCGACGTCGCGAATTCTCCTGCTCTGCGTGAGCACCGGACTCGGTCTCGCCGTCGCGGAGTTCGCGGTTCGCGTGTTCAATCTCGGTCCCGAGATCCGACCCGTCTACCGAGAGAACTTCAGGCTTTCCGAGAATCCGAGCCTCGGGTACGAGCTCGCGCCGGAATCTCCGGACGGGGAGTCACGGATCAACTCCCACGGCTTTCGCGGTTCCGAGGTGGGTCTCCGGAAGGAGGCTGGCACGCGGCGCATCGCGGTCATCGGCGACTCGATCTCCTTTGGGCACGACGTCACTTCTCGTCAGGCGTTTTCCGCCGTGATGCAGCGGAATCTCAACCGGCGCCTGGCCGAGTCCGGCGTCCGCTACGAAGTGCTCAACTTCGGCGTGACCGGATACGGGGCGACGCAGGCAGTCGAGTCGCTTCGCTCGCTCGCGCTTGCCTTCGATCCCGACCTCGTCGTGTACGCGTACTGCCTGAACGACGCGCAGGCCTACAGCCTCGAGATGGCGAACCTTCGTGCGCTCGCAACGAACGCCGAGCGCGGCTACCTCGATCGCTTCGCAACCGACCGCCTGCGCGTGGTCGTACTGGCCCGCTACGGTCTGCAGCTCCTCACCCGCGCGGGGCGAGAGCGAGGGGAGGAGCAGTTCTGGCACAGCGACGATCCGCAGTTCATCGCGATCCGGAGCGGCGGCTACCAGGGCTACTACGAGGGGCTGTACCGCGATCCCGCGTCGCTGCAGCGCGTCATCGACGCGTTCGACGCGCTCGCCGAGGTGTCCCAGCGGGAATCGCTGCCGGTGCTCGTCGTCCTCTTCCCGCTGCTCATCGAGCTGGATCGTTACACGCTCGTCGACGTGCACCAGAAGCTTCGCGCGGAGCTCGAGTCGCGTTCGCTCGGTGTGCTCGACCTGACGGAGGTGTACACCGACCAGTTCGTCGAGGATCCCGCGGGTCTCGCGATGGATCCCCTCCACCCCACGGTGCGTGGCCACCGCGTGGCGGCCCTCGCGGTGCTCTATCGGCTGCTCGCCGACGGTTTTGTGGATGGCAAAAATGCGGACAGTTTCATGAAGATCGAAGCCCTTTCGAAACGTGGTTCCGGCCTTTCGACGCGGGTGCGTCGAGTGATGGAGGGATCGTGACGGGCGGCAGGCGCAACACCTGGCGCCGAAGCGAAGGGAGCATTCTCGTCGGGATCGTCGCGTGGCTCCTGGTGGGTTTCGCCTGCAGCGCCGATTCGAAGCCCGTTGCCCGAGTCGCCGCCGATGCACCGAACCTCCTCGTCCTGATGCTCGACACGGCGTCGCCGCGTCGCATGAGCAGCTACGGCTACGCTCTTCCGACGACCCCCCAGCTCGACGCGTTCGCCGCGAAGGCGCGGCTCTACGAGCGCGCGAGTTCGACGAGCAACTGGACGCTGCCGAGTCACGCTTCGATCTTCACGGGGTTGTACCCGACGCAACACGGAGCCGTCGGCAGCGAGGGCTGGCTCGGCGACGAGTTCGAGACGCTCGCGGAGCGCCTCTCCGCTGCGGGCTACTCGACGTATCTCTTCTCCGCGAACCCATTCGTGTCGGACCGACACAATCTCGCCCAGGGCTTCGAGACGGCGGAGTACACGTGGGGCGACACCTGGCGTCCCCGGATCGAGACCTACATGGGGGCGCGGGCCTACGAGGGCGCCGTTGCACGCAGCCGTTTCGCGCCGTTCAAGGACGCCGGGCCGGTGATTCGCGACGCCTTCCTCGCGTGGGAGGCGCAACGCGATTCCAAGCGCCCGTTCTTCGCGTTCCTGAACTTCATGGAGGCGCACCGACCGTGGTACGTGACGCGCGCGGAGCGTTCGCGGTTCCTGGAGGGCGAGCTGCTCGAGCGCTCCCACGCCATGGACCACAGCTACTTCGCGCGCTTCGCCTTCAACTTCGGACTCGGGAGCTACGACGCTGGCGAACTCGCCGCCGTTTCCGGACTGTACGACGCGTCGATCCGGCACCTCGACGACGTCCTCGGTGATCTCTTCGCGGAGCTCGAACGCCGCGGGCGATTCGAGGACACGGTGGTGATCGTCGTCTCCGACCACGGCGACAGCACGGGGGAGCACGGACAGGTCGGCCACGAATACTCCCTGTACGACACCCTGCTGCGGGTGCCGCTCATCGTCCGAAACGAGCGCTGGTTCCCGCCCGGTCGGGAGGGCGCGCCCGTCCAGAGTCTCGACCTCTACCCCACGTTGCTCGCCCTGGCGGGACTGCCCGAGGACCCTGCCAGCGGCGCGGCACACAGCCTGCTCGACCTCGACCCGAGACGGGCGAGCGACCGCCCCATCGTCGGCGAGTACCTGAAGCCGAAGACCAAGCCCCTCGACGCCGTGGGGAAACGCCACCCCGCGCTCGATCGCGAGCCGTGGCTGCGAGCGATTCGCTCCATCCAGGTGGGCGACTACAAGCTGATCGTGCGCGACGGCGCGCAGCCCGAGCTGTACCACGTCGCCGACGATCCCGGCGAAGAGCGAAATCTCGCGAGCGCGCAACCCGATCGGGTGCTTGTGCTTCGGGAGCGCCTCGCGGCCTTCGACGCCGGGAAACGGGTCGCTCCCCGGCCGCTGCGCCCGAC
>JABSQW010000680.1 GCA_013215605.1 Myxococcales bacterium
AAAAGTTGTTGCGAAAAAATTCCCAAAAAATTCGGAAATTTCGCTATTTAAAATTTTTGCAAGCAAAAATTTTAAATAGCGAAATTTCCGAATTTTTTGGGAATTTTTTCGCAACAACTTCCATTACCATCTTTGTTGCAAGCAGCAACGCATGTTCGATCGAACGGCTACGCCGCTTGTTCAACACGCGTTGATGCAAGCAACATGTTTGAACTAACGTTCAAGTAGATCGAAGATCAACTTAATCGTTGAACATCATTGATCAACGATTATCATTAATTAACGTTAACGTTATTGATTAATCAATAACGTTGATGTTAATTAATGATGAACGTTATTCAAACTTATTCAATAAAGTTATAAAGTTATTGATTGCATCTATAACTTTATAACTTTATTGATTAAATAAAAAATTTATAAATAAATTTTAAAACATCCATGCAATGCGTAATCTCCTTGAAGACTCGCGCGTAAAAAACAAACGAAGTTTGCCCAAGTGACGGAGGAACGCTAGCGCAGAGCATCGACTACTCGGGCCTAGCATAGGGCCGCACGAATACCTTGTATGAGAAACGAACAAAGAGAGTATAAAGCAAGAGTATTCAAGGAGGTTATTACCGGTGTTCAAAACTATGAATTTATTCATAGCAAAGCTTTAAATTTAATTTAAAGAATTAAATTGTAAATTTAATTTTCTGCGTTTAGATAATAAATTTTAAATTTTAGTAAGCGCGCGCGTAGCGTAGTTCGAAGATTGTGCTTTTTCATTTACAAAAAATTTGAAAGCAAAGTATTCAATGGGTTAGAATACGTTACGTAGTGGTTTGAATTGAAAGAATTTCAAGATGCAAATTTTGAAGACGTTGTAAACGTAACTGTTCGTAGAACAATGAAGCATGAATGTGAAATGAGAAATTTATAATTTAAAAAGTTAATAATTAAAATTATAACTTAAGTTATAACTTCATGGATAAAGTTATAACTTAAGTTATAACATTAATTATAAACTTTGTTTAAAGTTATAATTAATTATAACGCAACTAAAGTAATAGTGGTTACTGCTGTTGTTCTAAGCGAATCGTTTAAATTTAGTAAAATAAAAAATGGTCATTTTACGTCGCGCGGGGCAACAGCAGTTGTTCGCTGGGTCCCTTTGGATAAGGGCCCGGCGGACAACTGCTACGGTCTTCAGAACGCAGTTATGGAGAGTGGAGACTCCACGAAGAGCTCGTTACGTGAAGCGTAGAAGCAAGAATACAGCACTTCACGTGCAGTGAGCTTGCAGCTTTGCGTTTTTTTTTTCGTGTGAAAGTGATGTTCTAGTATGGACGAAAGTCCATAGAACAGCGCGTCGACACAGTGTTGCGGCAACAGACGGAGAGGAACGTGCGAAGTGCGTGACTCGAAGTGAACAGTGATAGTGAGCGTCCCGTATGGAGACGATGGCTAGGAGAGGCAAAAAAGAGGTCGTCGGGGCCGGCGACGACCGACCCAGGCCTCGAACGCGGACAGCGGCCCGGGAGGGGGGTCCCTTATAGACCACTAATTATGAAAAAAAGTTGCCCGGCCGCTCGGGCGAAAATTTTCGCCCGGAGGGCGAAAATTTTCGCCCGCGCGCGCGCGCGCGCGCGCGGGGGGGGGGGGG
>JABSQW010000681.1 GCA_013215605.1 Myxococcales bacterium
AGCTTCGACTGGTAGCGAGTCCCGAAATCGGCGAGCACCGTGACCACCGTATGGCCCGGACCGAGCTCGCGGGCGAGGCGGATCGCTCCGGCTACGTTGATGCCGCTCGAACCCCCGAGACAAAGACCCTCCTCCTTGAGGAGATCGAAGATGATCGGCAGCGCCTCGGTGTCGGGGATCTGGAACGCATCGTCGATCGGGGCGCCCTCGATGTTGCCCGTGACTCGCCCCTGCCCGATGCCCTCGGAGATCGAGCTGCCCTCGCTGGCCTTCACCTCGCCGTGCTTGATGTAGTTGTACATCGCCGCTCCGAGGGGATCGGCGGCGACGATCCTGACGTCGGGGTTCTTGTCCTTGAGGAACATGCCCACACCCGCGAGTGTACCGCCGGTGCCGATGGCACAGGTGAAGCCATCGACACTGCCGTTTGTCTGTTCCCAGATCTCCGGACCCGTCGAGCGCAAGTGGCCCTCGCGGTTGCTCGGGTTGTCCCACTGGTTCGCGTACAAGACGCCGTTCGGCTCGCTCTTTGCGAGCTCCTTCGCCGTGCGCTCCGCGACGTGGACGTAGTTCTCCGGGTTCTTGAACGGCACGGCGGGAACTTCGATGAGCTCCGCGCCGCACAGGCGGAGCATGTCCTTCTTCTCCTGGCTCTGGGTATTGGGCATCACGATCACCGTGCGATACCCGCGCGAGTTTCCGACGAGGGCGAGGCCGATGCCCGTGTTCCCGGCAGTTCCTTCCACGATCACGCCACCCGGCAACAGATCGCCGCGCTCCTCGGCATCGAGGATCATGTACTTCGCCGCACGATCCTTCACCGAGCTTCCGGGGTTCAGGAACTCCGCCTTGCCGAGGATCGTGCAACCCGTGATCTCCGAGGCCTTCTCGAGCTTGATGAGCGGGGTGTTGCCGACGGCGTCGGCGAAGTCTTCGCAAACGTTCACGGGGATTCCTCCTGTAGGGCGCCTTCTCGGTTCCGGCGAGCCCAGCATTCTAACGTTTTCGATTCACCCAGCGGTCGCCGACGCCTCGAGGAGCAGCTCGAGATGTGCGGGCTCGAGGGGAAGCTCGACGGCTAGCGCGATGGCGGCCGGACTCATCTTCTCGAGCGTCTTCTTCGCGACGTCGAGGAGCTTGTCGGCTTCGAGGCGCGCGGCGAGGTCCGCGAGCTGCGTTTCGACGAACACGAGACACAGCGCGTCCTCCAGGACCTGCACCTCGGGGTCGCGGCCGAGGCCGCGCTTCTCGACGAGGTCCTTCACGCGTCGCGAGGTGGCCTCCTCGTAGCCGACGTCGGCGAGGATGCGCCCCACTTCTTCGGCGTGGAATGCGTGCAGCGCCTTGCGCCAGCGGTGGTATCCGGCGCGACCGGCGGGGTACGTGTCGCGTGCGATGCTCCAGCGACGGATGTGGTGGGCGCGGGCCGCGAGGAGCAGCGCTTCGCTCGGGCCGCCCGCCGCGTCGTCGGAGGTCAGCGCGGTTACCCACTCGCTGACGAGATCGGCGTGCGCGAGCTCCTTGGGTCGGTCTTCACCGCGAACGCGGATCACCTGCGGGTCGTCGGCGTTCGCCGCGTCGATGGCCGCGATGGCCCGCTCGAATCGGTCTCTGTCGTCCACGAGCAGCCTCGCCGGATTCTTCGGTCGCCGGAGGGAGTCCGTCGGCCCGCCAGCCAGTCAGCCGTTCAGCCGTTCAGCCGATGGGAAGCGATGGATCGATTCGGTCGACCCAGGCCAAGAGGCCGCCGTTCACGTTCCACACGTTTTCGAAGCCTGCGCCGCGCAAGAGCTGCACGGCTTTCGAGCTGCGGCCGCCCGACTTGCAGTGCACGACGATGTGGCGCGTCTTGTCGAGATCAGCGACCCGTTCGGGAAGTGTCTTCAGCGGGATGAGTTCGCCGCCGAGACTACTCACCTCGTATTCGCGCGGCTCGCGGACGTCGATGAGCTGGAAGTCCGAGCCGGCGTCCCGCAGCTCCCTCAGGTCCTCGACCGTGATGTCCCACTCACTCTGCCGTAGCACGATCAGCTCCTGAGATTCGCGAGCAGCGCCACGGCGTCGGGCGGGCTCTGCGCCACCACGCGAAGGGTGAGGGGACTGCGCGCGTCGTCGGCTGCGTCGTTCGTGATGTCGGTCTTCGCGTCGCCAAACGCCTCGGCGAGCAGCGGCGCCAATGCCGCGCTCGCGGCGTCGAATCCGCCGGCGGTGTTGGGCAGGGCGAGGCGATCGCGACACTGGATCTCGAGTGCGTCGGTGGCGAACTGAAGCTGATCGACGTCTGAGCCATGGATCGCCGCGATGGCGCCCGTGCTCTTGACGAGCGTGTCGCGCAGAGCCTCGGCGAAGGACGACCCCTCGATGCGCTTGCGCACGGTAAGAAGCCCCGCGCGCCCCCCCGCGAGGTCGATCCCGTAGTCGACGTCGTGCCCGACGAGCAGGATGCCGGGTCCGTCCGGGACATGTGTGTAGTCGGCCACGTCGATCAGGAGTCCCTCGACGGACTTTTCCTGGATGAATTGGTGAAACAATCCGATGTAGGGCGCGAGGTCGAGCGCCGCGCCGGGCTGAGGATTGGCGAAGAACTTGACCGAGACGCGCCTCGGCTGGGGAGAGTCTTGCTGGGACATGCGTGAAAATCGATCCTTCAGGCGTTCGCGGAGGGCTCGAGCTCGATACCGCCGGCAGCGGCCACTTCCGCGACCACCCGGGCCTCGCACGCATGGCTCGCCTCGATGAAGAGCTGCGACTCCTCGACGCGGCGCGATGCGTCGTCGCGAGTCGCGCTTGCAACGGGGTTGGCGTATCGGTCGATCAGGTACTGGCCGAACTTTCCCTTCGCGTACTTGTCGAAGAAGCGCTCGTTGTCGAAGAACCGATTCTTCCACTCCTTGACGATGTCGTCCGGTTCTTCGGTGACGTCGATGTATTCGGTGCGCACGAGGGCGCGCGCTGACGAGAGCATCGCGCGGTACGCGAGGTCCTCCGCCGTCTCGTAGTCACCGTCGTCGATGGAGATCTGCGCATCGAAGGCCTGGGACTCGGCCTTCACGACCTCGATGCCGAACAGCGACACCACCTCGCCCGCGCACTCGCCGACGCCGAGGTCGCCGATGGTGAACTCGCGGACGTCGCTCCAGTCGCTGTAGTAGGCGGTGTCGTCCGCGTAGCTCGGGACCGGCATGAACGGCTTGATGAGCTCGCGAATGCTCCGCTTGCCCATGCGCGCGGTCCAGTCCTGGAAGCGCTCGTCCCCCTCGCGACCCTGGGCGTACGCGTCGGTGAGGGCGTCGATCGTGTCGGGAATCGCCTTGCTGGGCACGGAGCCCACGGCCAGGCCGTAGCTTCCGCCGTTGTTCTGCCACTGTCCGCCTAGGATCACCTGGAAGTGCGGAACCGTGCGGCCCTCGATCTTGCGGCTGTTGCCGTAGAAACCGATGTCGGCCACGTGGTGCTGACCGCAGCTGTTGAAGCAACCGGAGACCTTGATCTTGAGATCCTTGATGGCCTGCGGGAGCTGAGCGGACTTCTCGCTCAGGCGCTTGCGGAGCTCACCGGCCAGACCTCGACTGGCCGCGATGCCGAGCTTGCAGGTGTCCGTGCCGGGGCAGGAGGTGACGTCGACGATGGTCGTCGCACCGGCCGCGGCGAGACCGACGGCGTCGAGTGCCTCGTAGAGGGCGGGGAGATCCGACTCGCGAACGAAGCGCAGCGCGATGTTCTGCTCGACGGTAGTGCGTAGGTTGTCGCCCGCGTACTCGCGCGAAAGATCCGCGAGCTTGCGGGTCTGGTCCGACGTCAGGTCGCCCAGTGGCAGGTTGAGCATCGCCACCGCGTAGCCTTCCTGGCGCTGGCGGTAGACGTTGGTCGCGTACCAGGCGTCGAAGCCGTGGGGGCGGGCGCCGCCGTTCAGCACGGCCGGTTCGCGCACGGGCTCACCGCGCGTGTGGGGCATATCGTTCAGGAACGCGGTCCAGCGGTCGTCGTGCGGGAGCGTCGTGCGCTCTTCGACGACGAGGCGGCGGAACTCCTCGATTCCGAGCTTCGCGACGAGGAATTTGATGCGCGCGCGGCCGCGGTTCTTCTTCTCTCCGAGGCGCGCGAAGACACGAGCCACCGCCTGGATCTCCGGTAGAAGCTCTTCTTCCGGTGTGAACTCCGACAGCACCTGAGCCTGGTGGGGCACCGGCCCGAGGCCACCGCCGACCACGACCTTGAAGCCTCGCTTGCCGTCCTTCATGCGCGCGACGAAGCCGCCGTCGTGCATCTGGACGAGACCGCAGGCCTCGTGCTCGCAGCCCGAGAAGGCCGGCTTGAACTTGCGACCGAAATCCTGGACGTCGGGGTGGCCGAGCAGAAACGTCATCAGCGCCTGCGCGTAGGGCGAGACGTCGAAGGCTTCGGTGTGGCAGACGCCGGCGAGGGGACACGCGGTGACGTTCCGCACCGAATTCCCGCAGGCTTCGCGCGTGGTGATTCCGACCGCCGCGAGGCGGCGCATCAGGTCGGGCGCGTCCTCGATGTGGACGTAGTGGAGCTGAACGTCCTGGCGCGTCGTGATGTGGAGAATTGCGTCGGAGTACTCTTCCGCGAGATCGGCCATGACTTCGAGCTGTTCGGGCGAGACGCCGCCGAAAGGAATCTTGATGCGCACCATGCCGGGCGCGTCCCAGACCGTGTCGGGACCCTTCGTGGGCTTGTCGGCGAAGGCGAGAGGCTGCTCGGCGAAGCCGTCGTGGCGCTTGCCGTTGTCGTAGCGCTGTCCGTAGACACCGCGTCGCAAGCGCGTCTCGGCGAAGACCTTCTCGTCGATCTTGCCGGTGCGGCGCAACTCGACCTGGCCCTCGAAAATGTCGATCTCTTCTTCCCACTGCGGATCCGTCCGACCCGACAGCTCTTCCTTCCAGGTCTGCCCCGGCATACCCACCCTCGCTCGTGCGGCTCGTGTGCCTCGCCCGACTGGGCCCCGGGGATCTCGCGGTCGCGTTGGGGGGTCTCAGGCGGGCTGAGATTTTACGTCCAATCAAACACTATTATGCGCCTGATTCGCCGTCTCCAACGCTAGCAGATCCCAGGTTTTCCCTGAATTTCCGATCGGAATGATCGGAAATTGTCGTGGCAGGAGCTTCGCAACCTGGGGACAAGCTGGGAAGGAGCGTCCTCGTATTGGTTTGCGGTGTATGGTGTCGCGCGCGGGGGTGGTGAATTGCCATCGAGGTGTCTGGGATGGAGATCGAGGCGGTGGAGAGTCGGGAAGCGGCGCATTTTCTGCCCGTCGTGAAGCGGCTGCCGGTGGCGGTGGTCGAGGGGAGTGGGGCGCGACTCACGGACGTGGCCGGAAAGTCGTACATCGACCTCACCGCGGGCTGGGGGGTGACCTGCATCGGTCACTGCCACCCGGCGCTCGTGGAGGCGATCTCCGATCAGGCCGGTCGCCTGATGCAGACCACCAACATCTTCTACAACTTCCCGCAGCTCGACCTCATCGAGCGGCTCGCCGCGGTCACGCCCCCCCCGCTCACGCGTTCGTTCATCGTGAACTCCGGCACCGAAGCCGTGGAGGGCGCGCTGAAGCTCGCGCATCGCGCGACCGGCCGATCGAACTTCGTCTCCACCACCAACTCGTTTCACGGCCGCACGCTCGGCGCCCTGCGCGTGATCGGTCAGGAAAAATACCGCGAACCCTTCGAGCGGATCATGCCTCCCTCGAAGGTCGTCCCCTACGACGACCTCGACGCGGTGCGCGGCGCAGTCACCGACGACGTCGCGGCGGTGATCGTCGAGCCCGTCCAGGGCGAGGGCGGCGTCAATGTTCCCCGCGACGGCTACCTCGCGGGCCTGCGCGAGATCTGCGACGCCGCGGGCGCGCTCCTCATCTTCGACGAGGTACAGACCGGGGTAGGCCGAACCGGCCGCATGCTCGCCCTCGAGCACGAGAATGTCGTGCCCGACATCGTTACCCTCGGCAAGGGCCTCGGCGGCGGCTTTCCGGTGGCGGCCTTCCTCACCACTGAAGAGGTGGCGGAGACGGTGCAGCTCGGCGACCACGGCACCACGTACGGGGGAAGTCCCCTCGCGTGCGCGGCTGCGAACGCGGTGCTGCGCGTCGTGACCGAGGAGAAGCTCATCGAGCGCTCAGCCAACCTCGGTGCGAAGCTGATCGAGAAGCTCCGCGGGTTCTCCGACGATCACCCGGG
>JABSQW010000682.1 GCA_013215605.1 Myxococcales bacterium
GGTAGAATGGCGTGAACTCAAGGCGTCCCGTAGCTGCCCGGCAAATCGCCGCACGCCGCTGAACGCCGATCCGTTGGGCGGACTGGTAGCTCATCCGCCGCTGAGGGAGATCGATATGGGGTACTTCCCGTATTGGGTTCCTAATTGACAGAACCTCTAGGATAGGAACTTGCAGAAACGCAGCTTGAACTTCCTATCTACTTCTCGTTTCTTTTCGAGGTCCACTTCGTCAGAGGTCTACGGAGGCGTCGGAGTAATGTTCGCTCGCAGGTCGAGTCCAAAAAATCTCGCGACATTTGTCAGTGTAAATTTTCTTCGAATCTCGGAGTTGATTTGACCGAAAGCGCTGTCGAGAAACTTGGGCGTTCCTGGAAATGTTCCGACGGAGTGAGGAAAGTCTGTGCCAAACATGATGTTGTCGATCGGGAGCTTCTCGTGAAGCTCGATTGCGAGGGGATCCCGGACGATTCCGAAATGACAGTGCTTTCGAACATATTCGCTGGGTTTCTGGTCGAGAGAAACGCCGAAGCAGTGGCGGTAGATCTCATAGTTGTCATCGAGAATAAACAGCGCGAACGGAAGCCAGCTCGCATTCGTCTCAGCGAAGTAGAACCGAAGATCGGGAAAGCGATCGAAGACACCGCTGACGATCAGTTGAGCGATGCAGAAGACGGGAACGAGACTCTCGGCGCGAAGGCTCAAGACACTCGCGAATTGAAGACCGAGGCTGTCCCCAGCAGCGAGCCCTTTGAGCTGCGCGTGTCGCTCGCCGAATCCGAAATGAGGACACAGACGCACATTCAGCTCCAGGCTTCGAGACCAGAACCGATCGTCCTCGTCGGCAGGGAAACCGCTCCCATTGGGGAACTGGTGGAGGCAGACCGCCGGAAGCCCACTTTGCGCCGCGAACTCCAGTTCATCGATCGCGTCGTCAACGCCCGTGACCGGTAGAGTCGCGTTGCCGATGAGGCGGTCGGGCGCGACCGAGCAATAGTCCTTCCCGAGGAAGGTATTGTAGGCGCGGACGATCGAGCGATAGATGTCGCCGTCCCGAATCGATTCGATGAAATGCGAAACGTAGACCGGCGGGAACAGCACTTCTGCATCGATGCCATCCTCGTCTTGCTCTCGAAGCCGTTGAACGGCTGAGCCGGTGCCTTCCGATGGGCTGCCGTCGGCTTTCGAGAACGAGGCTCCGGCGAGGCGGACTGGTCCTCGTCCGGTGATGTTCGCGCCGTTGGACAGCAGCGGTTGCCCCTCGACGAGCCACCCATCGCCTCCGTCGGGCGTCTTTACGAGTCGAGGGGCACGGTCTCTGTACCGCTCCGGTACGTAGGGAAGCCAATAGTCCGGAGGCGTCTCGACGTGCCCATCTCCCGATATCACTTGGTAGCGTCGACCCATTCCGTCCTCCACGAAGCGTTGGCGGGTAGTAACTTCTTTCAGGCATCGCGGGTGTGCGCGCGGACCCAGCTCCAGGATGGGGCACCGGCTCGACTCCGCCCCAGTTTCTTGTGCTCTGCCCTCGCCACACGCTCTTCGGGTGAGGCTTTTACCTCGGTTCGAAGCCCATTCAAATAAGCTGGCGAGGATAGATTCAATGTAGACTGTGTTCTAGTCAATAGATCGTTGCCACTACCCAGCGGACCGTCGAGAACCTCCCTGAACCTGAAGATTGCGGTTGTGGACCTTTCTGCGCTTCAATTCTCGCAAAGGGCGCGCCGTGAGCGAAGACCACCATCGGATCCGAACGACTCATACCGGAAGCCTCCCACGCCCGGGTGGACTCCTGAAGCTTCTCAACGCAAAGGACAACGAGGAGCCGTTCGATCCCGCGCATTTCGCGAAGTCCGTCTCTTCGGCAGTGCGTGACCTCGTGCAGCAGCAGCACACCCTCGGAATCGACATCGTCGGAGACGGAGAAGCCAGCAAGACGAGCTACTTCTCCTACGTCGCCGAGAGGGTTTCCGGATACCGAGCCATACCCCACGATTCGCCCGGCATGGCTGGTGGCGCCGACCTTCGCGACTTTCCCGAATACGCCGCTCAGTTCCTCTCGGGCGAAGGGGCGAGGGGAGATTCGGCACGCAGGCTCATCTGCGCCGAACCGCTCGCCTACTCCAACCGCGCGCCGTTGCAAGCCGATCTCGAGAACCTCGCTCGCGCCGTCGAGTCAGAGGGCGCCCACACCGCCTTCTTATCCGCCGCTTCACCTGGAATCATCGCCCAGACCCTTCCCAACCAGTACTACTCGGGACCGGTTGCGTACCTCGAAGCGATCGCAGACGCGATGAGGCACGAGTACGAAGCCATACACAAGGCTGGCTTCGTCCTCCAGATCGACTGTCCCGACCTCGCGTTGGCTCGACACACTCGATTCCCCGACAAACCAATCGAGAAGTTCCGCGAGATCATCGAATCACACGTCGAGGTTCTCAATCGGGCGACCGTGAATATCCCACCCAGCGCGATGCGAATGCATGTGTGTTGGGGGAACTATTCTGGCCCCCACCATAGAGATGTACCGCTTGCGGACATCCTCGATATCGTTCTGAAGGCCCGACCGGCGGGAATCGTTCTCGAATCCTGCAATCCACGCCACAATCACGAGTGGGCTGTATTCGAAGAAATTGCCCTGCCGTCCGGGAAAGTCCTCGTCCCCGGTGTGATCGAATCGAGTTCTTCCTACATCGAGCACCCGGAAGTCGTCGCTCAGCGCATCGAGCGTTTCGCATCCGTCGTCGGTCGCGACAACCTCATGGCTGGAACCGATTGCGGCTTTTCGACCGTTGCGGGGTTCACGCCGGTTCACCCGCAACTTGTCTGGGCGAAGCTCGAGTCTCTCGTCCTCGGGGCCCGATTGGCATCCGAGCGACTCTGGTAGGAGAACCATGTCGAAAACAGGCGATAGCGAACAACTCGGGACTGCCGAAGGCGCCGTGATGAGCCGTGCTCTGCATGCGCTCCATGGCGAGGCGCCCATTCTGAACGACACCTGGGCAGTGCATCTGCTGTCCGCTGAGGACCAGCGGATCGCCCGGGCCGGGCCGAAGAAGGATGGCTACGAACCCCCTGAAACAAACCGCCTCGCGCCGATCTTTGCTGTCGGCGTCGGCTCGCTGCGTTACGCGGAGGATGCTGTCGAGAGCGCCCTTCGCGACTTCGATATCCGTCAGTACGTCTGCCTCGGCGCCGGTTTCGACACATTCGCGCTCCGGCGCGGCGACCTGCTGGATCGTCTGAGCGTCTTCGAGGTCGACCATCCCGACGTGCAGCGCCTGAAGAGAGAACGAATCGATCAGGCTCCAGAACAGCCTCAGCAGCTCCCGGAGTTCGTACCGGCGGATTTCGAGCGAACCAACCTGAGCGAGGCTCTGAGTAAGACTTCGTTCTCTCGAACGAAGAAGTCGATCTTCTCCTGGATGAACACGATCCCGTACCTGACACTCGAGGCAACCAACGCAACGCTCGCTGAGATTTCAGCCTTGTCCTCTGCCGGGAGCCGACTCGTTCTCAACTACCCCTGCGAAGTGCCTCGCAGCGCTGCGCAGATTGAACTGATGACTCACCTGCGAAGTATCGTCGATTCGAAACTAGAGGGTTTCAGAAGCAGCTGGAAACCGGAGACATTCACCGCGCTACTCGCGGCGAATGGCTTTCACATCGTGGACCATGCGACCGAAGACGATCTCGGAAAGCTGTATTTTCAGCGCCGACGGGACGGATTTTGGCCAGGGATGCCAACGCGCCTCATCACCGCCGAGACGGTGTAGTGGTCATGCGACTTCGCAAGGTCAGTCGAACCGAACCCGCGCGAACGAGCACCCACGCGATCGGGAGGAAGGCCGGCGCAATGCTTCGAACGAACAAGCTCCGGAGACCTCAATGAAAGCCCTCTGGTTTCACCTCATGCCCTACCCCGGTCTAGATGATCGGTTCGATCGCGAGGCGAAAAGCGTCTGGGTCGATCTCGATCGGAGTTTCTTCGACTCGGATGTCGTGACCCGTTCCTATCACGAATATCTGGATCAACTCGAGCACGCGGCCGCATCCGGATTCGACGGCATCTGCGTGAACGAACACCACCAAAGCGCATACGGCACGATGCCATCGCCGAACCTCATGGCAGCGGCGCTCGCCCGGAGTACCGACGAAGCGGCGATCGTGGTCATGGGCAATTCGATTGCCCTCTACAACCCCCCCACCCGTGTCGCAGAAGAGCTTGCGATGCTTGATCATCTCTCGAAGGGCCGCCTCGTCGCGGGGTTTCCTGTCGGAACCGCGATGGACACCTGCTACTGCTACGGGATCCAACCGGGCCAGCTACGTGAACGGTTTGCCGAGGCACACGAACTCATCACGCGCGCGTGGAGCGAGCCCCGGCCCTTCGCATTCAACGGCCGTTACAACAAGCTGCGCTATGTAAATGTCTCGCCCCGCCCACTCCAAGACCCGCGCCCCCCTGTCTGGATCCCGGGCGGCGGTTCCTCTGTGGAAACATGGGACCTCGCGGTTCAGAATGACTACGTCTACGCCTACTTGTCCTACTACGGGTACGAGCAAGGTAAGTCTACGATGGACGGATTCTGGGACTACGCCACCTCTCATGGTCTCGACGACAACCCCTACCGCGCGGCGTTCCTTCAGTTCATCACCGTGGCTGAGACGGACGAAGAAGCCAGGCGTCTGTACAAGGAGCCGGTCGAGTACTTCTACCAGAAGTGCCTCAAGATCCCTCCCGGCTATTCGGGGGCTCCGGGCTACCAGAGTGAAGCCACCTACCGCAGCAAACTCTCGTCGCAGGTCCGAAAGGCGGCGCGCAGCGTTGGGAACGAGGCTCCGACCTTCGACGACATCGTTGACCGTGGGTGGGTCATATCAGGCTCGCCCGACACGGTGCGACAGCGACTCGAAGAATCCATTACCGATCTGCGCTTTGGGCATCTTCTTTGTCTCATGCACATCGGAAACATGTCGGATGAACTGACCAAGATGAACACCAAGCTATTCGCTGAGGAGGTCCTGCCGAAGATGCGCAATCGGTGGCCGGACTACGAAGATAAATGGTGGCCGCAAGCATGCATGTGATCTATCTCCACACACTGGCGGGTAACCCCGGACTCTCACCCGCACTCGAACAGCTCGTCGCAGCTGGGATCGAGGTCGTGGCTCCAACGCTTCCAGGCTTCGATGGAATCTCGGGATGGGTACCCCCCCACGACCACCTCGCGTGGCTTACCGAGGTCTGGGACCGGCTCGATTCAACGGGGGCACTGCCCTGCCCGGTCGTCGGCGCATCGGTTGGCGGCATGTTTGCCGCGGAGTTGGCGATTTTTCGGCCCGAAGCGGTGACCGCTCTGGCCCTCTTTGCGCCGCTCGGGATCTGGGCGGATATCGATGCTGCTGACCCGTATGCGATTCCAGGGTCGCAGCGTCTCCCGATGCTCTTTGCTTCGAACGTACCGATCGCGTTCGAGGAGCAGTACACCGCGCAGGGCGAGGAGGGAAATGTAGCGCGATACCTCGCGCAAATGGCCGGAGCTAGCCTCGTCTGGCCGATTCCGGATCGCAATCTCGACACGCGGATTCACCGCATTTCGCAACGCGCCCTGCTCCTGTGGGGCGAGCAGGATCGAATTGCGCCGCTCGAAACCTCCAAACGCTGGTCCGAGGTCGCCACTCCGAACGTTGTGCAAGGAGCTGGGCACCTTCTCGAATGGGATCAGCCGGAGCAAGTCGGCGCAGCACTCCTCGAGTTCCTGAAGGAGGGGGGTAGATAGGAAGGTCAAGCTGCACCTTCGCACCGTCCGATTCGTAGATATTCCGTCGACGAGGAACCGGTGACCGAATACGGGCGATCTGAGCGGTTCCAAGCAGCGCGTCCTCGGGTTCGCGAGAGTGTGCAAACCCGGTGCGGGAACCTCAGAACCGGAACGTCCAGGCGATCTTGACGATGGGCTGCGTGACGCCTCGCTTCAGCTCTCCGTCGATGATGTCGACGCCCTGGTTGAGCACGAGGAATACCTCGCGGCCCAAACTCGCCCGAAGAGGGTAGGGCGACCGTGAGAGGCCCTTGAAAACACCGCTGACGGGCCTCCGCCATCTCTAGAGAGCCGCTGTATTCCCTCTTTTGGCGTCCCCTACATGCCCAAGTGTCTAGAATAGGCCTTTGA
>JABSQW010000683.1 GCA_013215605.1 Myxococcales bacterium
GCCAACTCGCGCAGGCAGTGCGCGGCCATGCGCCGCGTTCCTGGACTCTCCCCGCTGCGGACCAGTCCGAGCAGCATCGGCAGCACCTCGTCGTGCAGGCGTCCCGCGTCCACGAGCGTCCGGGAGGCGGCCCAGCGGATGGTCCCGTCGTCTGCGTCGAGGTTCTCGACGAGCACGGGGAGCAACCGGGGCTCGGGAGGACCGAGGCGCGCGCTCGTGAACGCCGCGCCCCAACGGGCCCGCGGGTCGGCCGAGCGCAGATGGCTGCGCATCAGCGGCGCCACCGCGTCGTCGTGCCGCGCGATGAACACGAGCGCATCGGACGCCGCGCGCGCGACCTCGCGATCGGCGTCGGCGAGGCGCTCGGCGAGCGCTTCCACCAGGAGCACCGCCGAAGGATCGTCAGCCGCCGCGCGACAGGCGTCGCGCCGCGCTGCCGCGTCCGCGCTCGTCAGCCGCTCGACGAGGGGGTGTGCCACGGGAGGGCTAGCTGAGCTCCCAGACCGACTCGATGGGGCGCTCGTCGCCGCTGCGCTGTACCCGGGACTCGCGCTCGAGCTTCAGGAGGTGAGAGCACACCGACTGGCCGGCCGGCGCGTGGAGCGCCTTTGGATAGGCGGCGTAGACGACCGCGACAATCTCGGGGATCCGCTGCGGGCCGCTGCCGAGCGCCTCGATGATCTGCCGCTCGCGGTCGTTTCGGTGGTCGATGTACTCGCGGAGCTTCGCGGTGCCGTCCGGGATGCAGGGACCGTGGGCGGGGTAGATGGCGCCGGGGTTCAGGGCGAGCAGGCGCTCGAGGGAGCTCATGTAGTCGAGCAGGTCGCCGCCCTCGGCGGGGATCACCGTGGTGCCCACGCCGAGCACGTTGTCGCCCGAGAAGAGCGAGCGCTCCTCCTCGAGGACGAAGCACAGATGATCGATGGCGTGACCGGGCGTGTGTACCGCGCGAAGCGTCGCGCCCTCGGTCTGGATGACGTCGCCGTGGCCGATCGACGTGAGCTCGACGTCGAAGTTCTCGTCGCTGGCGGGCCAGGGGTGCTTCGAGACGCGCAGCTTCCCGCGCTGCCCGATCACGCCAGCGGCCCCGCCGATGTGGTCGACGTGCCCGTGGGTGAGGACGATCTCCTGGATCTCGCAGCCCGTCTCTTCGGTGGCTTTGGCGAGCACCGGCAGGTACTCGGGACGCCCGTCGCCCGTGTCCAGGAGGATGCGGCTTCGACCGGTTCCCACGAGATAGGTGTTGGTGCCGGGGCCGGTGAAGAGTCCGGGGTTCTGCCCGAGGGCGACGGTCACGCGCTCCGACCAGCGATCGATGTCGGGAAGCGTGAGGCCCACCATCACCGGGGGGGGGTCGGCCATGTTTCACTCTCCTGCGATGGTCATGTTCGAGATGCGCACCGAGGGGGCAGCGGTTCGGCCGCGCCAGAGCAGATCGGAGCCCACGGCGTCGATGTTCGTCAGCATATCGCCGAAGCTGCCCGCGATGGTGATCTCCTCCACCGGGTGCGAGATCGCGCCGTTCTCGATCCAGAGGCCCGCCGCGCCGCGTGAGTAGTCGCCGGTGACGGGATTGAAGCCCATGCCGATGAGCTCGGTCACGAGGAGTCCGCGACCGGTGTCGGCGATGATCTCCTCGAGGCTGGCGTCGCCGGGCTCGAGCCAGAAATTCGTGGTGCCCACGCTCGGCGGGCTCCCGGCGCTCCGCGCCGCGCTGCCTGTGGTCTGCATCCCGAGTTTGCGCGCCGAGTAGCTGTCGAGCAGGTACGACGCCAGCTTGCCGCGATCGATCGCGACGGTTCGCCGCGTCGGCTGGCCCTCGCCGTCGAAGGGCTTGCTGCCGAGTCCACCGGGCAGGCGGCCGTCGTCGATCAGGGTCACGAGGTCGCTCGCGACCTGCTCGCCGAGGCGACCCGCCAGGAAGCTCGACTCGCGATAGATCGCGTAGCCCGTGATGCAGCTGGCGATGTGGCCGAGCAGACTCGGTGCCGTCACCGGGTCGAAGATCACCGGCGCCTCGCACGTCGACAGGCGGCTGGCGCCGAGGCGGCGGATCGCTCGCTCGCCGGCGCGGCGGCCCACCGCGTCCGGCGACTCGAGGTCGCTGAGCTTGCGCGCGGTGGTGTACCAGTAGTCGCGCTGCATGCTGCCGTTCTGGTGCGCGAGGGGTTCGGAGAAGAGCGAGTGCGAGGACGAGCGGTACGAGCCCCGGAAGCCCGCGTGGTTGCCAATGGCGATCGTCGAGTAGTCGGAACCCACCGCTGAGCCCTCGGAGTTCGCGATGCGCGGGTCCACGGCGCGTGCCGCCGCTTCGGCCCGCCGCGCGTCTTCGATGCGAGCTTCGACGGATACGTCCCGGTCGGCCTCGTGATAGAGCGCGAGGTCGGGGTCATCCGTGGCGAAGCCGTCCTCGGGAATACCGGCCGACGGGTCCACGGCGGTGGCGCGCGCGAGTGCGACGGTCTCGCTCGCCATGCGGGTCACGGCTGCCTCGGAGAGGTCGCTCGTCGACGTAATGGCCGAGCTCTTGCCGCGATCGCCGCCCACGAGCGCGCGGATGCCCAGAGTGCGCTCGCGCGCCTGCTTCACGAAGTCGATCTCCGCGTCGCGCACGCGGGCCTCGACGGAGTCGCTCTCCACCAGTACGCAGTCGGCGGCGTCGGCTCCGGCGCGAGCCACGCTCTCGAGTGCGAGGTCGATCACCGCGAGAAGATCCGGAGCGTTCATCCTTCCGTGCCTCCCACCGTGAGCTCTTCCACGCGAAGCGTGGGCAGGCCGACGCCCACCGGGACGCCCTGGCCGTCCTTCCCACAGGTGCCGATGCCCCAGTCGAGTTCGAGGTCGTTGCCGATCATCGAGACGCGGGTCAGTACGTCGGGGCCGTTGCCGATCAAGGTGGCTCCCTTGAGCGGCGCACCGAGCTGACCGTCCTCGATCTTGTAGGCCTCGTTGGCGCTGAACACGAACTTCCCGCTCGTGATGTCGACCTGGCCGCCGCCGAACGACACCGCGTAGATCCCTCTCTTCACGGACCGGATCACGTCATCCGGGTCTTCCTCGCCGGCGAGCATGAACGTGTTCGTCATGCGTGGCATCGGCAGGTGCGCGTAGCTCTCGCGGCGACCGTTGCCCGTCGACTCGACGCCCATCAGGCGCGCGTTCAGCCGGTCCTGCAGGTAGCCGCGCAGGATGCCGTCTTCGATGAGCACGGTGCGCTGCGTCGGCGTGCCCTCGTCGTCGACGTTGAGCGAGCCGCGGCGACCGGGGATGGTGCCGTCGTCCACGACGGTGACGCCCTTGCTCGCCACGCGCTCGCCGAGGCGGTCGCTGAAGGCCGACGTCTTCTTGCGGTTGAAGTCGCCCTCGAGGCCGTGGCCGATGGCCTCGTGGAGCAGGATTCCGGGCCAGCCCGGTCCGAGCACTACGTCCATCGCGCCGGCGGGACAGGCCTCGGCGTCGAGGTTGAGCGTGGCGACCCGCACCGACTCGGCGACGAGCGGCTTCCACGCCTCCGGGTCGAGGAGCTTCTCGAATTCGAAGCGCCCGCCCATTCCCTGGTAGCCCACTTCGCGACGCTGCCCGGACGCGTCGGCGACGATCACCTGGACGTTGAGCCGCACGAGCGGCCGAACGTCGCCGACGAGGCTGCCGTCGCTGCCCACCACGAGCACGTTGCGGTGCTGGCTGACCGCGCTCGCCATGACCTGCTTCACGCGCGGGTCGAGGCCGCGCGCGTAGATGTCGATCTCCGAGAGCAGCGACACCTTGCGCTCGATCGGGACGTCCGTCGGCGCGGTGGCCACGGGGTAGAGGTCGTGGACGGTCGGTGTTCCGCTGCCCACCGGTACGGACGACACGCCGCCGGCGCCGGCAGAGATGGCGCGCGCCGTCGTGGCGGCGAGCTTGACGCTCTCGACCGTCACGTCGTCCGAGTGCGCATAGCCCTGGCGCTCGCCGATCTGCGCCCGGACGCCGACGCCCTGCTCGATGTGGCGGTCGCCGTTCTTGACGATGCTCTCCTCGAGCGAGACCGAGTCCTGGGTGCTGTATTCGAAGAAGAGGTCCGCGAAGTCGATCTGCCGCTCGAGGGCGGTGTCGAGGGCGGATACCAGACTGCGGTCGTCGAGACCGAAGTGGTCGCGGAAGAAGCCGAGGGCTTCGTCGCCGGTCTCGCGCGGTGTGGGCTCTTTCATCGACGCACTCCTTCGACGTTCACACTGGGCGGGAGCCCCGGGCGGCGACCGGGTTCGGTGCCGCTGCGGGGGGTTCCGCGGAAAGTTGCATCTTCGTGTCGGGGCGGTCGACCCCGCCGGTGGCTGGAGTCGCGCCGGCCGATCGTGCTGCCGGGGTCCCGAGGCGTTCTGGAAGATCGGCGAGCGTATCGAGCGACGCCACATCCACTGCCCGAAACCCTAGCGCCTCGGCGCCGCGGACGTCCCGATCGGCATCGTCGCCAACGAAGGCCGCTTCGCTGGGCGCGAGCTTCAGCAGGTCGAGTGCGAACGCGAAGATCTCCCGACTCGGCTTCGCGAACCCCACCTGGGCGGGAACCACGACGCAATCGAGAAGAGGTTGAAAATCGAGGTCTTGGAGGATCTTTGCGAGACGCTGATCAAAGTTCGAAACGACGCCGGTCGCGAGCCCGGCGGAACGCAGGGACCGCAGCGCGTCCCGCGCGCCCGGCCGAGACCGCCAGCTGCCGGGCCGGCCAAAGCGCGCGAAAAGTTCCGCGAAGAACGCGTCGAAGTCGTCGAATCGCGTCGCGCTGTCCGCCGCGAGAAACGTCGAGCGCACGACGCCTCGCCACCACTCGCGCTCGAGCTCCGCGCTGCGCTCCAGCGTCTCGCCGGGAAACACCATCGGCGTGGCCTGTGCGACGACGCGACGGAAAGCGTCGCCGATTCGCCAGGGCGAGAGCGCGACGCCATGGGCGGCGGCCACGCGGGCGTACGTCTCGCCCGGCGGCTCAGAAAGCTCGATCAGCGTGCCGGCTGCGTCGAACAGGACACCGCGGAGGCTCATTCGGGGGTCCGCGCCGAGGCGATGAACGTCGCGGGGAGATCGCGATTCTGCGACAGCCCCTGATGAACCTCGAGGCGGAACTCCCCGAGCCCCGCTTCGTCGAACCAGCTCTCGATCTCCTGGGGCTCGAAGCCGAGCCAAGTCACGCCGAGCTCTTCGCGCATCCACTCGTGGGTGTGGCGCAGGAAGTCGACGATCACCACCGTGCCACC
>JABSQW010000684.1 GCA_013215605.1 Myxococcales bacterium
AGCGCGCAAGATTTCCGGAGGCCCCGACAGGAGATCGAACTGGATCACGACAGAGCGGCCTCGCGCCTGTGGTGCATGCCGGAGATAGCGGAGGGCCTCGGTGAATTCGATCGAGACTTCGGTCGCGGCGGCCACGCGAGTTACTTCGACATCTCCGATCAGGCTCGCCGTGGCGCGGCTCACGACCCCGGCCGAGAGGACGAGCGCGATCGCGACGACTCGTCCACATTCACGAACACTTCGAACCTGGGTGTTGCCGATCTGCACTCTCGCCCCGCCCGGACTCAATCACTGACCACAAAAGCTGAAGCGATGGTAATTCGACACAGTTCTGAGTCTTGTATCGGCCGATACAACCCAGGCCCGAAGACGTCTCTTGTCTTTTAGATGGTTATTCGACACAGTTCTGAGTCTTGTATCGGCCGATACAATCCAGGCCCGAAGACGTCTCTTGTCTTTTATTTGGGAGCTTCAGCTCCGATCCCTGCGGGGGGCGGTCTTCAGGGAGTCGTGAATGCGCCGATACGGTGTATATGCGGGAGAAGGGAGGAGTCGCACTGTTTCGCTTGCGGAAGGCACGGATCTGCGCGTCGCTGATGGTTTGCATCGCGGCGGCGCTCGCGCCAGGCCCCGCGGTCGCGCAGGCACCCCGACCGGAACGCTTCGATCACCTCGAGACTGGCTTCCCGCTCACGGGACGCCACGAGATCCTGCGCTGCCAGGAGTGCCACCGAGGTGGAAACTTCAAGGCGACTCCCCGTTCGTGCGCGATCTGCCACGCCACGGCAGGGACGCGTGCACAGACGAGCAAGCCGCCCACACACATTCCCACGGGTGCCGACTGTGACGATTGTCATACCACCGGAGCGTGGCATGCCGACCGCTTCGATCACCGCGATGTGAGCGGCCGCTGCGTTTCTTGCCACAACAGCGTCGCCGCCACCGCCAAGCCTGCTGGGCACCCCCCCGCCTCGAGTAACTGCGGGTCTTGCCACAACACGGTCACCTGGGCTGGAGCGAGATTCGACCATTCCGGGGTGATCGGAAACTGCGCGAGTTGCCACAACGGCAGCATGGCTCCGGGTAAACCCTCGAATCACCTGCCAACCAGCGCGGACTGCGTGGGATGTCATTCGACGCTGGCGTTCTCACCGGCGACCTTCGACCATTCCGGGGTGACGGGAAACTGCGCAACGTGCCACAACGGCAGCACGGCGATGGGCAAGCCTTCGAGTCACCCCCCGACCTCGAATCTCTGCGGCGACTGCCACACCACCGCCACATTTGCCAATGCTCGCTTCGACCACGCGGGCATCACGGGCAACTGCGGGAGCTGTCACAACGGCAGCACGGCTCCGGGCAAGCCCTCGAATCACCTGCCGACCAGCGCGGACTGCGTGAGCTGTCATTCGACGCTGGCGTTCTCGCCGGCAACCTTCGACCATTCTGGCATCACGGGCAACTGCATGAGTTGTCACAATGGAAGCACGGCTCCGGGCAAAAACTCGCAGCATTTCGTTACTTCCCTGGATTGCAACAGCTGCCACACGCCGACCCGCTGGACACCCGATGTCTTCCAGCACACGTCGCCGAACTACCCTGGCGATCACCGCGGCGACCCCAACTGCTCCAAGTGTCACCAGGGCAACAGCTCGACCGCGACGTGGTCGCAACCCGCCTATCGACCAGATTGCGCGGGATGCCACGCCAACGACTTCGATTCGGGGAAACACACCAAATCCAGATCTCCCACCATCCGCTACACGGCGAGCGAGCTGCGCGATTGCGCGGGTGCCTGCCACCAGTTCACCGATCAGACTTTCACGACGATCGACCAGTCGCGCAGCGGAAACCACCGGGCACGGGATGGAGGTTGGTAGGCTGGCAAAATGACGCCCGCTCTTGGGCGCGGGCTTCGCCCCCTGTTGCACGATCTCGTCGATCCGGCTCCTGTTGAGCGGCGGGATCAGCCACCGCCGCGTACTCTCCTGGAACCCTTGGCGAAACGTTCCGGCCAGCCTTCGCCGGGTCGCGCAGGTGCAGGAAGGGGCGGGGTGGGGCGTCGAAAGTGCTGGCACGGACCCGGTGAATCCATCGAGCCCCGTGCACCCGATCTCCCCAGGTCCGATAGAATGGAAAAGCCATGCCGCAGGAAGGCGAAACAAGCGGGTTCGCACGCGGCGCGTCGATTTCGGGCAGCGACGGTCACCACGAACGAATCGCAGCGGCGGTCTGCGAGCGGATCGAGCGCGGCTGCGACGAATATCGCGCTTACTGGCTCGATTCGGCTCCCGTTCGTCACTTCGTGGTCGACGATCTGTTGCCCGAGCCCCTCATCGCCGAGATCGAGGCCGCTCTACCGCCGCCCAGCGATCTGATCCCGCGGTCTTCGATCCGGGAGCGCAAGAAGGTAGGCATCGACCTCGAAGGCTACGCGTCCGTGGTGGCGGAAGCCGTGCTGGCCTTTCAGGACGATCGGGTGCTGCGCGCCGTGGGGCGCGTGGTGGGCAGCGAAACGTTGTTGACGGATCCCAGCCTCTACGCGTCGGGCCTTTCGGTGATGGGAAACGGCGACTTCCTACACCCCCACCTCGACAACTCCCACGACGGCGATCAAGTCCTCTACCGCGCCCTCAACCTGCTCTTCTACCTCTCCCGCGACTGGCGGCTCGAAAACGGGGGGAACTTCGAGCTCTGGGAAAACGGATCCCCCCAACCCACCACGCTGATCTCGGCCTGCAACCGCCTGGTGGTGATGGAGACGAGCCCGACCAGCTGGCACTCGGTGAGCCGCGTCCGGGTCGATCGGCCGCGCTGGTGCGTCTCGAACTACTACTTCTCCGAGGTCCCGCTGAAGGGCGGCGGACACTACCGCCACGTCACGACCTTCCGAGGCCGCCCGGGCGCCGGTTTTGGCGGGACCCTGCTCTGGCTCGACGGACTGGCGCGAAACGCCCTCGGGCGCGCGCTTCCGTTCCTGCTCAAGCGCTCCTGGCATCGGCGCGAGCCGCGGCCCTGAACGGCGCCTTGCCTACGTCGCCGGGTCGGCCCCGCGCGGAGATTCAGAGACCGCGCAGAAAGATGTCCTGGGCGATGCTCTTCACGCCGTAGGAGTAGCGACCGTAGCGTCCGGCGAGCATCTCCTTCAGGATGACGGGCGCGCGAGCCAGCAACCGGGCCGACATCTCGTCGCGGACCCGGCTGTGCTCCACCTTCGCGTCGATCAGCGGAAAGATGCGGCCGCCCTCCGTCTCGTCCACGGCCCCGCCCAACCGCTCGCGGGCTGCGGTGAAGAAATCGACCGCGTACGCGAAGGCCCCCACCTCGAGCTGCTTGCGGGCCTGGGCGAGTTGCTCGCGCAAGCTGAGCTTGTGCAGTCCGAACTGATTGCTTCCGTGAACGCGGTAGGTGATGAGGTCCTCGTCGATGATCCTGAATTCGGAGACCGCGGCGATCACGAAGGCGATCCAGGCATCGTGACAATCGCGCAGGTCCGGAAAAGGCAGATAGAGGTCGCGGTAGCCGGTGCGAAATGCCAGGGTCGTGCCCGCGGCCACGACGTGCTTGAGGAAGACCTCCACCACCCGCCCCTCGCGCACCTCGCGTTGCTCCAGCGGCGTGAAGAACTGCGCCTCCCAGAGGTCGGTGCCCAGCGAGCAGAGCTCGGAATCCGCCACCAGCCCGTTGCTGAATACGGCCCCGACTTCGGGCTCCGCCTCCAATACCCCGCACAGCCGCTCGATCTTGTGGGGATTCCAGACGTCGTCCTGATCGGCGAGGAACAGGATCTCCCCGGAACACAGCGACACCGCCTTCTCGAAATTCGCCGACGGCCCCAAGCGCTGGGGATTGCGCACGACCCTCACTTCGAAGGGTGCGCGCTTCGCGAAGCTCTCGAGCTGAGCGACCGTGTCATCGCGTGAGCCGTCATCGCACACCACGAGCTCGTCGGGCAGGCGCGTCTGCACGGCGAAGCTCTGCAGTTGCTCCGCCACGAAGGGGTCGCCGTCGTAGGTGGCCATGGCGATGGACGCTCTCTGCGAGGTCACGCCGGCGGGAGCTCCTCGGACTCGGGGCGAACGTCGCCCCGCCGATAGCGCAGCAGCTGAAGTGCCCTGACGGGTTTCCCGCGCAACAGCGCCCCGAGGGCGCGATAGGCGAGGTGCAGGCGGACGATCCTCTTGCGCTGGGAGATGCGTGCAGCCCGAAGCCAACCACTGGCCTGGGCGCGCTCTGCCACGATATCGAACAGCTCGAGCTCCTCGTCGAAGCGCAGCATGCTCGCCGACTGTTGGGCGGTGGCTCCGGCCCCGTGACGGCGATACGCGTACGCGACGGCGCGCGTGTAGATCAACTCATCGCCATCGAGCAGCAGACGGCTCGTGAGCTCGAGATCCTGAACCTGTCGCCAGCGCTGCGCGAACCGTCTCTGCCCCAGAACCGAGAGTCGGAAGCACAAGGTCGGACACATGATGAAATTTCCCGCCATGATGGCGCTGAGCCCATCCTCGCCCCTGAGCGTCACCGGGCCATCCGAGCGGGGTACAAAGAAACGCTTCACGGCGTCGGCGGTGGAGAATCGGGACTTCCCGGCAGCGGAGATGATCGACGCCCCGCAACACACCGCGACGGCCGTCTCGTTCAGGCCCGCCAGGTCGCGCACGAGCTTGGTGTAGCCCGGCAGCAGTTGATCGTCGGCGTGCAGCAGCGTGACGAGTTCGGTCTCGACGAGTTCGAGGCACTGGTTCCAGTTGCGCACCATGCCCAGGTGGGTCGGGTTGCGGTGGTAGGAGATGCGCCCATCCCCGAAGCCCTCCAGAAGCCTGGCGACGCCCTGCTCCTGCTCTCCGTCGTCGACCACCAGTAATTTGAGATCCCCGTCCTCCTGGTCGAGCGCACTCCTCACGGCCTGTTCGAGGTAGTGGAGGTCGCGATGGAACGGAATCGCGATGGTGAGCCCAGCAGCCATGGCATCCGGCCTCGTGTGGACCGACGGTTGTCAGAATCGGGAAGCTGGGAGGCTAGCAGGGTGATTCGCGACCCACTGCCAACCCGGCGCCGCACGGGGAGCGCGGCGAAGCTGACAGGCCCGCGATCCACCGGCGATGGGCTAGAACACCTCGTCGATCACGACCTCCACGCCCCGGGCGCCCGGCCGAAAGCTTCCCCCGGCCGAGCCCAGAAGATCACCTGGATCGCGGGTCATGGCGTTCCGTCGCCATCGATCCGGGCGCTGACGCGCAACGGCCCGACGAACGGCACCGAGGAAATCATGCGATCCTCGGCCCCGAGTCTGAAATCGAGGGGCAGCTCGGGCTGCACGCCGAGCAGGAGCGAGCCGTGGAGAACTTCGCCGCATCGCTCGGGGACCCCTAGGCTCCGCCCGTGGCCTCGAACGAACGGCCGGTCGTGATCCAGTTGGACTGAAGCAACAGCTGCAACGCGAACGCAGCGAGCTCCGCAGCGTCCCCGAACTTGCGAGCGGGGATGGACTGCGTGATTCGCTCGCGCCTGTCGGGAGGAATATCCTCGACCATGGGTGAATCGAACCATCCCGGCGTGAAGGTAAACAGCGACACGTTCTTTCGGATCATCCGTCGCGCCTCGCTGGTGACGAAGCTGTGCACCGCGCCCTTGGACGCCGCGTAGAGCGGCAGGTCGGGCGCGCCCGGCGCGCGGTAGACCGAGCTGGTCACGAACATCGCGTTGCCCTGTTCCTTGATGAGCGCGCCGAGGCACGCATTGAAGACAGCCACCGGGCCAAAGAAGTTCACCTGCATCAGCCGCTTCGCTTTGTCCATCGATGCGCGCGGATGGGTGTAGGCCCCCATACCGCTGGTGAGTACGAGTGACTGCGCGCCCCCAAGCGCATCCAGCGCCTCACGCACACGGTCGCGAATCTCGCCGTCGGAGCTCTCCAGGTCCAGCTGGACGTGAGACGACTCGCTGCGAGACAGGTTGACGACGGTGTGACCCGCGGATTCTGCCGCGGCAGTCACGGCCCCACCCAAGCCCGTTTCTCGATTGCCCACCACCAGGATCTTCCGCGACATGCCCCTCCCAGTCACTCGCGGCGGCTCATCGCCTCTCGAATGCGCGCTCGGCAATCTCCCAGATTACGACGTCTGGTTGGCTCGTGTCGATCGTCTCGGCGTCCTCATCGAGATTCCAGCTCGCCCCCAGGGCGTGCCCGACCAACCGACAATCGAGCCGGCTGAAGTTCTCGGCGAGAAAGGGAATCAGCAATTGGCCAAAGGAATCGTGGAACATCGCGGCTCTCGGAAGATCCGAGTTCTCCTGCTCGAACGAGATTTCCCTTCTGACGCGCGACGTCTCATCCCGACTCGGCCTGATCCCAACCCTTCTTGCCAGCCGTGGCGACACGGTCTTGAGGCGGAGGTTTTCCTCGCGATACACTTCCGTCATCGCGAGCATCCGCGCCAGGTCTCCCCCCGGTTGGTTGGTTCGCGCGATGCGGAAATCCGAAAGCGGCTTGGGCCGGATTCGAGGGAACCACTCGGCGATTCGATTCACGATCTCCACGTAGGCAGCGTGGGCGCCGATGTCGTTCCAGTGAGTATCGGTCCTGTAGTACGTGCGGTGGTTGCGCTTGGCGGCGCGCAATACCGGGCGCAGATTCACGACGTCGAGCGGGTCTTGCTCCGCCAAGCGGCTCAACATCTCATCGACTCGCGAGCTCTCCGCGAAGGACCGAACCCGCTCGGGAAGATATTCGGCGTAGACGCTCTGCTTCGATGGCGCGATGACGATCACCAGTCGAGCGCCCCGCTCGTCGGCCCATCGTGAGACTTCGTGAAGACGTTGTTCCCAGCTTTCGAAGAGGTATCCCGGCAACGGAGTCATCGGGCGAAGGTCATCGAGCGGATCCTTCTCACCCAGGAACAGCCAGCCGTCCTCGCCGATGATCAGTTCCGACACGGGCGACCTGCCGAACAACCGCAGCTTGGCTCGGTGATGCCAGCGAATCAGGGTTCGCCGCAGCCCGAAGTGATCCCTTACGTAGTCAGCAAGAAGCGCGCGATGATTGACAACGAGAGATACCACCCCTTCGTCTTCGGGAAGCGAAGCGAGGCGACGTTCCTCCATCTTCCAGTCCTCGTCGACGAACCCGAACAGACCTTGCAGCGGCGATACCCACAGCGCCGCAAGAAACACGCCTGCGATCGCGACGTGGACGTTGCTCTTTTTTTCCTCGTTGCGACGCTTCATCGCTCCTCGTACCGCCAAGGATGTGACAACAGTCAGAATTGAAAGTAGACGAACGGAGTGTACGTCCGTGCGGAGACAGCCAGCGCGCAAGCCAAGAGAATCACTCCCCAGACGGCGGCCTGCACCAACAGTCGGCAGTTCCGCGCCAGGTTCTGCTGGTCCACCGGAAGCAACCCGATCCGTCCGTCCAACCAATCGCGCACCGTCGGTACGACGGGCGTCGCCGCCAGAGCACCCACGGCAACGGTAAAGACCAGCTCGCGATGGAGGAACATGGCCGAGTTGAACGTCTCTCCCGAGGCATCGCCACCGCCCAACATGGCCACGAACATCGCCACGGCCTGCTCGAGGGTTTCGGATCGAAAGACGACCATGCCTGCGAGGGACAGTCCAAGGCCATAGGCGTGTTGCAGCGGTCGCCACAGCCGGTTCACGAGTTGGAGCAGCCAGATACGTTCCAGAACGATCACGATGCCGCTTGCGAGGCCCCACAGCACGAACGTCGACGTGGCGCCGTGCCAGAGTCCGGCGAGAAGCCACACGATCAACAGGTTCACGTTGCGCCGCCAGCGGGGACAGTTCTTCCCGCACAGAGGCCCGTACACGTAGTCGCGCATCCATGTGAAGAACGAGACGTGCCAGCGGCGAAAGTACTCGCCCCGCGAACGAGCGATGAGCGGATAGTTGAAGTTCTCGCGATACCGAAATCCGAACATCCGCCCGAGACCGATCGCCATATCGGAGTAACCGGAAAAATCGAAATACAGCTGCAAGGTGAAGTAGACCGCGCCGAGCCAGGCGACGCCGGCCGTCAGCTCGTCTCCCGGCGCAGCGAAGATGCTGTCGGAGGCCACCGCGAGCGTATCCGCGATCAGCACCTTCTTTCCCAGACCAACGCTGAAGCGCCCGACCCCTTCCGCGAATCCCACGACCGTGTGCACGCGGTCCGTGAGCTGCCGGCCGATGTGGCGATACCGGACGATGGGTCCGAGGATCAGCTGGGGAAAGAGAGAGATGTAGAGCGCTGTGTTGATCGGGTTGCGGTGGGCCTGGCCCTGGCCGCGATAGACATCGATGACGTACGACATCGCCTGGAATGTGAAGAACGAGAGGCCGATAGGGAGGTGAAGACTGGGGACGGGGAGCGCGACCCCCCCTACGAGACCCAGGAGGTAGTTCAAGTTCTCCGTGAAGAAGCCCGTGTACTTGAAGACCCCGAGCAACCCCAGGTTCACCGCGACGGCAAGCCCGATGATCGGCTTGCCCGCTCGCTCGCCGCGATGGCGAGCGACGAGCAGCGCCAACATGTGGTTCGCGGCGATCGAGAAGAGAAGCAGAAGAGCGTAGACGCCCTCGCCCCACGAATAGAACGAGAGGCTGGCGAGGAGCAGGAATGCGTTGCGAAGCCTCAGACCCGGAAGCGAGAAGTAGACCGCCAGCACCACGGGCAGAAACACGAACAGGAAGACGGGGGAGCTGAAGGCCATGAAGAACGACTGAGCGCTCCCGACGGGTGGTACCAAGGCGCCGGCAGAGTATCACCAGAAACGCAGGCAGTGTGGTACCGGATCGTCCGCGGCGAGCGAGATCGCTGGTATTTACCGCGCGCGCTCTCTCATTTCGTTTCGACCCCGAGCCTCCATGGGATCGTTGCCACGGTCACGGAAGCCGCGTCTCGAGAGACCTCAGCAGGCGGCGGGCGGCTTGAAGTTCCTACTCGCCACGCATCGGTGCGGGCAACCTGCAGAGCCGCCACGCGCAAGGAACTCCTCGGAGAGAGGAAGTTCGAGCTGCGTTTTCGCAAGGTCCGATCCGTAGAGATTCTGTCAACCGGGAACCGGTGAGCCAATACGGGTTCGCCTAGGTGGCAGCGCGCAATCGCCCTTTGACCCTTTCGCGCACGCGTTCGATCGGATCATCCACCCAGACCCCCATCGCCCATGCTGCGAGGAAGAGGATCGGGAACGTCCATCCGGTCAGCTCGAGACCTCGCTTCTCCAAGCCCAACAGGTTCCAGACCAGAAAACCGATCTGCCAGTGCAAAAGATAGATCGGATACGACAGGTCGCCGAGCCAGGCATCCGTTCGTCCAAGAATCGAAGCCGTCTTGACGTGGCTCAGGAGAAGCACGAGCAGCCCACTCACGCCGCAACTGACATAGAAATGAAGTACTGAAAAACCACCCTGAGTAGTCATGGCAGCGAAACAATTCGTCAGCCAAGCAACACCGAGCAGAATCAGCCATCGATTCGGGCGCGAAACGATACGCTCGAGCGAGCTTCTGTAGTGGTAAATCAAGGATCCCATGCTGAATGGCAGCGATGCTGCACAGATCGTAAAATACCGCGCGTTCCATGAAGCATCTTCGGCGAAAAGGTAGATGTGGTACGCAACGCTCGCCGAAAACCAGAAAAGACTGATTCGCTTTCCGCGTCCCAGGAAAATGGCAATCGCCAGGTAGTAGATCAGCTCGATGCCGAGCGCCCAGGCGGGCGGAACGAGCCTGATCTTC
>JABSQW010000685.1 GCA_013215605.1 Myxococcales bacterium
CGGCCTGCGGGTCATCGACATCTCCAACCCCGCCGCTCCCGTGGAACTCGGCGCCTTCGATACGCCGGGCAACGCCCGGGACGTCGAGGTCGTCGGCGGGCTGGCCTACGTGGCCGTTGCAGAATCCGGCCTGCGGGTCATTGACTTCGGGCCGGAGTACACGCCTTCGGTCGTCCCTGCGCTCCAACCCGTGACGGTCGCGATCCTCGCGTCGCTCATGCTCGTGGCTGGCCTATTGTTCGCGCTTCGACGCCCGCTGCGGAGAGCGAGTTGACCCCGGGCGTCCTTGTCCCTGGGAAGCGCGGGAACCAATCGTGATGATGTGATGATGTGATGATGATCAGGAAGTGAATGGTGACCCGGGCGCGATTCGAACGCGCGACTCCCAGCTTCGGAGGCTGGTGCTCTATCCAGCTGAGCTACCGGGCCACGACCGTTGGTGGGACGTACTGGATTCGAACCAGTGACCTCCGCGGTGTGAACACGGCGCTCTAACCAACTGAGCTAACGTCCCAACGGCTCAGGGATTCTTAGGAAAGGCGGGGGGCGAACGCAAGGGGGGAGCGACCCCGGGGACCGTCCAGGCACCGCTTGCCACCGGCTCGCCCAGCGCATCAGACCGTCGTTCACTTCTGCTTGATCGCGGCTCCGATGAAGTCGACGAACAGCGGGTGCGGGTGGAACGGGGTCGAAGCGAATTCCGGGTGGAACTGCGAGGCCACGAACCACGGGTGGTCTTCGATCTCGACGATCTCAATGAGGCGGCCGTCGGGGGACGTGCCGGAGATGACGAGGCCGGCCGCCTCGAGGCGCTCGATGTACTCGGGATTGAACTCGTAGCGGTGGCGGTGGCGCTCGGCGATGCGCTCCTGACCGTAGGCTTTGTGGGCGCGAGTGCCGGGCTTGAGGATGCACGGCCAGTCGCCGAGGCGCATCGTGGCGCCCATGTCCTCGATCTCCTTCTGCTCGGGAAGCAGGTCGATCACCGGGTGCGGCGTGTTCGCGTCGACCTCGCCGGAATTCGCGCCCGCGAGTCCCGCCACGTGGCGTGCGAACTCGATCACGGAGAAGTGCATCCCGAAACAGATGCCGAGGTAGGGGATCCGGGCCTCCCGGGCGACCTTGACGGCTGCGATCTTGCCCTCGGATCCCCGCGAGCCGAAGCCGTGGGGCACGAGGATGCCCGACATGTTCGTGAGGGTGCTCGGGTCGTCGAACTTCTCCGAGTCGATGTACTCGATGTTCACCTTCGTGCGGTGCTTGAAGCCGGCGTGGTAGAGGGCCTCGTTGATGCTCTTGTAGCTCTCCGTGAGGTCGACGTACTTCCCCACCATGGCGATGGTGACCTCGGACTCGGGATTCGAGGCGCGCCGGACGATGTCCTCCCAGCGGTGCAGGTCGGGGCGCCCGGTCCAGATGTTGAGCACCTGGGTGACCTTCTCGTCGAGGCCCTCCTTGTGGAGGATGAGCGGCACCTCGTAGATGTGCTCGACGTCCTTCGCGGTGATCACCGCGTCCTCGTCGACGTTGCAGAACAGGGCGATCTTCGCCTTCACGCCCTTCGGGAGGAAGCGGTCGGTACGACACAGGATGATGTCGGGCGCGATACCGACGGTGCGAAGCTCCTTCACCGAGTGCTGGACGGGCTTCGTCTTGAGCTCACCCGCGGTGGCGATGTAGGGGACGAGTGCGATGTGGACGTAGCAGCAGTTCTCCCGCCCGACTTCCGCACGTACCTGTCGGATGGCCTCGAGGAAGGGCAGGCTCTCAATATCCCCCACGGTGCCGCCCACCTCGCAGATCAGGACGTCCACCCCCTCGGCGGCGCGCTGGATGTTCTCCATGATCTCGTCGGTGACGTGGGGGATGACCTGGACGGTACCGCCCAGGTAGTCGCCCCGGCGCTCCTTGCTGAGTACGGAGTCGTACACGCGGCCCGCGGTGACGTTGTTGATCCTCCCCATCTTCGCGTGGGTGAAGCGCTCGTAGTGGCCGAGGTCGAGATCCGTCTCGGCGCCGTCGGCAGTGACGTAGACCTCGCCGTGCTGAAAGGGATTCATCGTCCCCGGGTCGATGTTCAGGTACGGATCGAGCTTCAGGAACGTGATACGCAGCCCACGCGCCTCGAGGAGTGCGCCGAGCGACGCGGACGCGAGGCCCTTGCCGAGGGACGACAGCACGCCGCCCGTGACGAAAATGAACTTGGTCCTCCGCTCCGCCATATCCCAGCCCCCCAGTCGAATAGTTACCCTGCGAAAAGTTTCTCATCGCGGGGTCGGTCCGCTGCCGCGTCACCGCTCCGCACCGAACCCCGTTCAAGCGTCAGCGCACCCGCACCACCGGATCTCCGTCCGCCACGTCCGCGAGACGAATCTCGTGGACCGGAACGAAGGGTTCGGGCAGCGCGTCGAGCGCAAAGAAGCCGGTGGCGAGCGTCTCTTCGGGCGTCGTCGGCTCGCCCGCCTCTCCCGCCACGGCTTCGAAACACAGATTCACGGCCTGAACGCGATCGCCGTTCGGGTACTCGACCACCTGCCGCGCCGGATCGGAGTAGACGCCGACGAGACGCCCCACTTCGACGCGGTAGCCGGTCTCCTCCTCGACCTCGCGCGCGGTCGCCTCGACGACCGACTCCCCCGGCTCGACGTAGCCGCCGGGCAGACCCCAGTGGCCGTTGTCCGAGCGCTGCATCAGGAGCAGCTCGTGCGCTCCGGGCACGCGCCAGACGACGGCGGACACCGAGAGGCGCAGCTCCTGCGGATCGCTCGCGTAGTAGCGGGTCACGAGAGACGACCGTACCACGCAGGCACGTCGAGCCTCTGGAGTTCGCGGCGGAGCTGGAAAAGCGTTCGAAAAGTGTGGGGCACCGGGCAGGTCGCTGTCGGTTTGACGGTTTATATCGCCGACCCGACGCAGCGTCAAACGCGACCCGTCAAACCGCCGTGATTCCGCCCCTGCGACCCCTTTAGGGCACGATCGGCAGCTCGAGCAGTCCGCGCTCCTCCGGGAACCCGCACATCAGATTGGCGCACTGCACCGCCTGGCCCGCCGCCCCCTTCACGAGGTTGTCGAGCGCGGAGAGCAGGATCAGCGTATTCGTCCGCTCGTCCGCAAACGCGGCGACGTCGCAGAAATTGCTGCCGCGCACGGACGCGAGGGCCGGGGTCTCGCCCTCGGGGAGCACGCGCACGAAGGGCTCGTCCGCATAGGCGTCCAGGAGGATCTCGCGCGCGTCGGCGGCGCTCAGCGACGCCCGCGGCCGCGCGTATACCGACGTTACGATCCCACGGATCGTCGGCAGCAGGTGCGGGGTGAACGTGACGGTCACGCCCTCCCCCGCCGCCGTCGTCGCCTCCTGCTCGATCTCGGGCACGTGCCGGTGCTCGTTGCCCACCTTGTACGCCATGCAGTTCCCGTCGAGCTCCGAGAAGAGGAATCCCTCGTCGAGCTTCCGGCCGGCCCCCGACACCCCCGACTTCGAATCGATCACGAGTCCCTGCGTCTCGACGAGCCCCGCGCGCAGAAAGGGCACGAGCGGCAGCAGGACCGACGTGGGATAGCAGCCCGCCACGGCGGCCAGACCGGCGCCGCGCAGCGGCTCCCGATAGAACTCAGGCATTCCATACACGGCCTTGCCCACGAGCTCCGGTGCTTTGTGGGGTCCGTAGGTCGCCTCCGAGACGGCGAGATCGTGCAGCCGGTAGTCGGCCGAGGTGTCCGACACCGGCACCCCCCGCTCGCGCAGCGCCGCGACCGTGGGGGCCGACGCCGCGTGCGGGAGCGCGGCGAATGCGAAGTCGACCCGGTGGGCGATGCTCGAGGCGTCGACGGCCTCGAGCACGACGTCGAGCTGCCCGCGCAGCGAGGGGAACGCCTCGCCCACTGGCTGTCCCGCCCGCTGCTGCGACGTGGCGACGACCACCTCGAAGTCCGGATGGCGGAGTGTCGCCCGCAACAGCTCGAGGCCGACATATCCACTCGCTCCGATGACTGCCACTCGCATGGCTTCTCCTTCGTGAACCCTGTCCTTCGTGAACCCAAACAAAAAACGGGAGGCCTGGGCGGCCTCCCGTTCCGAGCTTTGCGCGCCCTGGGCGCGAGACCGTGCCCTAGCGTTTCGAGAACTGGAAGCGCGCGCGGGCGCCCTTTTGTCCGTACTTCTTGCGCTCCTTCTTACGCGCGTCGCGTGTGAGGAGCCCCTGCTTCTTCAGAGCGGGACGCAGGGATTCGTCGATCTTCTCGAGGGCGCGTGCGATGCCGTGGCGCAGTGCGTCGGCCTGGCCCGCAATACCGCCACCGCGCACCTTGGCAACGATGTCGTAGCGGCCCTCGACGTTGGCGGCCTCGAAGGCGGTGCCGACGCGAATGCAGAGCACTTCGCGCGGGAAGTAGTCTTCCATCCGGCGTCCGTTCACGGTGATGTTTCCGGATCCGAAGGACAGGCGCACGCGGGCAATCGCAGTCTTGCGCTTGCCGGTGGCCGATATGATGGGTGCGGTTTCAGCCAAGGGTGAGCTCCTCGGGTTTCTGTGCGGCATGCGGGTGATCGGGACCCGTGTACACCTTGAGCTTGCGGAACATCTGCCGCCCCAGTGAGTTCTTGGGCAGCATACCGCGCACCGCGTTGCGGACGACGCGGTCGGCGTGGGGGCCGTCGAGCAACACATCGGCGGTGACCGACTTCACGTGACCGGTATAGCCCGTGTGCCGGTGGTAGATCTTCTTCTCGCGCTTGCGGCCGGTGAGCTTCACCTTCTCCGCGTTCACGATGATGACGAAGTCGCCGGTGTCGACGTGGGGGGTGAACGAGGCGCGGTGTTTGCCGCGCAGCATCGTGGCGACCCGGGTCGCGAGTCGACCGAGCACCTGATCGTTCGCGTCGATGACGTACCAGTGGCGGTCGACGTCCTGCGCTCGGACGCTCTTCGTGGCGCGGTGGGACTGGACGCCCATCGAGGGACTCCTGAAGTTCGAGAGTGGCGGGCCCAAAGCTCCCCGCAGCCGCGTAGAAGTACCGGAGTCGGCGCCCGCCGTCAAGCAGGGGGACCAACTCAAGGGTTTGAATTTGAAGCGGAATCCTCGTACCCGACCGCCACCAGGCAGAGTCCTCGGGCCGGAGCCGTTGGCCCCGCGAGCGCGCGGTCCCTGGCGGCGAGGAGCGCGGGGAGCGAATCCGGGTCCCGGCGGCCGGTTCCGACCTCGAGCAGCGTTCCCACGAGATTCCTCACCATGTGGCGCAGAAAGCCGTTTCCCGCGAAATCGAAGCTCACGTCCCCAGGGGATTCGCCCCCGATATCGACCCGCTCGAGGCTGCGCTCCGTGGAGCGGACGTTGGATCCCGCCGCCTGGAACGAGGCGAAATCGTGGCTCCCGACGAGGTGCTCTGCGGCGGCTCGCATGGCGTCGAGGTCCAGCGGGGTCCGCACCCAGTGGCTGCGGCCCCGGCGGAGCGGCGAGGGCGTGGGACCGCTCCAGACCCGGTAGCGGTAGCGTTTCGAGCGAGCGTCGTGACGCGCGTGGAACCCGGGAAGCGCGACGGCGACCTCGATCACGGCGAGGTCGCGCGGCAGTACCCCGCCGAGGGCCCGTCGCAGGACCTCCGGGGCGAGGTCCGTATCGATGCTGACACTGGCGACCTGCCCCTCGGCGTGAACGCCCGCATCCGTTCGCCCCGATCCCTCGACGCGCACGGTGTGGCCCGTCACCCGGGCGATGGCGGCCTCCAGGGTCTCCTGCACGCTGCGCGCGTCGGGTCGATCGCGCTGCGACTGCCAGCCCGCGAAGCGCGCGCCGTCGTACTCGAGGGTGAGCTTGAAGTGCGGCAACCTGCGGCGCCGCTCAACTCAGCTGCAGCCGCGCCACCGCGAGGTCGACCGCGTTGGCGGCGGCGAGCGCGATGACGTCGGCGCTGATCCACAGAGAAAGCGCGTTCTCGGTGGACTCATCCCGGCGCACGCGCCCCACCAGCGCCTCGCGGTGACCCGCCGACGCGCGCATCGACGGCCCCTCGGCATCCTGCGTCCACACGTGGACGCCGGGCGCACTCGCGAGCCAGTCCTCGGCCTGCTTCACGTCGATGGGCCGCAGGGTCTCCACACTGAGCACGCTCGCCTGGCCGAGAAACGACGGCACCTGGACGCACGTCGCACCAATGCCGACGTCGTGACCGAGCAGGCGGCCGAGCACCGACACGAGCGACTTTTCGCGGGTCGTCGAGCCGTCGGGCTCGAAGGCGCCGGAAGCGCGTGTGGCCGGCAGACAGTCGAACGCCACCGACTTCCCGAAGAGTTCGGGCTCCGGCATCTCCGCCTGGTTGAAGACCGCGACCGACTCGCCGTGGAGCACCTCGACGCCGCGGGTCCCGACCGCCGACACAGCATCGAGCACGGTGCCTACCACGCGGCGCAGCCCCACCGCGGCCTGCAGGGGCTTCAGCACGAGGGCCCACGGGAGCGCGGCCCCAGCGGGCGCGGCCAGGAGCGGCTGTGCAGCGCTCGCGCCCGGCTCGTCGAGTGCCGCGACGTGCAGCGGTACCTCATCCGACGCGGCGAGGGCACCGGACGCGTCGATGCACGGCACCTCGACGCGCAGCGCCTGCCGCGCGTACTCGAGCGACGCGGCGGGCGGTGCGCACAGGATGACGAGGTCGAGACCGCGCAGGGACGCCAGTTCCGGCGCATCGGGCTCAGCCGCGACCACCGGGTACAACTCGTCCTGGAAGTCGATCTCTTCTCCGAGGGAATCATCGGTTGCGATGGGAACGATCTCGCGCACGCGAAGCGTCGACCGGCTGAGATCGCCGAGCACTTCCCCGCCGAGCGATCCCGTGGCCCCGACGATGCCGATTCGCGCTCCGGCGCTCGCCATCAGGCGTCGCCGAGACGCGCGAGGATGAGACTCCCCATCGCGCGACAGCCGGTCACCGGCCCGTCGAAACTCTCGCCCGCGATGTCCGCCGTGCGATGCCCATCGGCGAGCACAGCCGACACGGCTTCGCGAACGGCGTTGGCGGCGTCGGGTGCGTCGAGAGAGTGCTCGAGGAGCATCGCGGCCGACAGGATCGCGGCGAGAGGGTTGGCAG
>JABSQW010000686.1 GCA_013215605.1 Myxococcales bacterium
CCGCCACCAGCACACTCGAAGCCTCTTGGATCGTCTCGATCGACATGGTTCTTCTTTCCTGTGGTCTTTGGATCGCCGGTTGGGTCGTCGTCTGCATGAAGCAGTGCACCAGCGACATGGCGATGCGCTTTCTTGGTAGTGACCCGCGCGGCGAATCGGTGTCGGAAAACGGCCAACAGGCTGCGATGATTCTCTAGTTGCCGGTGTGTGATGAGTCGCTGCGAGCGTGCTGCTCTTTCGTTGCGTCACCGGGTCGGCCACTCAAGGAAGGATTTCCGAGCGTCGATGAGAACGCCCATGGCAAAGGATGGGCGGTTCCGAGTTCTCGCGACACTCTGGGTCGCGGGTCTCGCGATTCTCGTGGGCACCGGCGGCTACAACTTCGTAAACGGGAAGCAGCAGGTCCTGGCCTCCGCTGCGGACGAGTGGTATCCCCAGGACGACGAGACTGAAAGCGCTCTCGAACTCGCCACGTTAATGGGGCGCCTCCAACACCACACTCACAAGCTCAACCTCACCCTGCAGGCGGAGAATCTGGAGCTCGCGCGCTTCTACCTCGACGAGACGGATCAAATCCTCCAGCAGATCGACGCGCGCTTTCCGGTGTACGAAAATTTTCCAGTTTCGTCGATGGTGAGAGCATTCGCGTTTCCGCCGCTCGCCGCTCTGTCCGACGCGCTGCACGAAGAGGACTGGTCGGATGCGGCGCGGCGCTACGAGGAGCTCGTGGCGGCGTGCAACCAGTGCCATCGGGCGACGGCGCATCCCTTCATCGAGATCGTCGTCTCGACGAGCAACCCGTTCAATCAGAGCTTTGAGCGCTGAAGCCTGAGCGGGGCGCCGCGCGCGCCCTGTCTGCTGCCGCTCCTACAGTGGGGCGAGCATTCTCTGTTGCACCATTCGGTGCAGGCTCGCCGTGCTCGGGCTCTCGTCGCCGTCGAGAATGGCGCGCTCGATGTCGACCTCCGCGGCCTCGAGGTCACCTTGCAGGTAGCGCAAAGCTGCCCGCATGAAGTGCTTGTCGACCTCGGAGCTCGACGGCGAAACTTCGTTCTCGTAGCGATCCGCAAGGCTTTCGATGCGGGCTTCGAGGACGTTGTCGACGGGCGCGCAGTGCAGTGACAGCACTCCCGTGCGGATCGCAGCGCGCATGGCGTCGACGCCGCGGTGGAGGTTGCCGAGCTCCGCCCGAGCCAGGGCGTAGCCGGCCCGCGGCAGGGCCGATCTCGGCTCTGCGACGGCGCGGTCGCCGAACACGAGGATCGCATCGCGCGCGAGACCGTCGCGAAGCAGCGTCCACCCGGTCGTCTCCTCGTGTTCGCGCATGAGCCGCTCGATGCTCTCTGAACGCTTCTCGGCGTTGCGCTCGCGCGCGTTGGGGATCTCTTCCGGCGCGCCGAAGACCTCGGCGGCGGCGGAAAACCGGCTCGTTCCGGACAAACGGTCTCCGCGCTGGCGCTCGCGGCTGTACGTGTGGTCGTCGAAGCCGTCGTGCGGCGTCGCGTCGTGGTAGCTGAGCCCAGGGTGTACCGGCGGCGCGTTGACCGCCTCGATTTCCGTGGCGAGCACAGCTTCGGCCAGCGGCGTCTCCGGGTAGGGGCACGCGGGTTCGATCTCGCTGCTGAGCGCACCGGCGGGCGTTGACATCACGAGGATTCCGGCGAGAGCGGTAATCGAGCGCCGAACGAGCCTGGCGTGCAGGGTCGAAATAGGCAGAAGCATGAGGAACTCCGGAGGGTTCAATCTACTCATGTATCTTATCACGAACTCTATTTTTAGATATAAATATCAACATATTACTGGCTTCTATGCAACAGGTAAGGATGTCTCGGCTGCCGTCCGGTGGCGCGTCGCCGGCAGGTCAGGACGACCGGGCTGCCGAGCGTCGCGCATCGGGAGCAACGCCCCTTCGGCCATGGACGAGGCCCTCGCGATCATCGCCGTCGGCAGCTACGTCCTGCTCGACACCGCAACCGATACCCAGTTCGGCTGAAGCAGGCGGCAGCGAACGCTCCCGGACGGCCCTCGCGCCAAACGCGCAACTTCGTGCATTGACCGCGGTCGTCCCGCCCGGGAAGCTCGGACTCCGATGCGGGCGACCGGGCACAGTCGAGATCGAACCGGCAGCAGCCTCGACCGATCTCCGTCAGCGTCCGGGGGTGACGCGGGCGCCATTCCGACCGTTGCTCTCGTCGACGTACCGGACCCGGTCGCGGACGTCCTGTCCCGTGCGGCGCGAGGTGTGGGCGCGCGCATCGTCGTGATCGACCCCGCCGGCGCCACGTTCGGCCGCGGCTGCGCGGACGCCGCCACCATCGTCATGGGCATCGTGGGGGCTCGCGAAGCGTCGCTGCGGCGGGCCCGAAAGCTCACCCGGAGTGCCCCTCACGCCGCGCTCGTGGTCGTCGGGCACGGGCTCGATGCGGACCGTGCCGTTGCCCTCATGCGCGCTGGAGCGTCCGACGTCGTGTCGCTGCCCCGGGACTCGCGCGAGGTGGTCGAGCGGTGCGTCGGGAGGAAGGCACCTGCTGCCGCTGCCGCGCCGAGTGGTCTGATCGGGACTGGCTTTGCGATGCTTCGCTTGCGCGAGGACGTCGCAACAGTGGGCCCCACCGACGCTTCGGTGTTGATCACCGGGGAGACCGGCGTCGGCAAGGGACTCGTCGCTCGGGAGCTGCACCGGATCTCGAAGCGCTCGCCGGAGCCGTTCGTGGCCGTCAACTGCGCTGCGCTGGCGCCGAGCGTGATCGAGAGCGAACTCTTCGGGCACGAGAGGGGAGCGTTCACGGGCGCCATCGAGCGACGCATCGGCTGCTTCGAGCGGGCCGAGCGCGGAACGATCTTTCTCGATGAGATCGCCGACCTGCCGCTCGCGCAACAGGCGAAGCTTCTTCGCGTTCTCCAGGAGCGCGAGTACGAGCGCGTCGGAGGCTCGAAGACGAAGCACATGGGCGCGCGGGTGATTGCCGCGACCAATCGAGATCTGCGCGCCGCGGTCGCCGCGGGGGGGTTCCGCGCGGATCTGATGTACCGACTCGAGGTGTTCCACATCCGGGTTCCGCCGCTTCGGGAACGGGTGAGCGACATTCGTGACCTCGTCGAGACCGGCGTGGCGGACGCCGCGTCACGGCTCGGATGCCGACCCTTCGAGGTCCCCGCGGAATTCCTCCATACGCTCGAGTCTCGAACGTGGCCCGGGAACGTCCGCGAACTCAACAACCTCCTCGAACGCCTGCTGATCCGCTCCCGGGGGCGCGTCGTCGACATCTCGGCCATTGGAGACGCGGGGCTCGGACTCGATACCGGTCCCAATGGGCGTCGAGCGATTGCGTCGGAGAACGCCGCCTCGCCCCGCGAGGGTGTGAAGCGGGCGGAACGCGAGTCGATCGCGAGCGCCCTCGCGTCGGCCCGCGGCAACGTGGCCAAGGCTGCGCGTGCGCTCGGATGGCCGCGCAGCACGCTGCGCTACCGCATGCGGATCCACACCCTCTGAAGCGCCTCCCGATCTGGGCTATACCGACCTTTCCGGAGCTCCCAGAGCTGAAACTCCGAACGAACCGGAGAGTCGAACGATTGGCCGCTTCCACCCGATGGCTTGCTCCCGCTTGCCGTTTCTTGCGACCCCTGGTGCTTGGGGTGTGCCTGCTCGGGGCGACCCTCGGGCAGCCATCCGAGTCGAACGCGGGCGGCGCGACGAAAGCATTCGAGAACCTCGACCTCGCCACGACGACGAGCGTTCGCGACTCCGGACTGCTCGACGCGCTGCTTCCCGCGTTCGAACGTCAGTCGGGGCTCAACGTGCGCGTCATCGCCGTCGGTACGGGCGCAGCGCTTCGCATGGGCGAGGAGGGGAACGCCGACGTCTTGCTCACCCACGCGCCGGGCGCCGAGCAGAAGCTCGTCGATTCCGGTGTGGTGACGTCACGCACCCCGTTCATGGAGAACTTCTTCGTCATCGCCGGCCCCCCCGAAGATCCGGCCGGGGTTGCGAGCGCGACATCCGCACCCGACGCCTACTCGCGACTCGCCCGCGCCGAAGCGGCGTACGTGAGTCGAAGTGACGACTCGGGGACGCACAAACGAGAGGTCGCGCTGATGCGCGCCGCCGGACTCGACCCCGACCACCCGTGGAAGGGCGTGGCGCGCACGGGTTCGGGAATGGGGCTGACTCTTCAGGTGACGGGCGAGCGGCGGGCGTACGTGCTCTCCGACATCGCCACCTTTCTGGCGTTCCGCGAGCGCACGGGTCTCGTCGTGCACACTGGCGCCGATCCGGAGCTGCGCAATGTCTACTCGGTCCTGCGCATAGACCCCGAGCCATTCGCCGACCGCCCACGTCCCGTGAATGCGACTGGCGCCAAACAGCTCGAAGCCTTTCTCCTGCGCCCGGACACACTCCGACGTATCGGAGAGTTCGGCCGCGAACGCTTCGGCCGCTCGCTCTTCGATCCGCTCGGTTTGGCGTCCGCGACGGATTCCCCCTGAGTGGCTGAGTCCTCGCGGATGCGCTCCACCAGGGCCCGTATCATCGCGCAGGCAGCGTGAACCACCGGCGAGTAGAATTCGGCTCGATGAACGCACTCGATCCCGCCCCCATCTTCGAGATCACGCTGCGCACCCTCGCCGTATGCGCGCCGGCGCTGCTGATCGCGCTGGTGATCGGGCTGCCCATTGGGATCGAACTCGGCCGCCGGCGGTTCGTTGGGCGAGGCTTCGCCGTGAGCATCGTGAACGCGGGCATGGGCACGCCTCCGGTCGTGGTGGGTCTGGCCGCCGCGCTGCTGTTGTGGCGCAGCGGACCGCTTGGCGGCCTGGGGCTCATGTACACGCAGATCGCGATGGTGATCGTGCAGGTCGCGATCGCACTGCCCTTCATCGTCGCCATCACGCTGGCCTCCGTGGGTGCGCTCGACGAAAATTGGGAGCTGCAGATCCGCACACTCGGCATTCCGACCAGGTGGCGCTTGTGGCTGCTCTTGCGCGAGATTCGCCTAGGACTCGCCGCGGCCGTGATCGCGGCGCTCGGTGGGATCCTCTCGGAAGTGGGCGCCGTGCTCATGGTGGGAGGAAATCTCGAAGGAGAGACCCGCGTCTTCACTACGTCCATCTTGATGCACACACAGATGGGCGAGTACGAGACAGCGTCGGCGCTGGCGATCCTGTTGCTCGGCCTGACGCTTTTGCTGTCGGCGCTGCTCACCGTGGTGCAGCAGGGCGGGCGCAGCTGACCGTGACTGCGTCTCTGCTGGCGGTACGCGATCTTCGGGTTCGCCGGATCTCGAAGGCCGGCTCGTTCGAGCTCTTCGTCGACGCACTCGACGTGCGCGCAGACGAGGTGCTGACGGTGCTCGGGCCGAACGGAGCCGGGAAGAGCACGCTGCTGCGCGTGCTCGCGGGACTGCTGCCCGCTGAGTCCGGCACCGTAGAAAAGGCTGGCGACGCGACCGTCACCATGGTGTTCCAGCGCCCGATTCCCTTCGCGGGAACCGTCGAGCACAACCTCCGGTTGGCGCTCCTCGGGCTGCGCCTCGAGCCAGCCGGCGTACGAGCGAGGGTCGACGAGGGACTCGCCCACTTCGGGATCTCCCACCTCGCAAAGCACCGCGCTCACACGCTGTCGGGCGGTGAGCTCCGGCGTCTCGCACTGGCTCGCGCGTTCTCGCTACGACCCAGCGTGCTGCTGCTCGATGAGCCGTTCGACGACCTCGACAACGACGCGCGGGAGGTGTTGTCGTCCGACTTACGCCGCGTATTCTCGACGACCGGCGTCGGTGTCGTGGTCGTCACCCACGATTTGCACCGCGCACTGATGCTCGCGGATCGCATCGCCGTGCTCACCGACGGTCGCGTGACGCAGGTGGGCGCGCGGGACGAGATGCTGGCGCGACCCCGAACCATCGACGTTGCGCGACAGGTGGGCATGGCAAACCTGCTTCCCGCACGAATTTGTGGAGCGTCCGGTACGGCGCCTCGCGCCGCGAACGCCGGCTTCGCCGAGGTGGCGCCAGGTGGGCGACTGCCCGTGTCGGGCGACTGGTCGCCGGGAACTCCGGTGTGGCTCGGCATCCGGCCCGAGCACCTCGAGCAAGACGAAGACGGAGCTGGTTTTCCCCTCGGCAAGGCATTCGTGCGAGCGGTTGTGTCGGATGGTGTCGCGAGGTACGTGACTCTCGACTGGAACGGGCTCGAGCTGCGCATGCACCTGCTCGCTGGACGGCTCGGGGAGAGCACACTGTCCGTGGGAGATCCCGTGGCGCTCCGCGTGCACGAAGCAGGGGTGCACGTGATGCCGCGCGAGGAGTGAGGCGGCTCAGGTCCGCGTACACGGGGCATTGCCGATTTCCTCCGAGCCAGATTCGCTCGTTGCGGCCCGCGCTTGCAGCGGAAGTCGCCGGAGCCGAGGCCGCGGCGGGCGGAATGATACACTGTGAACAGGTAACGATTTGGGAGCGCCATCCGTCGATGCAGGCAGTGATCGCGACTGAGTGTCCATACCGGGTCCAGCCGATGGACGGTGTGGACGGCGCACTCCCTCTCATCATCGAGCCCATCGACGATCCAGATCCCGGCAGGCTGTCCTCCTGGCTGACCGACAACGAGTCCTGGGTCCAGAATCGCCTCACCGAATACGGTGCGCTGCTCTTCCGCGGCTTCGCGGTCGAAGGAGCGGCAGACTTCGAGGGCGTCGCACGTTCAGTCGATGCGGATCTCAAGAAGGAGTACCTCGGAACGTCGCCGCGAGATGCGCTCTCCGAGTACGTCTTCTCCGCGAGCGAGCTGCCGGGTTACTACCCGATTCCACAGCACTGCGAGATGAGCTTCATCAAGCACCCGCCGCGTCGGGTGTTCTTCTGCTGCCTCACCGAGCCCGCGGAGGCGAGCGGCGAGACGCCCCTGGTCGACTTCCGCCGCGTCGTGCAGGACCTCGACCCCGACGTGCTGAATCGCTTCGTCGAGCGGGGCCTGCGCATCGTTCGCAACTACGCGGGACCCGACAAGCGCGGTGTCGACCTCTGGCAGCTGAAGGGTTGGCACGAGATGTTCCTCACGAGAGATCGCGCCGCTGTGGAGGCCCGCTGCAAGGAAGAGGGCTTCGAGGTGCAGTGGACCGATGGCGATGGCCTGCGCCTCGTGCACGAACAGCCCGCAACGCGGAACCACCCCGTTACCGGGGAGGTCGTGTGGTACAACCATCTGACCACGTTCCACCTGTCGGCGGCGCCCGGAGAGTACCGGCACATCTTCAAGCTCCGCCCGAGCGCGAAGCACTGGGCGCTCTGGCAGTTCTCGCGCGGCATGGTCGCTCTGAAGCAGCTCAAGGGCAGATCCGACGAGCACGCGATGCACGTCACGCACGCCGACGGTTCGGAGATCCCCGACGCCGACGTCGAAGCCGTGCGCGACGCCGTGTGGCGTCACATGGTGATATCACCGTGGCGGCGACGTGACGTGCTCGCCATTGACAACCACAGCGTGTCCCACGGTCGGTTGCCGTACGCGAGCGAGCGCGAAATCGCCGTCTGCTGGGCCTGATCGCCTCTTCGGGGTTCCGATCCGGGCAGAGCTCGTATCGCCACCGGGCTCCGCTCGCTGCTGGCTCGCTGCGCGCGTCCCGGATCGTCCTCCTCTAGCGAACGTTAGGTTCGACGGCTTCCATCGCGACGTCGAGTTCGGCCTGGCGAAGCAGGGCGTTCCTTCGCTGCCTGGGCGCGCTCGCCCCGGGAGCGGCATCGACCTCGTCGCTCACGGCCTCGAGGGCGTCGTACCAGAGACCGTGCGTCGCGAACTCGTCCGCGCTGGGATTCGCGAGCGATGCGACCGGTGATCCTGTGGACCGGCGGATGTAGCCGACGCTCAGGCTGTCTCCGGAACGCCGGCTCGGATCGGCGATCAGCGAGATGGCCCACTCGTACTCGCGCTCGGGCGCCAGTTCGACCCCGAGGTCTGCAAGACGAACGCGCTGAATTCCCGCCGAAGTCGGCGTCGGGAGCTCGGTTTCGACCAGCGGATCGAGGCTGTCCTCGTCGTTGAGGGTGAAAAACACGTGAGTCCCTTCGACCGGAACCTCGTCGACGTGCCAGAACACCGACGGCTGGGCGACCGCGGTGTCGGCGAGGTGCGGCGGCGCGAGCGCGGTGGGCGTCGGAAGCGCACGCGCCCCGCGACTTCCACCGCCAGCCCGCGCGTGGGGGGCGCCGCGTCTCGGCGGAACGTAGTGGGGGACGCTCGGCGTGTTCTGGGCCACGAACACGGGACCGGGCGTGCCTTCTGCCGCGATGATTCGCGCCTCCGACGGAGCCCGACCCGACCCCGTCGCGCGAACCAGGGAGGGTGGGTCGTGCAAGGTCAGGCCGGACTCCATCGAGGGCGACCGGGTCTCCTCTGCCCATGACGGCTGCGCCGCGAGGACCCATAGGAGCCCCACAAGTCCTTGTAGGACCACGAACGCGGTGCTGGTTCTCCGTCGGCGCATGAAACTCATCCTCCCTCGCCGTACATGATCGTCACAGCGGCGGCCGGCGGCTGTGAAGTACTTCACACCGGGCGAGATTTTCCAGGAGGCCGGGAACGCCCCGGGGGACGGCTCAGTCGAACTTGAGTCCGACCTGCTCGAGGAGGGATGCGAGAACTCCTCGTGCGCCGTCATCGCTGGGATCGGCGCGCACGGCGTCTTCCGCGGCGGCGATCGCGTCGTACCAGAGTCCGCTCGCAGCGAGATCCCTCACGTCGCCCGGGGCTGCGGACGACGCGGGGAGCGGCACGCGTTCGATCCAGCCCCCCGACGAGACGTGATCGACGCCCTGGGAAGCACCGACGAGCGAGAGGGTCCACACGTACTCGACGTCGGTCGACAGCTCGACACCCCGCTTCGCGAGGTCGATCCGCTGGATCCCGGTATGGGTCGGGGCGGGCAGCACCACTTCCAGAATCGGGTCGATGCCGTCCTCGTCGAGCAGGGTGAAGAGCACGCTCGTGTCGTCGGGCAGCGGCGCACCCAGGTACCAGAGCAGCACGGGACGTCCCCACGCGGTGCGCCCTGCGTGGTCCGGAACGAGCGCCCGCACGTCGGGCGCGTTTGACGAAAGGCCGCGAACGCCGCCCCCGACGCGGGCCCGCGGACGGCCTCGCACCGGCGGGCGGTAGACGACCGACTGCGACGCGACGGCCGCAGCCGGTTTCGCGCCTGCGTCGCGCGGCGTGCGCGTGGAGTCGTCGCCACCGGCCCCGATCGGTTGAGCGATCCACACGGCCAGGGTTGCAACGACGACAATGCGCCCGTTTCGACTCATCGCCCGCTTCCTGCAGCCGTCACGACGCCGAAATGACTCGGTGGACCGCCACCGTCTCGCCCTTTCCCTTGAGCGACACGAGACCCAGGGGTTCGCACACGAAGTCGTCGCCGATCAGCTCCCGCGTCTGGTCGCTGATGAGGATTCGGCACGGCGACGCGTCGAAGTCGTGCGCGACCTGGTCCGTGGCCTCGAGGCGCTGCGCGGTGACCACGACATCCCCCACCACCGTGTATTTCAGGCGATCTTCAGTGCTCCCGAGGCAGCCGGCGACCACCGGGCCCGAGTGGACGCCGATTCGCATCGATACAGTGGGCAGCCCGCGCTGCGCGTACTCAGTGTTCAGGTTGGAGAGCTCCTCGCTCATTGCGAAAGCACATCCCACCGCGTTGTGTGCGTCCCGCGCGATGTCCACCGGATCCGTGCGCGCGAACGGGACGCCGAAGTTCGCCTTCATGCCGTCACCAAAATAGTCGTCGACGAAGCCGCCGAATTCGCCGACCCGATGCGCCATTGCGCCCATGAAGTCGTTGACCCAGCCCATCAGCTGCTCGGGATCCATCTTCTCCGCGTGCGCGGTGTACCCCTTCATGTCGGTGAACACGACGCTTGCGTGCATGCGTCGGGAGCGCGGGCGGCCCTCGTTCGTGAAGAACTCGTCGCGGTGCTCCCAGAGGTGCGCCGCGATGTAGGGCGAAACGTTGCGCGAGAAGATCTGCATCAGCATGGCGCGCTGCGAGCGCTCACGACTCGACGTCCAGGCGGTGACCACGCCCATGCACGCCACCCCAGAGAGCGCGGGGGCCACCACCGGGAGCCACAGCCCGAACCGAAAACACAGCGCGCCGACCGCCAGGAGTGCGGCGGCCCCGGCGAGCACGCCGATGATCTGCGATGACACGCCAAACGTCGCGCTTCCCCGCGCCCCGAGTCCGAGGGCGCTGCCGAGCAGTCCGATCAGCAGCACGACCAGCGCCTCGCTGGTGTCGCTCAGCACACGGAGGGGGGCCACGCGTCCGAGCCCGACGTCGATCAGCTGCTGCACGATCGCGGCGTGCAGCTCGACCCCGGAGATGCTCCCCGTCGGGTTGTCGAGCCGGAACGGCACGAAGTGGACGTCCTTATGGCTCTCGGCCGTCGACCCGACGATCGCGACTTTTTCGCGGAGCGCGCCGGGTGCGAGTTCACCGTCGAGCAACCCCATGAGGGAGATGGATGGAAAATCCGTGAACGACGAGCTGAGCAGGAGGAACTGATAGCCAGCTTCTTCCGCGTGCACGTAGCCGCCATCGCTGCTGGCAAACGGCCGCAGCGTGTGGCGGCCGAGCTTCAGCCACTCGGGAACCGCCGGATCGGGTTGCGGGAATACGCCGTGGTGCGCGAGGGCACGCAGTGCGAGAACGAGGGCGAACGACGGTTCGACGGGGCCGGTGCCGTCGTCCATGTAGAGAAGCCCGCGGCGGACGCGCGACTGGTCGCGGTCGAGCACGACGTCGTTGAATCCCACGCGGTCGCTGCCCACGAGCACGGGCGGAGGGGGGACGCCGGCGTTTTCGTCGTCCCCGAACTTCTCGACGGCGACGATCCGCGATTCATCGCGCAGGATCTGCTCGAGCTGGGTGTAGTCACCCGGTGGCACTGGAAGGTCGCGGTACACGTCGACGCCGATCACGAGCGGGTCGGCATCGATGAGTCGGCGAAGCATCTCGGTGTAGCGCGTGTCGCTGATCGGCCAGTGACCGAGCGCGCGAATGTCTTTCTCGGTGATCTCGACGATGAAGACGTCCGAACTCGGCGTCGGCTCCGGCGCGACGCGCCGCACGTAGAAGTCGTAGAGGAAGACTTCGAACGGGGCTATGGCTCCGGCGCTGCGCAGTCCCAGCACCACGGCGCTGACCGCGACCGTCGTCAGCAGCGCCGCCGCGATGCGGGCTCGCTCGAAGCGCATCAGCCGGCGTTCCGGGCCTTCTGGAAGGGTGATTTGGGCCGGGATGTTCGTCTCGTGGAGCGCCGAGTAGTCACACCCGGAGAGTAGCGGGTGCGCCGGAGGGGCCGGTCGCGGCGCCTCGGCAGCGCTCCAAGGTCACAATCCCGCAGCGCTTTTGTCTCACTCGCGGACGAAAGGAGGGCGCTCCGGAGAATCTTGTGCGTCAAATCTCTAGGATTCGCGGACACTTTCGTGGTTCAATCGAGGCTCAACGCCCTCGTCGGGCCGTCTCGGGATGATCCGAGTCTCGGCGGGGAAGAGATCGGGATGTTCCGCGCCGGAGAGTCCGGCTCGTCGTGCCCCATCGGACGCCCCGAGAGAAAGTCGATTCGCGGGCGGTGAGGATCGTGACTTGGCGAAGAAGTTGTATATAGGGAACCTGTCGTTCAACACCACGGAGGGCGACCTTCGCGAGCTCATGGAGCAGTACGGACCCACGGATTCCGTGGCCGTGATCATGGATCGCGAAACCGGTCGCTCACGCGGATTCGGGTTCGTCGAATTTTCCGAGGCTTCGGGAGCCGACGCCGCCATCTCGGCGCTCGACGGAAAGGACTTCGACGGCCGCAGCCTGCGCGTCAACGAAGCGCTCGACCGACGCGGTGGCGGAGGCGGGGGCGGTGGAGGCGGCGGCGGCGGCCGACGCTAACCGTTAGGCGAACGGAGATCGGGTCGATCCGGGCTCTGCCCGGATCGGGACCCCGGGTCCGGCCTATTGCATCTCAACGCTGAGCTCGAAGCTCGGCGGGAACCCGAATACCCAGGTGAAGATCTTGAGCGCGGAATGTGCCGCGAGGCTCGGGTCGCCGCTGAAGATCGCTTTGAAGCTCGTCGGTTCCGCGTCGCATTCGCCTCTCGGCAGATCGTCGGCGCAACCCGCAAGGTCGTCGAACATCAATTTTGCGCGCTGGATCTCGTCGCGACTCAGTGTCGCGGCGGAGACGTCGAGCATCAGAGAGCCGTCGAGGGCCCGTGCAAACCGTACGGCCTTCTCGGTGCGTGGTTCGCGGAGCACCAGAAACGCGCGTTTCTGGCTCTTGTCGTAGAGGGAGTTCAGCGCCTCGCGGATCGTCTTCTCGGGCGCGGAGACGTCGTCCGCTGATCGACTCTGGCGACGCCGCGCAGCCTGCAGTCCCACGAGCTCGCGGACGTCTTCGCTCGGGATGAACGCCGAGAGGCCCGCTGGGTTCAACACGAGCCCCCCCGCGCCCTCCGTGCCGATCCACGTGAGCAGCGCGTGGGGATCGATGGCGAGCCAGACGGCCGCTGGTGCGCGGGCCGCCACGGCAGCCGGATCGCTGAACGCCGCGATGGCCCCGCGCCCGTCGGTTCCGGCTGCGGTGACGAACTGGATCGTCGACTCGGCAGCGGGGTCGAGGGGGCCGCGGCCGAGACCCGAGGGCAGGGCGCGCAGCGCCACGAGCAGCGGTCCGTTCAGAACGTGTTCGTACAGCCGGGCCCGGTTCTCGCGGTTCGCCCTCGTCGTCAGACGCGCAAGCGCCTTGCGGAGCTTCGGGTTCTCCGGCGAGCTCTGCCGGGATTCGAATGCGCCGAGGAGTCCCATCGCTGCCACGCTCTCGCCTCCACCCTTGTCCCCCTCCCATTCGGCACGGCTCGGGGCCCGCTCTGTGATCCGCGACACGGACTCCCCGAAGACCCCTACGTTCTCGAGGCCGAGCTCGACGCCGTTGCCGACGCCCCCAGCTGATTCGCCGCGAGGCTCGCCCGCGGACGGACCGGTTAGACTGTCCGCCACGGGGGAGCGGTGTTCGCACGTCGGGGCTCGGGATCGGGATCGCGTTCGGACACGGAAGGCGCAACCCGGCGCCCTGCGACCTCACTCGCGCGCGTCGCGGCGCTGACCCTGGCAACCGGCATCAGCCTCAGCTGCACGCCCACGGGTGTCGCCGTCGACGCGATGCTTCCCAGTTCACTTCGGGTGATCGCACAGCGCGGTGCGTCCGCGTACGCGCCCGAGAATACGCTGCCAGCCTTCGAGTTCGCGCGCGACCTGGGAGTCCTCGAAGTCGAGCTCTCGGTCCAGCTCTCGAAAGACGACGTGGTGGTGCTCTTCCACGACGCCACCCTCGACGAGAAGACGCAACGCAGCGGCGCCGTCCGCGAGTACACGGTCGCAGAGCTTCGCGAGACCGACATCGGCCGGTGGTTCGATCGCGTGCACCCGGAAGCCGGGACCAAACACGCGGGAACGACCCTCGTCTCACTCGCGGACCTCCTCGCGCTGACGGGAGACGCGCTCTACTACCACGTCGAGCTCCGCTCCGGAGAATCCGAGCTGCCGCGCCTCGTGCTGCTCGCACTCGCGGGAGCCGGCCTCTCGGATCAGGCGATGATCGCATCGCTCGCCCTCGAGCCGCTGATTCGCGTCCGTTCCCTGGATCGGAACATGCCCACCTGCCTGCTCTTGCGGGGTGGCAGCCTGGCCGGAATCGATCGGGCCGCGGCAGCGAGCTTCGACGAGGTGGGAATTTCCGCGCGCGACCTCGACGCGAGGTTCGTCGCCTACGCGCGAGCGCGGGGCCTCGCCGTCCGCGCCCTCGCGACCGAAGGCGACGGGAGCGCCGACGTCGAGCGGGCGATCCGCCTCGGGGCCGACGGCGTGAGCAGCGAGCGTCCCGACCGGCTGATCGCACGCATGGTCGGTGGTCCGGGGGAGCCGCCCCGGCGATGAGGGGAGCGGTCTCTGGGTCCGGGAGCCGGTTTCCCGCCTTCCGTCCGCGGGCGCCCTGGTATGGTCCCGACCTCCAGACCCTTCGCAACTTTCTGCGACGTCCCGATCCGACGCTGGATCGGCATCCCGCGACGCGGTTGCGACTGCCGATGCGCGACGGTACGGGAGACGCGCTGTCGGCCCTGCTGCAGCATCCGGCCGAAGCTGTCGAGTGGGAAGCTCGACCGGTCGTGGTCTTGATTCATGGCCTGTCTGGAAACGAGGACAGCACCTACATGCGCACCAGCGCCGCGCACTGGCTCGGCACGGGCTTCCGTGTCGTCCGCCTGAATCTGCGCGGCGCCGGGCCGTCGCGCGCCGGCTGCCGCCAGCAGTACCACGCCGGGCGCAGCGGAGACCTCCGCGACGCGTTCGCAACCCTCGGCGAAGAGGTCGGCGGCGACGGGTTCGCGATCGTCGGCTACTCGCTCGGCGGCAACGTCACGCTGAAATTCCTCGCGGAGTACGGAGCCGAGTTCGATGTGCGGGTCGCGGCCTCGGTGTCCGCGCCCATCGACCTGCTCGCCGCGTCCCGGCGCATCAACGAGCCGCGCAATCGGCTTTACCAGTGGAATCTGCTGCGCAACATGAAGCTCGAGGCGAACGCGGTTCCGGGCGGTCTCGACGAGGGCGAGCGGAGCGCCGTGCAGGGTGCTCGCTCAGTGCTCGGTTTCGACGACGCGTTCGTCGCTCCGCGAAACGGCTATCCCGACGCGTACGCGTACTACGAGGCCAACTCGGCCATGCATTTCCTCGACGAGATCCGCACGCCGACGCTCATGATCCACGCCCTCGACGATCCCTGGATTCCCGCGCGCGCGTACCAGGCGCAATCGTGGGCGAAGAACCCGGCGCTGGTCCCCCTCCTCGCGGCGGGCGGTGGACACGTTGGATTCCACGCGCCGGGAACGCGCGTCCCGTGGCACGACCGCTGCATCGAGCGCTTCTTCTCGGATGCTGTGGGCTGAGCCGCAGGGGGTCTTCGGACCCGGC
>JABSQW010000687.1 GCA_013215605.1 Myxococcales bacterium
AGAAATTCTGGCACTGAATTTCCTATCTGCGGGTCTACCCGGCCGACTCAGAACCTCACGTCGAGGTAGCCACCGTCATCGACCTGGCATTTTCCGGTGCCACCTCCCGGAATTCCAACCTCGGTGTTGGCCAGGGTAAAGTAGCAGCGGGCATTGCCATCGCGGTCTCCGTGAAGGCCCACCACCACGTGGCCGTCGTAGTGCTCTACCCAGGCACTCACGCCCCAGCCCGGCTCGAACCACCGATCGCCCCGGGCGGACGACCACGGATCGAAACTTCCCGTGTCCCAGATGTCGTAAAAGGGCTGTACCTCGACGTGGCTCGCAGTCTTCTCGATCATCAAGTAGGAGCCAATGTAACGCTGGCCGCCGCGGCCCAGCGTGAAGGTCATGTTGCCCGTCGATGATGTGCCCGACTCCCAGGCGATGGTTACCTTTTGTCTGGGAATCCCCGAGCCAGCCTGTGGAGTCCAGTCCGCCGCCATGATCCCGGTTTGTGGACTGGAAGCGCACACAGTGAGGGCGAGACTACACAGAACGAGCAAGGCGTTCGTCCAGAACATTCGATGAGGCTCCTTGAATTCGAGCGTCAGGCGTAGCAAAGTGAGTGCCGTTCGCGAGTCACCCACAGAGGTATACCATGACAGTGCGTTCCCTCATTGCTCTCCTTTCGGTCGTTCTTTTCGTTTCTGCTTGCGCGGGGATGCTTCGGCGTGCGGCGATCGATCAGGAACGCGTTCTCGCGGCTGCGGGTTTTCGGATGAAGCTCGCGAATACACCGGAAAGGCGGATGCATCTTCTGAAGTTCTCCCCCCAGCGACAGCTCACGCCGCATACCGTCGATGGACAGCTCCGTTTCGTCTACGCCGATGCGGAGTACTGCAAGTGCATGTACGTGGGGAACGAGGCCGCGAATCAGCGCTACCAGAAGCTCGAGCTCGAAAGGCGAATCAGCAATCAGCAACTCGAAGCCGCTGGTGCAAACGAAGCGGCGGCAATGAACTGGGGCGCATGGGGTGGTTGGGGCCCCTGGTATTGAGTCGATTGACGCTTCGATCGTGCCCTGGGTAGATAGGAAGTTCAAGCTGCGTTTTCGCAAGGTCCTATCCTAGAGATTCTGTGAACCAGGAACCGGTGACCCGCATACGGGGCGATGCCGCACAAGATCGCACCGACATCTAAGCCGGTGCAGGAACAGCGCCGCACGGATCCGCCTGGTGTTCAAGTCGATCTTGTCAGCGTAGGTTTCTGCCGAACGAGGAGAGATCTTTCGCGTAGGGCGGTAGCTTGGTAGCGGGTGCTACGAGAGCAGTTTCCTGGACCGGCCGCCGTCTGAGGCCGAAGAGGACGCGTCCGCGAGCTACGCGACAGGCAACGAGGAGCTGTCTTCCGCCGTTTCTCGGACGAGCGCACGCACTTTAGGCAGACAATCGGGATGGTTCGCCTGAAGGAACGCGATGAGCCCCTCTCGAACCTCGCAACGCAGGTCCCATGCCTTGCCCGAGTCTACGGCACTCACCAGGGCGCGCACCTCCAGGGTTTGTGCGCTGGCGTCGGTGACCTGGACACCGCAGACGTTTCCGTCCCAAAGGGGGGACTGCCCGGCGATGCGCTGCAGCTCCTCGCGGATGGCGGCAACGGGAGCGGTGTAGTCGAGGTAGAGACAGACGGTCCCGAGAATCTCAGCCGACACGCGCGTCCAATTCTGGAAGGGGTTTTCCAGAAAGTAGCCGATGGGAAGGACGACGCGGCGCAGGTCCCAGACGCGGACGACCACGAATGTGAGCGTGATCTCCTCGATCCAGCCCCATTCGCCTTCGACGATCACCACGTCGTCCAAACGGATCGGCTGGGTGATGGCGATTTGGATTCCGGCGAGAAGATTTCCAAGAGTCTTCTGAGCGGCGAACCCAACGACCAGCCCGACCACGCCTGCCGACGCCAGGATGCCGGTACCGAGTTCGCGGAAATCTTCGGAACTCGCCAGCAGGATCGCAGCGGTGAGAAGGCCGATCACGACGGCGGCGATCCGTCGGATGATCCGAAACTGGGTGTGAACGGCCCGGGCTCGGAGGTTGTCGCTGGCGCTGACGTCGAAACGTCTGGAGACGACGTCCTCTGCGACCAAGAGCAGTCGAATGAGAACCCAGGCGGCGTTGAGCGTGAGAAGAACCTCGAGAATGGCCGCGAGGTAGGCCGTCGGTTCGTCTCCGAGTTGAACGGCGAGCAGCGGCCTCGCGAGGTAGATCGCCGTCAAGGGAAAGAGGGCGACCGTGGGCCGGCGGCAGTGTGCCAGGAGCGAATCATCGAGAACGCTGCTCGTGTGGCGCGCGAACCCACGGACGATTCGCCAGAACAGAAGGTAGAGGAGCAATCCGATCAGCATCACCACGAGGATGATCCCGATGGCCGTGCTGACATTCCGCCATTCGCCAAGGTGTTCGAACATCATGTTGAGTGGGAGTATACGGGGCTATCCCCAGCGCCACTTTCCTCTCCTTTTCGGAGTGGCCGGCGGCTGCCTCGGCTCGTTGCGACTTCTGGGCTGTACACCTTCGAGAAACTGGCGAAGGACGATGTGTAGATAGGAAGTTCAAGCTGCGTTTTTGCAAGGTCTGTACGTCGTCGAAACATTTTGGACCAGAGATGCTTTCGGCTAAGAGACGGTTTTCGTTCTCTTCCTAGGCGGCCTTGCTGGCCAGGTACTCCTTCTTCCTTCGTTCCATCGTCCTTCGTTTGATCTTCGATCTTTCGGTCAGCACCG
>JABSQW010000688.1 GCA_013215605.1 Myxococcales bacterium
CGGCGGTGGCGTTCGTATAGAAGTCGTTCGCGAGGTAGGCGGGATCGATGGCCCGCATCAGGATCGGCAGCTCGGCGATGTGGTTGTCGACGCCGTAGCGGTAGAAGACGACCGTCGTCAGCGTACCCGCCAAAACGCAGAGCGCGGCGAGGTCGAGCGCTGTGACGTCGCGTTCCCGCATACGCGCGGGAGTCTAGTAGGCCCGGGCTTCGGCCGGCAAAGCGAGATGCGCGGGGCCCGGTGGGCGTGCGCACAGGCCTCGAGAACCCGGCGTGCTTCTCGTCGGCGGGCAGAAAGGCGGCGCTGTCGGGCGTTGACGCGTCTTTTCATCGACCCGCATAATCGCCTCATGCCGGCGACCGACGCTCGATCCGCCCCCGACCGAGGCGCGGAGGGCCGACTCGCCGGGCGCGTCGCCCTCGTGACCGGCGCTGCTGCGGGAATCGGTCGCGCGACGGTCACGGCGCTCGCGCGCGAGGGGGCCAGCGTAGTCATCGCGGACCTCGACGCGAAGAGCGCCCACCGCGCCGCGGAGGAGATCCGCGCGACTGGACGGATCGCCGACTCCGTGAAGATGGACGTCGCGGTGGAGGCCGACGTCGCACGAGCCGTCGCGTTCGCGGTCGAGCGCTTCGGAGGGCTCGACGTCCTGCACAACAACGCCGCGGAGTCGTCGCGGGCCGTGATGTCGCAGGACCTCGACGTGGAGTCGATGGAAGTCTCGGTCTGGGACCAGGTGATGGCTGTCAATCTGCGGGGTGTGATGCTCGGGTGCAAGCACGCGCTGCCGGTGATGCTCGCGCGGGGGCGCGGTTCGATCATCAACACGTCGTCCGCGGCGGCGCTCGCCGGCGACCTCGCGCGCCCGGCATACGGCGCCTCCAAGGCCGGGCTCAACGCGCTCACGGAGTACGTCGCGACGCAGTACGGAAAGCGCGGCATTCGCTGTAACGCCATCGCCCCGGGAGTGATCGAGACTCCTGCGCTCGCGCGCAACGTCTCCGAGGACCAGATCGCCGTCTACGTGTCGAGTCATCTCACGCCGCGGCTGGGCCGCCCCGAAGACATCGCCGACGCCGTGGTCTTCCTGGCGAGCGACGAGAGTGCGTTCGTCACGGGGCAGGTGTTGCGGGTAGACGGAGGTCTCATGAGTCACCACCCCACGTACGCCCAGTTCTCGACCGGGAGCGGCAGTTGAGCGCGGCACCCGGGGAGCTCGGAGACGTCGCCACCCGTGTCATCTTCGAAAACGACCGCGTGAAGGTCTGGGAACTCGTCCTCGAACCGGGCGAGTCGTCGGACTTCCACGAGCACACGATGGACTACATGTTGTGCATCCTCGAGGGTGAGAGCGTCGATGCGGACTTCCCCGACGGGAAGAGCTTCAAGCTCCCGGTGGAGACCGGATCGTTCTTCTTCATTCCGAAGGGAAACCGGGAGACGGCGGTCAACCGCAGCAACACCCGGTATCGCGAGATCCTGATCGAGCTCAAGGACCCCGCACCGCAGGCGTGACCCGCGCTCGGCGGGGGTCAATAAGCGTTGTAGACGACGATCTCGGCGGGCGGGTCGGTGATCTGGATGAACGGAACCGGGTCGTCGAGCTGCATCACGGGAGTGATCTCGCGCGGCGGGTCCGTGCGCAGGCTCTCGAGCCAGTGGAATTTGAGCATGACGACGCCGTCGTCGGTCGCCACCTTCGAGAGCGCAATGCGGTTGGGTGACGCCTCGACGTTCGCGCGGCCGTGCATGACGTACGAGGGGCTCCCCCTCACTTCGAAGAGCGTGAATTTGTCGTAGCTGCCAACGGGCCGCATCGCGGGGTGGCGTCCGAAGTACTGCCCGGCGGCCGGGCTCCACGTCAGTACCCAGCGCACGTTGTAGAGGGCGAGGTGGTTCGACATCTCGTCGAAGGCGACCTGTCCGAGGCGCCGTCCGCGGAACGTGCCTGCGATGAAGCGCAGGTAGTTGTTCTTGAGCAGGGCGTGGGGCGCCGGTCCGTTCGCGAGCGGCACTCCGGCCTCGAGGGGGATCAGCGCCGGCATGTGGGTGCCGTAGTAGCGGTGGGAGAGTCGGTCGGTCTCCTCGTGGAGGAGCCGCCCGGATGCGTCGGTGCGCGCCCGCAGCCAGTCGAGCAGGCCTCGCCCCACCGCGTCGTAGCCGGCGCGACTCTCGAGCTCCGGGATCGAGTACGGGCGGAAGAGGCGATCGCCGACGTCGCCTGAGACCACCAGGCCCGCGAACACGAGTCCGAGCGCTGCAGTGGCGACGGCGCTTGGCGCGAAGTTCCAGCGGGCGGGCGTCATCGCCGAAAGCCGGCCGTGGAGGGCCGCGATCCCGACGCACAGCGCGTGGGCCGCGGGAAAGAACAGGTACAGGCCGAGCGGCAGGGCGATACGCGAGGGACCGATGCTGGAGAGGCCCACGTGCACGCCGTAGTACGTGACGAGGAACAGGAAGGCGATCTGCGGTGCGAAGATCCACCAGCGTGCGGTCCGTCCTTCACGTCGCCACAGCACGAGCCCGGCGATGCCGAAGAGGGGCGGGCAGAGGGCGAGCCAGCGAGGTCGTGGAACGTCGACCTGAAACGGTGCGAGCCACCCGCCGGGCGGCGCGAAGTGGTCCTTGCCGCCCTCGGTGTAGAAGTCGCCCAGCTCCGCGTAGTGGCCGTACATGAAGTAGCCCTCGAGCCAGATCCAGTTGAAGGCGACCGTGAGGAAGAGGATTCCCCAGAGCGCAGCGTGCGTGGTGCGCGCCGCGCGCCGGAAGGCCGCGGCGTAGAGGACGCCGAACGGCACGAAGACGAGGAAGCCTGCCGTCAGGTGGCAGAGGAACAGAAGCGGCGCCGCGACCGCCAGCACGACTCCGTACACGACGCGCTGTGTCTCGAGGAAGCGGCTCATGAGCGCGACGACCCACACGGAAAGGAACGCGGCGAATACGTAGGGGACCATTCCCGCGGCTTCGAGAATCGAGTAGGTACCGGCGAGCGGCACGAGGGCGTTCGGCACCACGCTGAAGGCGACCACGAGCATCTGCTCGACCGGAGGCATTCCAAAGAGTCTCGCGGCGCCCCAGGCAAGGACGGGCAGCAGCGCGAGCATCGCGAAGACGGTGTTGTCGAACGCGCGCGCAGGGTCTACGCCCAACCAGCGCGTCTGGACGAGCAGCGCGTACTCGTACGGCTTACTGCTCGGGTAGTAGAGCGGCATCTTTACGTAGCCGGCCATGAAGTGAGGGTCGTAGCCGTGCGTGGTGCCGTGCTCGGCGAGGAAGCCGCTCCCGAGCCAGCCGTAGTAGAACTGCAGCGCGTAGTCGTCGAAGGCGATGGGCCGGTGGTCCGCGCCGTTGGCGGGTCCGCCGCCGGGTACGTGTTCGGGACCCGTGAAGCGCGCGACACCGAACACACCGAAGGCGACGAGCGCCGCAGTGATCGCCGTGATCACGAGCCTTCGCGATCCGTTCACGAGGCCTTCTTTCGCAGCACCGAGTAGAGGCCCACCGTGTAGTCGACCACGAAAGCGTCCTCGAGGTATCGGTACAGCTCAGGGTAGTGGCGACGGAGGTTCGCCGAAGCGAAGTCGTCCTTGTCGACCACGACGGGATCGTCGGCGTCACGCAGCCGGCCGATGAGTTCCTCGCCGGGCATGTGCTCGAGGTAGTCGTCCGGAAGGAAGTTCCAGCCGAACAGGAACAGGTAGTAGGTGAACTCCGGGAAGAGATTGGGTCGTCCGCTCAAGACGTGCACCATGAACTCGTTCGTGAGGAGTGCGATCGGCGTGTCGGACTCGGTCGTCCGTTCGACGTGATCGAGCATCCACTCGAACGCCGTGATGCCCTCGGCCTGGTAGAGATCCGGGATCACCTCGATGCCGCGTGTTCCCGGACGCGTCATCGCGTGGTCGGGCGAGTCGAGACGCCCCTTGGAGGCCGTGTCCATGGCGCTGTGGAGCCCCAGGAACAGCGGAATCACCGCGACGATCGCGAAAGCCGCGCGCTGTCGCAGGGGGGAATTGCCGGGTGCTCGCCGCGTCGCGAGGCGAGCGCACAGGAATCCGAGCAGCGGGGTCAGCGTGCCGAGGAGCAGCGTCACGTTGAACGTCGCCCGCGGAAAGATCTGGAACGCCATCATGAGCTGAAAGCACAGGACGGCCACCACTGCGGCCGACGAGGGCTCGAGTGCATCTGCCCTGTCGCGGCCGAACCAGCGCGCCGCGAGAACCGCGAGCACGCCGAACGCGATCGCGGTCGGCAGGAGGCCACTCAGGAGCGCGACCAACACGCCGTTGTCGTTCCACTCGGGCACCCGGAAGATCGATACGGCAAGCGCAGCCGCGCCGCCGACCACGAGCGCGCCACCCGCCAGGAGCTGGCCGCGAAGGCTCGCGAGTGCGCCGATCACCGCAGACAGGACGCCGCCCGCGAGCAACCACGAGCCCACCGGCGGCAGCACGACCGGAAGGTCGTAGTTCACGAGGTGCGTGGGGAAGACGAACATCTGGTAGACGAGGGTGCCGAGCGCGCCGAAGCTCGCGTAAACCATCGCTGCCGCAGCGGGGAGCAGGGCGAAGCCGGCGGTGAGTGCGGAAAGCGCCGGAACTCCGCGCGTGAGGGCCGCGCGGCCATCGCCGCGGCGCGCGAAGCGCAGCGCCACGAGGCCCACGAGGACGTGGATCGGGAGGAAGTGGAGCGCGTAGGCGAACGCCGTGAGGCGATCGGTGAACGGAGCGACCACGAGGCTGCCCGCAAGAAGCCACAGTGCGAGCACCGTGTTCCGAGAGCCCGAAGTGGCGCTCGAGCGCCGCTTCTCCGCCGCTTCGGACGACGCCATCGCCCACGCCATGACGGCGAGGCCGAGCCCGTAGCCGATTACCGCGCCCAGGGACTGTTTGAAGAGCACGCCGCTGCCCGCGACGACGCCGGCCGCGAAAAGCCACGCGTGCGACGCGTGGCGCAGACCGCGTAGCAGCAACAGCAGCGCGAGCATGCCGAGGGGAATCGTGTAGAGCGCCGCGTATGGGGTGTTGAGGTTCCAGACCACGCTGCCCCAGAAGACGGCTGCGAGGACTGCGGCCACGAGCGCGAAGCCGGTGGAGACGAGGTGGCGCGCGATCAGGTAGGCGAGCGCGACGGCGGCGGCCTTGATGCCGGCGATCGACTTCCGGACGGGCAGGATCTCGCCTCCGAAGAGGCGGTACGGAAGGGCGTTCAGCAGGTACACCCCGGGCCCGTAGAGTCCGACGAAATCCCGATGGGGGACGCTCCCTTCCGCCACACGCTTCACGTTGTAGTAGAGGTAGCCCTCGTCGCGCAGATCGATCGTGCGGTGGAGACTGAGTCCGAACCAGAGAAAGGCCACGACGAACAGGACGACGGTGGCGAGGGCGTCCGACCAACGCATTGGCGCGCTCCGGCGTTTCCGAGGCATCGCGCGAGAATAGCCGAGCTACCCTTGTCGCCGCGGATGTTGCGTACGACGAACGGCGGAGGTGGAGTGGCGTCGTCGGAGCCCGATCGCGGAGCCCTGTGGCGACCGGTCATTGTCGGTCCGCTGCTCGTCGCCACGGCGGCTGCGCTGTCGTGGTGGCTGGCCGATCGAGGCGTTCCCCCGAACGACGAGGGAGCCCTCCTCACGAACGCCGGAAGGCTTCTCCGCGGTGCGGTCTACTACCGGGACATCGACGCGTATCCGTTTCCCGGCGCCACCTACCTCCTCGCCTTCGCGATGCGACTCTTTGGCGAACACCTTTCCGTGGCGCGGGCGCTCGCCGGCCTGTTCTTCTGTGCAACGGTGGCGGCTCTCTACGTCGCGTCGCTGGCGCTCCTCGACCGGCGCCGAGCCGCGCTCTTCGGGATCTCCCTGCTGAGCCTGAAGTTCGTCGCGTGGCCCGCCTTCACCTCGTACATCTACTCGGACGTCGCCTTCGCCTTCGCCTGCCTGACGGTCGCGGCGATGGCGAGCCGGAGCAGCGAACGCGGTCTCGCGCGCCTGTTCGTCGCCGGCCTGGGAATCGGGGGCGCCGTCGTGGCGAAGCAGAGTCTCGGGATCGCGGTGGCCGGCGCCGTCGGAGCGCTCCTGCTGTTTCCGGGTTTCTTCGGTGGCGCCGCGAGCGCTGGACTGTCCTCGCGCGCGCGCCAGCTGGTCCCCGTCGCGGCGGGAGCCTTGGTGTGGCTCGCGCCGATGCTCGGGTACTTCGCGTTCCACGGTCTGCTCGACGAGTTGATCGCGAGCGGGCTGGTGGCGCCGTTCACCCGCTATCTCCCCGCGAGCTCACTTTCGTTCTCCACGCCCCTGCGCTGGTGGGAGCTCGGACAGCTGCGCGGGATGCCGTCGTTTCCGTACTTCGTCGCGCCGCTCTGGGTCATGTTGACGCGAGGCGAGCTTCCAGGGACCGATCTGAACTGGCTGCTCGGCGAGATCACGAGCCGCGTCGTATACACGTCGCTTCCCCTGGTCTTCGGCTGGGTGGCCTGGCGCTGGATCCGCAGTGCTGCGGCCGCCGCCGACGCGAAAACCGTGAGCGTCCGCGAGTTCGCGCTCCTCGCCGGCGCGATCGTGCTCTCCGCGTTTCCCCGGGCGGACTTCTATCACGTCATCAGCGTGTACCCGGTCGCCTGGCTCCTCGGATTCGCAATGGCGAGCCCGCGCACTCCGGGTAGTTGGCGTTGGCGCACCGAGGCCGCAGCGATTGGACTCCTCGTACTCGGGAGTCTTCTCTTGATGCGCCACTACGACGAGCAGCTCGACGCGAGGCTCGTCCACCCGCGCGCCAACCTCGCGATCGAGTCCGACGCGATGTGGATCGAATCGATCGTCCGGGCGATCGAGTCCGAGGTGCCGCCCGATGCCCCCGTGTTCGTCTACGGCAACGAGGCCTATTACTACTTCCTCTCGAACCGCTACTACGACGCCTGGCCGTTCGCGCAGCTGTATCCCGGCCAGACTGGAGCCGATCGCGGCGGGCGGCTCGCCGAGGTGCTGCGGCGTTCGCCGCCGGCGCTCGTGGTGCGGGGCGTGATCGAATGGCCGGGGCTTCCCAGCATCTCGACCTACGCGCCGGAGCTCGACCGCAGTCTGCGCCGCCATTTCGCGCTCGACGCCGGCTTCTTTGCGAGCCATCCGCCGAAGGCGGGGCGGCCGCCCGCGCGGAGCTTCGCCGCCGTGTTGCGCCCCCGGCGCCGCTGAGCCTCACGCCCCCAGTCGGGAAAACTGCGGTGTCGCGGAGGTACGGCGGCTGATGGCGCGACACAGCGCGTTCCCCGCGCGGATCGAGGGCCGCTCGATGACGTAGAACGAGAGCGCTGCGGCGCCGAAGGTGAGGAGGAACACGGACGCCAGGTAGGCGACCGTGTCGAAGGCCGTCAGGGGTGCGCGAAGCGTCTGTGAGCAGAGAATCATGACCGGGTAGTGGAGGAGGTAGAAGCTGTACGAGATGCGCCCCCCGTACGCGAGGGAGGGATGCGCGAGAAGACGGCTCACCCCGTCGAAACACAGGCTGTTCCAGAGCAGCAACCCGGCTCCGACGGCCGACACCGCGGTGCCCCAGGGCGAGTACGCGAAGCCCGCCTCGTAGACGATGTCGAGGAGCCACGGCGCTGCGAAGACGAGCAGCGAGGCGCCCACCGCGACGAAGCGCACTGCACTCGACAGTGCGTCGGCCAGACGCTGCAGGCGGTCGCGCTCCTGGAAGATCGCTACGCCGAGAGAGAAGAAGATCGCGTAGTCGAGGGGTTCCCAGAGTCGGTGGCCGTCGAACAGGGCGAACAGGGACAAGACGATCAGCACGCTCCAATGGCTGCGCCGCGTGACCCACAGCATGAGCGGCAGCAGGAAGGAGAAGTGCATCTCGATGGCGAGTGTCCATGCGGGCCCGAGCTGCAGCTTCGCGTCGCTCGGATACAGGAAGAACGACACGAGCTCTTCCGGCGTGAGGTGGACGCTCGCCCGCTTCATCAAGTAGGGGGTCACGGCGCCGGCACTCTGAGAGACGTCGTAGACGAAGCTCGCAAGCCAAGCGACCACGAGGGCGTACACGTAGGGCGGGTGGATGCGCAGCACGCGGCGCACGTAGAACTGTACGAGGTCGATCCGTTCGCGCACACGATCCGCGGAGCCCGCGAGAACGAAGCCGCTCAGGACGAAGAAGAGGTGGACGGCTCCGTAGCCGTTGATGAACACGACGAGCGGCGTCTCGCGCACGAGCTTCTGCACGGACTCGGGAATTGCAATGACGTTGAAGCAATGTCCCACGAGCACGACGGCGGCGGCGAGGAAACGCAGGCCATCGAGGGCGACGACGTGCCCCCTGACGTCAGGTGTGCCGGACCGCGGTGTGTCGGTCGCCATTGCGCCTGTCGATCTCCTTTGCCCGCGCTCCGTGCTTGCGTTGTAGCGAAGATTGCCGCCCGAGCGCACCGTTGGCGCGTCGAGCGGCGATCCAATTCAGGTGCGCCCGCGCTCTCGAAGCCGGTTCGCCACGATCTCACCGAGGGCGCGCGAGAACGCGGCGGCCTGCTGTCGATCGAGGTGATGGTTGTCGATCGGCACGAAGTGACGCAGGGACGGGTGGTCCTCGAAGTGGATCGTCGCCGCGACCGTGTGGGCCGCCAGGGCGTCCCAATAGAACGCGCGCGGCAGCGATTTGGCTTCGTGTTCCCGAATGAACCCGGCCGTCGGCGTACGGACGAAGAAGACGTCGCCGCCGCGCGCGTGGAGACGCGCGACGGATTCCTCGACCCGAGCGAGCCAACGCGTGAGGCCGGTCTTGTCGAGGAACGCGATTGTCGACGTCTCGCGCAGCTCGCGGATCCGACGCATCTTGCGTTCGAGACCCGCAAAGCGGTCGAAATCGGCGTAGCGGGTGCGATCGGCCTCGATCGTGATGTGGGACGGAGTGGGGAGCTTCCGGGTCGCGAAGGCGCGGCGCAGGGACGCGGGCGAGAGGTCGGGCAGGCGGAACACCGCGGCACGCTGAACGGCCATGCGCAGGCGCTGCTCGAAGACGTCTGCCCGGTCGAACTCGCGCCAGGCGCGCAGCTTCGTGGCCACCCTCACGTCGAGCCACCGCTGTTTCTGAAAGAACAGCCGGGGATTCACCTCGGCGAGAACGACACCGCGAAACTCCGAGTCGTTGGCCAGGTGTTCGAGCATGGGCGTGGTCGGGGCCATGGCGATCGCGAGTTGGAGGGGGGCCTCGAGGCCCGACGTCGAGAACGCGGCGGGCTGGATCGCGAGGTGGATGCGCGACGACCCGATGACCGCGATGGCGTCGGGGTCGTCGACGGGAAGGCGAAGACGCTCCAGGCACCAGAGCGCGTCGTCGTCGCGCAGCGTGGGCTGGAAGCCGCGCGAGCGCCAGAACGCCTCGAATCCGCCGATTCCGATCACGAGCAGGACGAGCGCGAGGCCGACGGTGCTCCGCCAGCCGCCCGCGTCGAGCGCGCTAGAACTGGAAATAGATGAAGGCACGGTCGTCTCCGGGCGCGAAGAGGATCGACAGCACGAGGCCGGCGAGCAGCGCCGCCCGCCAGGGCAACGCGAGTGACGAGAATCGCATCTCGAGGTCGGCGTCGCGAAGCGTCCAGTGCAGCGCGAAGGTCAAGAGCATCGGCACGCCGACCCAGGGGACCAGCGACCACGGAACCAATGGACTCGCGGCGCCGCTGACGAGATTCGTCGCCAAGAGGGTCGCGGCCCCCAGCGATGGAGCGCGGAAGAAGATCCAGGTCAGGGAGACGACGACGAACGTCGCGAGTGCGACGGCGAGGCGCAGCGCGGTGCCCCGGGTGGCGGCCAGATCCCCCGTAAGTCGCCGCAGCGCGCGCTCGAGCACGAGGTAGAGACCGTGTAGTCCCCCCCACACGACGAAGTGCCAGGACGCCCCGTGCCAGAGCCCGCCCACGAGCATCGTGAACATCAGGTTCGCCGCCACGCGCCAGGTCGCGGCGCGGTTGCCGCCGATCGAGATGTACAGGTAGTCGCGCAGCCAGCTCGACAGCGACACGTGCCAGCGGCGCCAGAAGTCGCTGAATCCGAGCGAGCCGTACGGGCAGCGGAAATTTTCGGGGAGGACGAAGCCCAGACAGAGTGCCGTGCCGATCGCGCACGACGAATAGCCGGCGAAGTCGAAGAAGATCTGGCCCGAGAAAGCGAAGGCGCCGACCCACGCGCCGAGCGTCCCGGCCCTGGCGGGGGCGGCGAACACCAGATCGGCGATCGGCGCGAACAGCGCGTCGGCGAGCACCATTTTCTGGAACAGACCGAAGAGCAGCAGCGTCGCGCCCCAGCCGAGCTGTCGCGCATTGGCGCGCTTCGGCTCTTCGCACTGGGGAAGGAAGTCGGTCGCACGCACGATCGGCCCGGCCACGAGCTGCGGGAAGAACGTGACGTAGAGCGCGTAGTCGAGGAACGACCGCGACGGCGCCGACTCCCGGCGGTACACCGAGATCGTGTAGGACAGCGTCTGGAACGTGTAGAAGGAGATACCGAGGGGCAGGATGATGTCCGGCGCGGCGGGCTCGAAGTCGATTCCGAGGGACCCCGCCAACGCAACGAAGTTCTCGAGCAGGAATCCCGCGTACTTGAAATACCCGAGCAGTCCCAGGTTGACGCCTAGACTGACACCGAGCAGGGCGCGTCGTCGCCGGCGGCTCCGCGCATTCGCGAGACCGCGCGCGACGAACCAGTCGGTGATCGTCGAAATCCAGAGCAGCACCACGAACGGCGGGTTCCAGGCCGCGTAGAAGAGGTAGCTCGCGATGAGGAGGTTGCCCTTCCGGAGCGTCCAGGAGAGCGGGAGGCGGTGGAGCACCAGGACGGCGGCGAAGAACAGAACGAAGGTGAGGGAGTTGAAGACCACGCGGCGGACCCGTCAGTGCCGGTCGTACCCGAGCGCTCGAAGGCGCCCCCGGGTCTCGTCGTCGAGCTTCGGCGCCCCCGGGGCCTCCCCGAAGTCGATGTACTGCTCGAACTCACCGAGGGCTCGCGCGAGCTCGGATCGCTCTGCGGGTCGAGGCTCGCGCTCGCGCGGATCGGACACGAGGTCGTAGCGCACGACGCCGCCCGCCGGGTCGAGCACGAGCTTGTCCGCGCGCGTCATGACCGCGAGGCGGTGCCTCGGCGGCGACTCCGTGGTCTGGAAGATCTCGGCGATCACGGGGAGGTCTTCGAGCGCGTCGCCGCGCAGGGCCGGGAGGAGGCTGCGTCCCTCGAAGTCCGGCGGGGCTGGGATTCCAGCGGCGTCGAGGATCGTCGGGGCCAGGTCGACGAGCGATGTCGGCGTATCGACGCTGCCGGGCGCGATCCCGGGGCCGTGGATCAGCAGGGGGATGCGGATCTCCTCGCGGTCGAGCGATTTCCCGTGGAGGTAGACGCCGTCCTTGCCAAGCTGCTCGCCGTGATCGGAGGTCACGACCAGCCACGTCGCATCGCGCAGGCCAACCGAGTCGAGCGCGGCGAAAAGCTCGCCGAGTCCCTTGTCCACGGCGTCCACCTCGGCGGCGTAGAGCCGCTCGATTTGCGCGCGGTCCTCTGGCTCGAAGTCCCACTGCTCGGCGTGCAGGCGATCGTTCAGCACCTGCGCGCGGTCGGGGCAGCCGGGCTCCGCTCGGCTCGGACAGCGGTACGGCGTGTGGGGCTCCATGTACTGGAGGTACACGAACAGCGGCGCGTCGGGGCGCGCTTCGCGTTGCGAGCGAATCCACGCAACCGCCTGCTGGGTCACGAGCGACGCCGGCGCATTGGGAAACGTTCCGCTCGCCCCCGCCTGGAGGGCGTCGGGGTGCCAGACCACCTGGTAGCGGTCGAATCCCTGGCCGAACCCGGCCTTCGCGTCGAAGAGGATGTTGGCGTTGAAGGCGCCGGTGGCGTATCCGGCTTCGCGCAGGACCTCGGCCAGCGACAGCTGCGCGTCGGGCAGAGGCCTGCCCCACACCACCACGCGGTGACGAGAGGGAATGCGCGACGTGAACAGCGACGCCAGCGACGGCAGCGTCCACGGCGCGTTCGCGTAGGCGTTCTGGAACCAGACCGAGCGCTCGCGGAGCGCGTCGACGTGGGGCGTCAACGCCGCGCCACCTGCGAAACCCAGGTGGTCGCCGCGCAGCGTGTCGACGAGCACCACCACGAAGTTCGGCCGTCGCTCCGCGCCGGACGCGCAGCCGAGGAGCCAGACGCTGCCGAGGAGACCGGCCGCTGCGGCGTGTCTCCTCCAGCGGGTCGCTGCGCTGTCCGAAATCACGTTCGCGACGAGGAAGGGACCGCTGTCGGCGCGCCGCCCGCGTCGGGCGATGCGTCCTCGCGCTTCACACAGTCTACGATCAGCTCGGCGCCCATGACGTAGCGGTACTCGCGGATCGCGAATCCCGCCCGGGCGAGTAGCTCCGTCAGAGTGTGACGTGTGTAGTGGGTGATGTGATCGTCGCCGTACGCGTTCGGGAGCAGGAACTTGTACATCCGCTCGATCACTCGCCACTCGACACG
>JABSQW010000069.1 GCA_013215605.1 Myxococcales bacterium
CCGGAGCTTTCGCCCGAAGGCCTCTCGCTCCGCGACGTCACCGACCGATTCGAGACCGACCTGATTCTCAAGGCCCTCGAGAAGACCCACTGGAACAAGAACCGCGCCGCCAAGCTCCTGGGTCTCAATCGCACGACCCTCATCGAGAAGATCAAGAAGAAGGGCCTGGAGGACGATCGGTCCTCCAAAGATTGCTGAGTCGTCCCGGGCCCGCCCGGGCCCCACGCGCGGCGACCCGCCCTTGCGCGCCGGTCGCCCGATGACGGGTCACTGACGATTTCGTAATTGCCGTCAAACCTTCGACGGCTTCCCGGACGACTGGCGGGTGCCCCGCCACCGATGGCGGCACGCGCGTCCGCAATTTTCTGCGCTTTCTCCCGATTTACTGGTTCACCAAAAACCCGTGCAATTCCAAATGCATCGCTCTCGAATAACACGCCTGGTGCGCTCAGCCGGCGGAAACCTGCGACCCGCTTGCGGGATACCGCGTGGGTTGGCACGGCCCCTGCTTTAACTGCGGCCCGTACGCACCTAGCGTCATCGGATTGTCGGCGCGGGCCGCCGGCGCCAGACCACATCGACGGATCGCGTCCCTCGCCGCAGGGGCCGGTCGCAACCGCTGAGGGGAACGACACGGATGGGCATGGAAGCATTGTTGCGCGAGGCCAAGGAAAAGCACTCGGAGATTCCCGCCTCGATCAAAGAGCAGATCGTTCTCGAACACACTTCGCTCATCCGTTACATCGTCAATCGAATCGCGGTTCGCCTGCCGTCGCACATCGATCTCGACGATCTCCACAACACCGGCGTCATCGGCCTCATGGACGCCATGGAGAAGTACGACCCCGAGAAGAACTGCAAGTTCAAGACGTACGCCGAGTTTCGCATCAAGGGCGCGATCCTCGACCAGCTGCGCTCCCTCGATTGGGTTCCGCGCAGCGTGCGTCAGAAGAGCCGCCGCCTCGAGCGCGCGTATGGTGAAGTCGAGCAGCGCCTCGGCCGCGGCGCCACCGAGGACGAGGTCGCGGATTCGCTCGGCCTCCAGATCGAGAAGTTCCACGAGCTCCTCAACCAGGTCCGCGGCATCTCGCTCGTGAACCTGGAAGAGATCCGCGGCACGAACTCCGATGGCGACCGCACCGGCACCTTCGCGGACATCGTCGAGGACGTGCACTCGGAGAATCCCTTCGCAAGCCTCAAGCTCGCCGAGAGCAAGCACGTCATCGCCCAGACCATCTCGACGCTCCCCGAAAAGGAGCGCCTCGTCGTCAGCCTCTACTATTTCGAAGATCTCAACATGAAGGAGATCGGAGGCATCCTCGGCATCACCGAGTCGCGCGTGTGTCAGATCCACACGAAGGCCGTCCTGCGACTGCGAGCGAAGCTCAAGGGCCTGCTCGACCGCAGCTAGTTTGGCTGGGGTTCGGCGGGCAAAGCCCGCCTGCCGGCCTCCGCTCGACGACGCCTCGCTGCGCGCTCCGCTTGCCCGGGTCTTGCGCCCCGCTCCCAGCCAGGAGTGTGTGCGGTAGTCGCCGCCAGGCTCTTCCGAGCGCTGAAAGCTCCCGCCCCAGCGCTCCCTCCCCCCCGATGAGCCAACCCCACCGCCCGAACCCGCGGCCGCGGGGCTCCTGTTCGCGCATAATCGGTGCTCGAGGAGAACCTCATGGCCCAGCTTCCCTACCGGCTCATCGACGCGGACAACCACTACTACGAAGCTCCGGATTGCTTCACGCGCCACATCGAGGCGAAGTACCGAGACGCGACGCTGAACGCGACGAAGAACGATCGCGACGAGTGGGACGTCCATCTCGGTGGCAAGCCGTGGCACTACATGGACGTCAAGTTCGAGAAAACGAATAAACCGGGCTCGATGATCGAGATCCTTCACCAGAAGGGCGACGTCAATTGGGCGGACTCGTACTCGAGAGAGAACATGCTCGCCGGGTTCCAGGACAACGATGCGCGCCTCGCGCTGATGGACGAACAGGGCGTCGAGGCGGCGATCCTGCTGCCGACCCTGGCCGTCGTCGTCGAGCAGACGATCGTCGACGAGGCCGACCTCACGCACGCATCGCTGCGCGCCTTCAACCGGTGGCTCGAGGACGACTGGGGCTACGCGTACCAGAACCGCATCTTCGCCGTTCCGCTGCTCTCCCTCCTCGACGTCGACCAGGCCTGCGAGGAGCTAGACCGCGTGCTCGCGCTGGGCGCGCGCATGGTGCATCTGCGACCGGGGCCCCAGAGCGGCAGGTCACCAGCCGATCCCTGCTTCGACTCCTTCTGGGCGCGACTCAACGAGGCAAAGATCCCGCTCGCGCTGCATCTCTCGGACTCGGGTTACAACGCAATGATGTCGATTCACTGGGGCGAGGCGCCTGCCCCGCCGGTTCGCGAGCAGTCCGCCTTCCAGTGGGCCTTCAGCCACGGCGACCGACCGGTCATGGAGACGATCGGGTCGATGATCTACAACAACTTGTTCACGCGCTTCCCCGACCTGCGCGCGGTGAGCATCGAGAACGGCTCGGGCTGGGTCGAGTACCTGCTCACGACCCTCGACAAGAAGAAGGGCATGGCGCGCTACGGGCCGTGGCCCCACGGGCGGTTCCAAGGGCGCGCGAGCGACGTCTTCCGCCGTCACTTCTCGCTGACCCCCTACCCCGAGGACGACGTCCCGCGCCTCATCGAGTTCGTCGGCGCCGACCGCGTTCTCTTCGGCTCCGACTATCCGCATCCCGAGGGCACGAAGCGGCCCATCGACTTCGCCGAGCTCTTGACGACCAGCGACGAGGCGGAGACCCGGCAGATCATGCGCGGCAACGCCGCGCGATTGCTGGACCTCGACGCCTAGCGGTTGAGCCTGGTGCGGCGGTTCACGCCTCGCCGACGATCTCCGAGAGCGCGGGGCCGATCTTTGCCCCGATCGGACTCAACTGATCGAGGTCGAACCCGTAGACCTTGGCGGCGTTCGCGCCGAGCAGAGCGCGAATCTCGTACTCAGGATACGGTGCGAACGTCTTGCGCAGCGCGTCCATGGTGTTCGGCCAGGTGCCCTCGAGGTGCGGATAGTCGGAGCCCCACATCAGCTTGTCGAGGCCGATGCGGTGGCGGTCGCGTCCCTCGTGATCGGGCATGAACGACGCACCGATGTAGCACTGGCGCTGGAAGTACTCCGTCGGACTGAGCGACAAGTCTTTCGTGAAGTGCTTGAAGATCGGGTTGGCGGACTTGAACTCGAGCAGGCGCAGCGTCTCGAGAATCCAGGAGCAGCCCGTCTCGGTCAGGACGTACTTGAGGTTCGGGTGACGCTCGAATGCGCCCGACCACAGCAGGGCCGTGAACGGGCGATGGGCCCACATGTCGACCTCGCTGATGTACATGGCCGTCGCGCACTCCATGTCCCCGTAATCGGGCGACCAGCCGGAGTGCGACTGAACAGGCATGTCGAGCTCTTCACACACCGCCCACAGAGGCTCGTAGCGCGGGTGGTGGTAGAACGGGTGGTCGCCCGTGCTGGTCGGAATCAGGACGCCGCCGAACAAACCGTTCTCCCGGGCGCTTCGCACCTCCCGAACGGTCACGTCGATGTCATCGACGTTGACGATCGCCACCCCAGCGTGACGCCCCGGGTTGGTCTTGCAGAAGTCGGCGAGCCAGCGATTGTAGGCCCGGTTGCCCTCGAGGTTCTGCTCCGGATCGACTTCGTGCCGGTACTGCAGGAGACCCGCACCGAAGGGGGCCATCTGGGGAAAGATCACTTCCGCGGCGATGCCGTCCGCCTCGAGTTCTTCGAGCCGTACCGATGCGTCCCACTCGCCTTTGCGGGGCGCGAACGGGCTCGTCTCGTCCGTCAGCATGCCGCGGATCGCGTCGTCATCGAGATCGACCTGCCTCGAAAAAGCCGCCATGCGTCCGCCGCCTTCGTCGGCCTGCTCCGCGTAGTCGTCGACCGCCTCCTGATCGAAGAAGGTGCCGGCCCGGGCCATCATCTCCCGTGCGAAACGGAGCCACCACGCATCGCTTGCCGCGTGGAACTTCGCCGGCATGTACTCGTTGTAGACCGTCGGAAGCGCGCCGGCGTGGCAGTCGGAGCTGATGATCAGAAGATTGGACACGGGGGATCCTCCAGTACAGAGGCGCGGCGCCCTTCGATGATACGCGAGATCCGGCTCGGATCGAGAATCCCACAGGCGCTCGAGGTGGATCGCCCGCGCTCGGCGCTGAGAGGATGCGAGGCGTGTCGTCGGTTGTCGGCGACTGGGCAGGAGTGGCCCGCCTTCCCGCTGCTCGCCGCGTTGATCGTCGCGGGCAGGAGGAGTAGCTCGAACTCGGGCGTAGAGCGCACGGTGTCGTTCCGGGTGTCGCCATGGCGAGATCCCGGAGCTCGCCGACCCTGGGAGCTCGACCGGGTCAAACGTCCCAGTCGCTGACCTCTTCGCACAGGACGATGAGCGCGGTGATGTTGTCGTCCCCGCCGCGGGAGTTCGCGAGCTCGACGAGACGCTCGCACGCGGCGTCGAGATCTCGGCCGCTCGCCGCGATCTCCGCGATCTCGTCGTCGGCGACGAGGCCGGTCAGTCCGTCGGAACAGAGCACGAAGCGATCTTCCTCCTCGGGCGTTAGCTCTACGAGGTCCGGCTCCACGCTGCGGCGCACACCGAGCGCGCGTGTCAGCACGTGGCGGTGCGGGTGGCCGTGTGCCGCGTGCTCGGTGATCTCGCGGCGTCGCACGAGCTCGGCGACGAGGGAGTGGTCGTCGGTGAGCTGGCGGATGCGACCCGCGCGAACGAGGTAGGCGCGGCTGTCTCCGACGTGGGCGAGCGCGATCCGCTCCCCACCAGCGAGAAGGCCCACGAGTGTCGTGCCCATTCCAGCCAGCTGGGGCTTCGCCTGGGACTCGTCGAAGACCTCGCGATTCGATGCCGTCACGGCGAAATGAAGCTTCTCTGCCAGGCTCACGACCTCACCGCCCAGACTGCGGAGCGATCGAACCGCGCTCTCGGATGCGAGCTGACTCGCGACCTTCCCGGCGGTGTGCCCGCCCATGCCATCGGCGACGAGGTAGAGGCCGACGTCCTCGGCGATTGCATACGAGTCTTCGTTGGCGCGGCGTCGGAGTCCGACGTCAGTGCGCACCGCAGACCGTAGGATCATCCTGCGCTGACCTCCCGATCGCTTCACGCGCCCCGCTCGCCTCCGACAACCGGAGCTCCGCGCGGGGCCAAAACGGCCATCGCCCACTGCGGATCCATCGGAGCGAACGCCCCGCCCCTTGATCGCCTTGAACGCCCCGCGAGAATCGCTGCCCTTCGGCCTTTTGAGCAGCCTCTGCGGTGTCCCCGAGCCGTTGCGAAAAGCATTCAATCTCGGTGGATAACCCGACGATACTACATCGCGACGACAGCTCGGGGAGGCGGGATCCGCCGTCCTGGGACTATCCTCGAGGATCGGTGGAACCCGGCGGGGAGGCGGCCCCAGGGCTGCCGGCGCGGCCGCAAGGGGCCGCCGTTCGATGGGCCACGGCTCCAGTGGTCGGAGCGCGAGAAAACGGGGGAGACCATGCCGAAGACTCTGCTGCTTGCCGACGACAGCGTGACGATCCAGAAGGTCGTGGGAATCAGCTTCGCCAGCGAAGACATCACCCTGATCACGGTCGACAACGGCGACGACGCCATCGTCAAAGCCCGCGAAATCCGCCCCGACATGGTGCTCGCCGACGTCGTGATGCCCGGCAAGAACGGCTACGAGGTGTGCGAGGCGATCAAATCCGACCCCGACCTGCAGCACATCCCGGTCCTGCTGCTGACCGGCACGTTCGAAGCCTTCGACGAGACACGCGCTCAGCAGATCGGCGCCGAGGGGCACGTCGCGAAGCCCTTCGAGGCCCAGACCCTGGTCGACCAGGTGAACCAACTCTTCGAACTGAGCGAGGCCTCCCCTGAGGCCCCCGGCCCGGCGGCCGAGGCTCAGCCGCTCGCCGCCCTGCCCGACCCCCTCGCGGCCGTACCCGTCGCGGACCCGTCGGCCGGCAACCCCTTCGGAGAGACATCGCTCGACGACTCCTTCGACGACCTGATCGGAGCTGCGCCGCTCGACCCGCTCGCCCCGGCCAGCGACGCGGGCGACCTCGACTTCTTCGGCGACGACTTCGCGCAACCGACAGCGGACACCGCAGCCGCGCCCGAGGCCACCGTGGTCCACGACGCGGGCTCGTTCGACAACGACGGGGCCTTCTCGTTCGGCGAAGATCTGGAAGAGTCGGCGCCCTCCGGTCCGCCGCCGGTGCAGCGCGCCGCAGACGGGCCGACCGCGGTCGGGCCCATCGCCGAAGCCAGTGCTGAGCTGCCCACCCTCGCGGCGGAGCTCCTCGATCCCGACTTTCCGATCCCGGCCGACGACCTCCTGACGCCGCCGGCGCTGCCTGCGGATCCCCCCCCCGGGCCCGATCTCGCGAGCGACGCGGCCACGGAGCTGTTCGACGGCGCGTTCGGTTCCGGGGCGCTGCCCGAGGACGTCGCGGGCAGCTCCGCAGACGATTCGCTGCTCCGCATCGACTCCCAGGATCTCGCGCAGGCGACGGTCATCGACCCCGGCAGCGGCCTCGATTTCGACGTCTCGAACTCGGACCTGGGCGATCCGATTGCCCAGGTCGTCCAAGCGCCTGCGGCGGCGCCCGCCATTGAGGCCCCCGGAATAGGGCTGTTCGACAAGGAGCCGGCGTCAGAGCCCGCGCTGGCAAAGCCGCCCGCTGCGGCGGCGGCAGCCCTTCCGAGCACGAATGAGCTCGCGCGCTCCGCCCTCGAGCAGGTCGGCCCTCAGATCCGCGAGCAGCTGCACGACACCCTCGAGAAGGTCGCCTGGGAGTCCTTCGGCAGCCTCACCGAGGAGATCGTTCGCCAGGCCGTCGAGCGGGTCGAAGCCGTCGCGTGGGAGGTCATTCCGCAGATGGCCGAGACGCTGATCCAGAACGAGATCCGCAAGCTCAAGAACGAGCCGCCCGAGTAGCTCGGCGTCCCGCTTCGCGGGATCTTCCGCGCCGTCACGCGACCGCTGAAGCGGGTTTCGCTGCCAGGCGCAGCGCCCCCAGGCGGGCCCATTCTTCTAGCCACCCGGCCCGCTCCGGGGCTAGGGTATTCGTCGGGAGCCGTTCCGAAGTTCCGGCGCGGCCGCCCAGAAGACAATCTGCTCGTTTCAGTCCGTTTGGAGGCCGTTTGGATGGACGCCGCGCCGGTCTTTCCCGCAGCGCGGACCTGGCGACCCCTCCTCGAACTCGCCCTCTCCGAGGACATCGGCTCGGGCGACGTAACGGGCGCGGTCGTCCTTGGACGCGACGACCCGGGACGCTCCGTCGTCGAAGCGCGACAGGACCTCGTCGTGTGCGGACTCGAGCTCGTCGAAGCCGTCTTCCGAGCCGTCGATCCGACGCTTGTCATTCGTTGCCTGACGCGCGACGGGCAACTCGCGACGCCGGGTGAACCGCTCGTCGAGGTCTCGGGCCGTCTCGTCTCGATCCTCGCCGCCGAGCGCACCGCGCTCAACTTCCTCGGACGTACGAGCGGCATCGCCACACACACACGCCGCTTCGTAAACGCCGTCGCGGGGACGGGCGCGCGCATCGTCGATACCCGCAAGACGCTCCCCGGCTGGCGCAGTCTCGACAAGTACGCCACCGCCATCGGCGGCGGCGTAAACCACCGAATGGGTCTCTACGACGGGATCCTGCTGAAGGACAACCACGTCGCCGCGGCCGGTGGCGTCGAGCTCGCTGTGAAGAACGCACTTTCGCGCGCACCCGCCGCGCTCCGAGTGCAGGTCGAGGTCGAGAACCTCGAGCAGGCCCGAGCCGCTGTGGAAGCCGGCGCAGATTTTCTGCTACTCGACAACATGTCCCCGCGTGCGATGCGCGAAGTGGTCGACGAGTTCGCGCACCGCGCGATCCTCGAGGCCACCGGCGGTGTCGGGCTCGAGAACGTCCGCGAGATTGCGGACACCGGCGTGCACCGCATCTCGATCGGCGCCCTGACGCATTCGGCGCCGAGTGCCGACGTCGCGCTCGAGCTCGCGGATGACAGCGCCGAGTCCGACGGCGGATCCGCCCCGTGGGGTGTTCCGAGGTGAGAGGAGGTGCGGCGCGAGTGCTCGATTCTCTTCACCGCGCCGACGGCCGGATCTGCTCCGGCGAAGCCCTCTCCTCTCGCGAAGGCGTCTCGCGCGCCCAGGTGTGGAAACACATCGAAACCCTGCGTGGACGCGGCTACCAGATCGACGCAGCCCCGGGCGAAGGCTACCGATTGACCGGCGTCCCCGATCGCCTGTATCCCGAGGAGATCGAGCGCGGTCTCGAGACGCGGTGGCTCGGCCGCGAGATCCACTACTTCGAAGAGATCGACTCCACCAACCGCGTTGCCCTCGAGCTGGCTCGCGACGGTCACCCACAAGGGACGGTCGTGATTGCCGAGGGCCAGACCGCGGGCCGCGGTCGCCTCGGGCGCTCGTTCTTCTCGCCGAGTGGGCTGAACCTCTACACGTCGATCGTGCTGCGCCCCGACCTGACCCTCGAGCGCGCGCCCACGTGGATCCTGGCGACGGCTGTCGCTGTGGCCGACAGCATCGCGCGCTTCGTCGACGCGGACGACGCTGTCGAGATCAAGTGGCCCAACGACGTGTTGCTCGGCGGCCTCAAGACGAGTGGCATCCTGATGGAGCTCGGCGCGGAAGCGACGCGGGTCGCACACCTCGTGCTCGGCATCGGCGTAAACCTCAACGTCGATCGCGAGGACTTCCCCGACGAGTTCAGGAGCCTCGCGACGCGCCTTGCGAGTCACGCCGGCCACCCGATCGACCGCGCGGCATTCACTCGTGACCTGTACGCTTCACTCGAACGGACCCTCGATGCCTGCGTGACCGGGAGCTTCGAGCGGATTCGCGAGCGCTTCGAAGCGCGCTTCCGCATGCGCGGCCGGGAGATTCGCGTCATCGACGGAACGGACACGGGAAGTCGTGTGCCGGGCGCCAACGCGCCGGGAGGCGAGCTGCACGGTACCGCGCTGGGGATCGACGCCGACGGCGCATTGCGCGTCGGACGGTCCGACGGAACCGAGGTCCGGGTCATCGCGGGCGACGTCACCTTGGCAAAGGCCGGCGAGCGCCAGAGAGACCGGGAGGGAGCGTGACGACGTTACTCGTCATCGACGTCGGGAATACGAACGTTTCCCTCGGTGTATTCGACTACACCGACGACGACAAGGGCACGCTGTCGCACCACTGGCGCATCAGCACCCACCACGATCACACCTCGGATGAGGTGTCGCTCTCGTTGAGTTCGCTCTTCCACCACGTTGGACGCACCTGCGACGAGGTCACCGACGTGATCATCTCGAGCGTCGTCCCGCCGCTACTTCCGATTTTCGATCGCGTGTCGACGAAGCTGTTCGATCGCAAGCCCCTCATCGTGGGACCGGGCATCCGCACGGGCATGCCGGTCCGCTGCGAGAACCCGCGCGAGGTCGGCGCGGATCGCATCGTGAACGCCCTCGCCGCGAACGTTCTCATGGGCGGTCCTGTGATCGCCGTCGACTTCGGTACCGCCACCACGTTCGACTGCGTGTCGGAGGATGGCGAGTACCTCGGCGGCGTCATCTTCCCCGGGATCCACACGTCGATGGAGGCGCTGTTCGAGCGCGCGTCGATGCTTCACCGCGTCGAGATCGCTCGACCCAAGTCCGTGATCGGCAAGACCACCACGAATGCCCTGCAGTCCGGCCTGCTCTACGGCTACGCTGGCGTCGTCGACTCGATGGTCGAGCGCATCCGCGGCGAGCTCGGTGCCAACGCACGCGTTGTCGCCACGGGCGGTCTCGCCGGTCGAGTTGCCAGCGAGAGTCGCGCCATCGAACGTGTAGAACCCTTCCTCACGCTCGAGGGGCTGCGCATCATCTTCGAGAAGAACCGAAAATAGCGATTTGGTCGACTGACAGGAAACTCGACGAACGTCGAGCTCCCCTCATCCCCGCCGAAACGAGACAGAGGAGCCCCATGAACAACGTCAAAGTCGAAGACACACGAAACTTCGCCCTCGTGGGCCACTCCGGAGATGGGAAGACATCGCTCGGCGAGGCGATTCTGCACGCGGCCGGAGCGACGGACACCCTTGGAAAAGTCGATGACGGCTCGTCCACGCTCAACCACCTCCCGGAGGAGAAGGAGCGGCACACGACGATCTCATCGTCGGTCTACAGCTTCGACGGGTCGGACAAGCACATGACGCTCGTCGACACTCCAGGCGACTCGAATTTCCAGGCTGACGGCCGCGTCGCCCTCGCGGCTCTCGACGGCGCCGTCGTCCTGGTGTCCGCGGTGGGAGGGGCCAAGGTGGGCACCGAGCGAATGTGGCGCTTCGCAAAGTCGCACGACATCGCTTCGATTGCGTTCATCAACCAACTCGACCGAGAGCGCTCCGACTTCGACACAGCGCTCGACTCGATCAGCACGATGGGCGCAAGCCCCGCGCTGGTTTCCCTGCCGATCGGCTCCGAGGACAGCTTTTCCGGTGTCATCGATCTCGTATCGATGAAGGCCCACACGCCGAGCGGCGAGGGCGAAATCCCCGCCGAGCTCGCGGAAGCCGCTGCCTCGGCCCACGAGACGCTCGTCGAAGCCGTCGCCGAGTGCGACGACACCCTTCTCGAGCGCTACCTCGATGAGGGCGAACTGGCCCCGGACGACGTATTGCGCGGTCTGGTGGCCGGCACCCGCAACGGTCAGCTCCTCCCCGTGCTGTGCGGCTCCGCCACCCGGGAGATCGGCATCGACCACTTGATGTGGGCCCTCACCACCCTGCTGCCTTCGCCGGCAGACCTTGCGCCGGGAAAGGCCGAATCGATGGCGGACGGTTCCGAGGTCGAAATCAGCGCGGATCCGGACGGCGTGTTCGGTGCGCGGGTGTTCAAGACGGTGATCGACCGCTACGCGGGCACGCTCTCGGTTTTCCGCGTGGTGTCCGGAAAAGCCCATAGCGACATGTCGATCGTCGACGCGACGACCGGCGACAAGGATCGCCTGGGCAAGCTGATGCTCCTCACCGGCGGCGAGCACGTGGAAGCGTCGGAGGCCGGACCCGGCGACATCGTCGCGGTGGCGAAGCTCAAGACGGTGCACACGGGGCACGCCCTGACTGCCGAGAAGGGCGGCGTGAAGCTGCCCGAAATCGACATTCCGCAAGGTGTGATTTCGTACGCCATCTCTGCGAAATCAAAGGGAGACGAGGATAAAGTCTACTCTTCGCTCGGCCGATTGGTGGAGGAGGATCCGACGCTCCAGCTCGGGCGCGAGGCGTCCACTGGTGAGTTCCTGCTCACGGGGATGGGCGAACTCCACGTCCGTACGACGGTGCAGAAGCTCCGGCGCATGTTCGGCGTCGATGTCGAGCTGAAGACGCCGAAGGTCCCCTACCGGGAGACCATCACGCGCAAGATTGAGCACGTCGAGGGCAAGCTCAAGAAGCAGACGGGGGGAAAAGGCATGTTCGGCGTCTGCTACCTCACCGTCGAGCCGCGCCCCCGTGGGGAAGGCATCGATTTCGTCGACGAGATCAAGGGCGGCGCGATCCCACGCGGCCTGATTCCGGCCGTCGAGAAGGGCGTTCTGGAGTCTTGCGATGCGGGACCCCTCGCGGGATACCCCGTCGTCGACGTCCGCGTGCGCTGCATCGACGGCAAGCACCACGCGGTCGATTCGAACGAGATGGCCTTCAAGCTGGCGGGCTCGTTTGGCTTCAAGCTGGCGGTCGAGCAGGCGAAGCCCACCCTGCTCGAGCCGGTGATGGACGTCGAGGTGTCGATTCCCGACCAGTTCGTCGGCGACATCATGGGAGACATCTCGAGCCGACGCGGGCGGGTTCAGTCGAGTGAGTCTCGCGGCTCCGTACACGTCATCCAGGCCCAGGTCCCGATGGCCGAAATGTTGGAGTACGCCAGCTCGCTGACGAGCGTGACCGGCGGCCAGGGCGAATTCCACATGGAATTCTCCCACTACGACGAAGCGCCCGCCCACGTGCGGGAAAAGGTGGCATCCCAAGCCGCAGCGGCGAAAGAAGAATCCTAGGCTCGGGAGTCCCCGGCCGCCCTCTCGCGCGTTCTACCAGAACGCGTCGATCGAGCGGTTGGGATGCACACCCCGGGCGGATTTCGGGGAGTGTGATTGGTGTCCGAGCAGAAGGGCCGGTCGAAGATCCGGCTGAGGTTGTCACCCCAGGCTGAGAAGTACGCGCGACGCGATGCGCCGCGCGAAGCTCGCCGCATGGCGGCGCGCGGCGCCCTGCCCCTGCCGCCCCTCGACCTCGCCACGGTCCTGTTCGCGTTGATCCACGACCCGGACGCCGAGGTCAAGTCGATCGCGCGCGACAGCCTCGAGGGGCTGCCCGACAGCATTCTGGATCCGGTACTGAGCGGCCCCGCCCACCCGGCGCTGCTCTCGCACTTCGCCACCGCGTTCACGGACAACGAGGCCCGCATCGAGAAGATCGGCCTCAATCCGGCCACCGACGACGCCACGATCGCACGCCTCGCGACACTGCCCTTCAAGAAGATCGTCGACATCGTCGCGAACAACCAGGAGCGCTTGATGCGAGCGCCGGAGATCGTCGAGGCCCTGGGCACCAATCCGCTCACCGGGCGCTCGGTGATCGAACGGATCCTGACGTTTCTCGGCGTCCCCGTCTCCACGGACGCGGACCCCGAGCTGAGCGACCCGGAGTCGATCAGCGATTCCGACGCCGAGGCCGCGCTGCGCGCCGTCCTCGGCGACGAGCTCGGCGATTTCGCGCGGTCGTTCGTCGAGGAGAGCGACGAATCGCTCGACGCGACCACCGAGGGCAGCCTCTACTCGATCCTCCAGAATCTGTCGGTGTTCCAGAAGATCAAACTGGCCCGCCTAGGCAACAAGGAAGCGCGTGGACTGCTCGTGCGCGATCGCAACAAGATCGTGTCACTCGCGGCGATCAACAGCCCGAGGATCACGGAGAACGAGGTCGTCAGTTTCGCCCAGTCCAGGAATCTCAGCGACGACGTTCTTCGCGTCATCGCACGAAATCGGCAATGGACGCGCTCATATCAGGTGAAGCTGGCCCTCGCGACGAACCCGAAGTGCGCGCAACCCGTTGCGATCAAGTTCGTCAACTATCTCCAGGAACGCGACCTGAAAACCATCATGAAGAGCAAAGACGTTCACGCCGCGATCGCGACCCACGCTCGCCGCATTCTCACGAGAAAGGGAAAGGTCTGATGTCGGAACTCCAGAGCGACCTTATCGAGGTCAACGCCCGCATCGTCTATTGGGGGGTCGAGGGCGCCGGCAAGACCACCAACCTCCACGCGGTCTACGCCAAGCTGCGCCCGGACCACCGCGGCGAGCTGCGCGAGCTACCGACGCGACTCGATCCCAGCATCAGCTACGAGATCCTCCCCATCGAGCTCGGCGACATCGCCGGCGTGCGCACGCAGATCCAGATCGTGTCGCTCCCGGGCGCGCCCGAGCAGGCGCCGACCCGTAAGCAACTCATCGACCAGGTGGACGGCGTGGTACTCGTGATCGACTCCCAGCGCGAGCGCATCGACGAGAACCTTGCGAGCTTCGATGAACTCCGCGGAGCACTTCACGCATACGGCCGGTCCCTCGAAGACCTCCCGCTCGTCATCCAGTACAACAAGCGCGACCTCGCCGATCCGTTCGCCCTCGAAGAACTCCACCGCAAGCTCGATCTCTCCGGCGTCTCGGTGTTCGAAGCCGTGGCGACGGAGGGCACCGGCGTACTCCAGACGCTCTCGACGATCTCGAAGAAGGTGATCCGCTCGCTTCGCAGCAACGCGCAGCCCATGCCAATGCGGCCGCGCCCGCAGCAGCCCGAACCCCCGATGCAGCCCGTGCCCTCGCCCATCGAAGCCGGCTTGCTCGGGGAGGAGAAACACGACGACCTCGAGGGCATCTCCGCCACGGTCCGCCAGGCGGAGGCCCTGCTCGACGTGCCGTGGGACCGCGTCTCCGAAGAGCTCGCGCCGCCGAGTGACTCGCCGTCGGTGAACGAGATGTCGATCGTGTCGGTCGGCGAGGCATCGCGAGCCAGCGAACGCGCCGTGCGCGTCCCGCTCGTACTGGGCGATCTCGACGGGCGGACCACGTCGGTGCTCCTCACGATCCAAATCGACGCGATCGACGAAACCACTGGCGACTGATGCGAAAACGGATCGGCATCTTCGGGCTCTCCGAAGAGGCGCTGCAGCTGATACCGCTGCTCGTCGCGAACCCCGAGGTCGAGCTCGGCGGAATCGTCGACCGCGGTGCGCCCGACGACCGCAGCGCATTCGACGAGAGGCTCCGGCGCCGAGACGGCGACCTTGGCGACACCATCGCTGCGGCGCGCGTCGCCAGCGTTGCCAACCTGCTCGCCGACGTGACCCTCCACGCCGTGATCGACGCCAGCCCCGAGGAGGAGTTCGCCGGGCTGTGCCCCGACGCGGTCGAGCGCAACCTGCAGATCGTGAGCCCCCTCACCGCGCGTCTGCTCTGGGGGTATGGCGCCCCGTCCGTCGACCGAAAGGCCGAGCTGCTGCAAACGCTCGGCGAGGTGGTCGAGTCCTACAACCTCACGATCGACACCGACGAGCTGTTCGGTCGCATGCTCGAGATCGCGCGCAGCGTGACCGGCGCCGACGGGGGCTCGCTGATGTTGCTCGACAGCGACCGAAACGAGCTCTTGATCCGCGTGGCCGCCGGCATCGAGCCCGAGCTGTGGACGAAAATCCGCGTTCCCATCGGCGACGGTATCGCGGGGCGCGTGGCCGCCGATGCCCGCCCGCTGCGACTGCGCGGCAAGGCGGACCGCGAGGCGTTCCACATCCTCCACGAGCGACTCGACGTCGTCTCCGCGCTCTGTGTCCCCCTCGTGCACGACGGCCGCGTCCTCGGTGTTCTCAACCTCCACCACGCTTCACGCCCCGACGCTTTCAGCGACGAAGACCTCGAATTCGCCGAGCAGCTCGCGCGACTCGATGCGCAGATCATCGCTCGCTCCCAGGAGCACGAAGCGCTCCGCAGCCAGGCCGCCCGTTACGAAGCCGTTCGCGCCGTGCAGGCGATCGTTGCTGGCCGTGCACCGCTCCCCGACCGGCTCGCGGAGCTGTGCGAGTTCGCAGCCGGGAGCCTGGGCGGCGGCGTTGCAAACCTCTTTCTCCTCGAGCGCGGCGGACACGAGCTGCGCCTCTCCGCGACGTCGCTCGAGGGCGGCGGCTTCGGCGGCGAGTACCGGGTGACCCTCGGACAGGGCATCGACGGCACGGCCGCGAAGACCCGCGAGGCGGCCATTCTCCGCGGGTCCGACGGCGCCATCGCGTACGCGGCCCTCCCCCTTCTCGCCGGCGACTCGCTGGTGGGCGTCCTGGCGCTGCAGTCCGGTGCATCGGTGCCGCGCGGCCGCGGCGTGGAGGTGCTGCTCCTCGAGATCGCGGCGGCCGCCGCCGAAGGCATCGCACGGGTAATGCGAGAAGCCCAGATGGCGGCGCGGGCCACCAAGCTCGGCGCCATCAACGAAACCGGCATCCGAATGGTATCGACGACGGACCCCGCGGAGGTCCTCCGCCTCGGCGCGTCGGGCGCGGCGATGGTGCTCGAAGCCGATCATGCGGTACTGCGGCTGCAGGACGAAGAAACGGGCCGGTATGTGATCCGTTCGTACTTCGGCTCGGCCGATGGCCGCCTCCAGGAGCGACTCTTCCGATTCGACAAGCAGGTTTCCGTCGACGCGATCAAGCGCCGCGCCGCAGTGCTCGTCCGCGATGCTCGCGACCAGCCCGCACTCGATCCCGCTGACTCGGGCGTAAAATCGCTTCTCGCGGCACCCCTCAAGCGCGACGGCCGCGTGATCGGGACGCTCACCCTCTACGACAAGGTGGCCCCGGATCGTTTCGCCACCGGGTACTTCGAGAAGGATGACCTCGAGCTCTTCACCAAATTCGTGAGCTACCTCGAACGCGCGATCGCAAACGCCCTGCTCCACGCTCACACACGGCAGTTCCGGAATTTCGACGAAGAGACCGGCGTTCCGAACGCCGGCTACCTCGCCAAGCGTATCGACGAAGAGATCGCGCGGGGCAACAACCGTGACGGCGCCCTTGCCATCGCCATCTGCACCCTCGAGAACCTCGCCGATGTCGAAGCCGCTGGCGATTCCGCAAAGGCCCGCCGCGTCGTGCAGTGCACGGTCGACGCCTTGCGAGCCAACGCCCGTGACTTCGACGTGATCGGCCGTACAGGCGCCGCCGAGCTCGCGATCCTGCTTCCCGACCCGGGACGCGACGCCTCGACACGCATCTACGACCTCGCCCGCGCGGTCGCCGACGATGTCGCCCACAACGACCCCTTGAACGACCCGGAGCGCGTCGCCCTGGCGTTCGGCTACGCCGTCTACCCAACGGACGGCAACGACCAGGACGCACTGCTGAAGCGGGCGCGGGAACCGCGGATTCGAATGGTCTGACTAGCGATAGCGGTCAGAGAAAGTGGAGCTAGACGCCCTCAACTTCCCCCCAGCCGCACCCGCGCCTCCCTCGCCAGCCTCACCAACTCCCGCCGAGCCTCCGAAGCATCCGCAATCTCCGACGCGAATCCGAAACGCAGCGGCTCCGCCTCGCCCCCGCCGGTCGCGACCACCTCGAATCCATAGCGGTCGATCGACGTCATCCGCACGGCGCTCGCCTCCAGCCGACCGGCGAAGGCCCACACATAGTCGCGCAGGGCGTCGCCGTGGTCCGCGTTCATGTGGTCGAGAATGCCATCGGCGAATCCTGCGATCGGGTCCGCCTCGGCAGCCCGCCACTGCGCGGCGTCGAGCCAGCTCATACTCCCGAACCCGCGGATCATCCGTGCGCTCTCTGGCTCGACGACGTGAAACGCGAAGTCCGCGAAGTCGCACCAAGCGGACGCTTCCGGCACCGCGTCGAGGTACGCGCGGCGAACCCGTTCGAACTCGTCCCGGTCTTGGGCGTCGACGGAACGCGCCCGCCCGAGCAACGTCACGCGACCCAGCGCGAGGCGCCCCCCCGACTCGCCACCCGGGGACGCCGTTTCGGTGAACAGCAGCGAGCAGCGCGGGTCCGAAGCGAGGTTCTTCGTGTGCTCGGCGAGAGCACTCAAGAGCAGCACGGCGGCCGCGCCGTCCATGGTCACGCTCACTGCCGACGCGAAGGGATGGCCCGCGGGCGCGTGCGCGAGCGTGGCGAGGGTCGCGTCGGTGCTGGACGCCGCAAGGGTTCGCGCCCGTTCTGCGAGGCTCGGCGCGGGAGCGTCGTCACCGAGAGCGGGATCGGGGGTTGTGGATCTCGCCAAAGCGTCCTCTTCGAGGTCAGAGAATGCCTTCGAGGGGTCGATACGCCAGCCCCGTTGCGTCCGCCACCCCTTCACACACGACGTCACCCCGCCAGATATTCGCGCCCAGCGCGAGCGACGGATCGCTCCTCACGGCGGCCTCGACGCCGATCTCCGCGATCCGCTCGACGTAGGGAAGTGTGGTGTTCGTGAGCGCGAACGTCGACGTGCGCGGCACGGCGCCCGGCATGTTCGCGACGCCGTAGTGGATCACGTCATGGACCGTGTAGGTCGGATTGG
>JABSQW010000689.1 GCA_013215605.1 Myxococcales bacterium
GCGATCCGCTGGACGAAGCACACGCTCAATCACTGGTACCGATCGATGGGCCCGGTGTTCGACGCGTCGCTCGGGTACGAGTTCTTCGGCTTTGGCGGGCCCGACGCGGCGGAGGGCGTCGCGTCGCACCGGGAGAAGCGCGCACCCTCGTTCTCGGGGCCGACGAGTGAGTAGCGGGCAGCCCGAACCCCCCTTCAGTCCCCGGGATGCTTTGGGGCGGGATGACCGGTGCAGGGTTCGCGGGTTGCGCAGTCGCGCTCGTCGCGATGGAGCGGCTCGGACAGGAACGCTGAGCTCGGGCCCGGCCTAACCTGCCGGCTTGAAGTGCGGCGCCATTTGCTCGCCATCCACTCCCGCGAAGCGCAGCGGGCGGAAGACGACTTCGAGCGGCTGATCGACGGCGAGCTGCGCGGGGTCGCAGTCGACGATCAAGCTCACGAGTCGCACACTGGGGTCCTCCTCGAGCGCGACGAGCCCCGTCGCGAAGGGGAGGAGATCGCGGTACTGCGGCAGGAACGCGTGGGTCACCACGGCCCACGAGTAGAGCGATCCACGACCCGAGACCTCGCGCCAGTCGTAGCGATCGCTCTCGTCGTCTGGATACCAGGCAATCCGCCCGTGACGCGCGCTGTAGGGCATCACGAGGCGTTCCGTGGCCGCCGCGTCCCAGAAGGGTCGCAGCGGGGCGAACGAGGCGTCGGGGAGGGGGAAGTGCTCGTGCATCAGCGCCTCCTGAGCACGAGCGTCGAGGCCTCGGAGCCGGTGTAGCCGCCGTACACCCCCACGCGGGCGTCCTTCACCTGGTGCCCCTCGGCTTCGCCGCGGAGCTGTCGCACGAGTTCGACGACGTGCGCGATTCCGAGCACATAGGCGTGGGAGAGCAGCCCGCCGTGGGTGTTGTAGGGAAGTCCGCCGCCATCGAAGCGCAGGTGTCCGCCCGAGACGAATTCGCCGCCGGCGCCCTTCTCACAGAATCCCATGTCCTCGATCTGCATCAGCGAGACGATCGTGAAGGGGTCGTAGGCGGTGAGGACGTCGACATCGTCGGGCCCGATGCCCGCCATGGCGAAACCCGCGGGCGCCGCGAATACCTGGGGGGTGGACGTGAACGCGCCCTGCTGCGACCAGTACGCGCCCGCGTGCGATCGGCCGAGTCCCACACCGGCCACCTCGACGACGGGCTTCGGGTGGTCGGCCGCGCGCTCGAGCGGCGCGAAGATCTGCGCACCACCGCCGTCGGAGATCAGGCAGCAGTCCTCCTTGCGGAAGGGGTCGGCGATGGGCGGCGAGGCCAGGTATTCCTCGAGGCCGAGCGGGCGATCGCGCATTACGGCACCGGCGGTGTGGTTCGCGTTGTAGCGCAGTGCCACGGCGATCTCGCCGAGCTGCTCCTGCGTGGTGCCGAATTCGTGCATGTGGCGCCGCGCGATCGTCGCGAAGTAGACCGGCTGGGGGAACCAACCAAAGGGCACCTCTGCGTTCTGCTTGAAGTGTTCGTGGGCGTGAGATTGTCCCGGCCCGCCGGTCATCTCTCCGCGCTGCGTCGCCCAGGCGACGGCGAAGCTGTTCACGACGTACTTGGCTCTTCCCGCTGCGATCGCTCGCGCCGCGGCGTGTGGCGCGGTGGCCGCCCAACGCATGCCCCCGCCCTCGCCGCTCTCCCAGATGTCGTGCGAGGTGCCGAAGTGAGCGTGGAACGCTGCGGCGTCGACGTGTTCGCCGTGGCGCAGGAACATGATGCCGTCGATCTGACCCGGCTCGAGTCCTGCATCCTCGAGGGCGCGCTCGATGGCCGACAGCGCGCACTCGGTTGCAGTGCGCCCCGACGCTTTGCTGTGGTCGGATTCGCCGACGCCCACGACGCCGATTCGACCGGAGACGTCCTCGAGATCGGCCGCGTGGCCCCAATCGCCGTCGTCCCCAGTCGCTCGACCGCCGGCCATACGCGATCTCGCTAGCGGAAGCGGCCCCAGCAGGCCGCGAACTGGTCGGTGCGGCGAATCCCGCAGGTCTGATTCAAGCCGGCGTCCACCTGGTCGAAGCGATCGATGGGCGGGGACGACTGGCCGAACCGGTCCTTGCCCCAGCAGCGCACAGCGTCGAGCGCGGTCGGGCTCGGGTTCGCATCGAGGCCGCAGGCGTGGTCGCCGCCCGCGGAGATCTCGCTGAAGTCGAACTGAGGCGGTGGAGTCGTCTGGCCTTCGCTGGCGTCGCCCCAGCACGTGACGTCACCGCTGCCGAGCAACGCGCAGGTGTGATTGGTGCCGGCCGTCACCTGCGTGTAGGTACCGGCCACGACGGTCGACTGGCCGAAGTCGTTGCGCCCGGCACACTCGACGGCGCCGCCGAGGCGTCGCCCGCAGATGTGATCGGCGCCCGAGGCGATCTCCTCGAATGCGCCGACGAACGGCGACGCGGGGACGAAGCCCGTTTCGGGCCAGCAGGAGACCGTGCCCCCCGCCGCCGCGAGACCGCAGGTGTGCGAGACGCCGGCCGCCACCTGCAAGAACGATCCGACCGGTGGCGACGACTGGCCCAACGAATCGTCGCCCCAGCACGCCACGCTCATGTCGCTCATCACACCACAGGTGTGGTTCGCGCCGGCAGACAACTGGCTGAAGGCACCGGCGGGTGGCGTCGACTGGCCTAGACTGTTGCTTCCCCAACACAATAACGTGTCATTGTCGAACCGCCGCCCGCACGAGTGGTCGTCGCCCGTGGAAATCTCTGCGAACTGGACGGTGGTCGGCGGAACCGCGAGACCGAACACTTCCTTGCCCCAGCAGATCAACGAGGCGTCCGGGCGAACGCCGCAGTTCGCGGAGTCGCCCGCGGAAACGACCGAAAACGGGCCGCTCGGATTCACGGCCGGTCCAGAGGGTTCGTCGAATCCCACACACTCCACCTCGCCGTCCGTCCGCACGCCGCAGCTGTGCGAACGACCCGCCGTGACCGAGGCGTAGCTCCCCGTGAAAGGTGCGGTCTGTCCGTTGATCCCCCGGCCCCAACACTCGATCGAAGCATCGGGTCGCAGACCACAGGTGTGGAAGTCGCCGGTCGCGACCATGTCGAATGTGCCAGCTGGGACGGGGCTGATCTGACCGTCGCGGTTCTCGCCCCAACATGCGATGGTTCCGTCGGTCTTCACGCCGCACGTGTGCACGAAGCCCGCGTCGATCTGAGTGAAGAACGATGCGATCGGGGGCGTCGCCTGGCCGTCGAGGTCGTCTCCCCAGCACTCGACCAGGCCGGTCGTCGGACGCAGGCCACAGGTGTGGAATCGGCCCGCAGCGACCGCATCGTACGTCCCCGGCAGGGGCACCGACTGCCCGTCCGCGTTGCTGCCCCAGCAGGTCATCGTGCCGCCGGCGCGGATCCCGCACGCGTGCTCTTCGGCCACGGATACGCTGAGAAAGCTCGTGGGCAGCGGGGTGGCCTGGCCGGAGTCGTTGAGACCGAAGCAGATCACGGCGCCGTTCGTCCGGATGCCACAGCTGTAGTCCGACCCGCCGCTCACCTGCCGCCACGTACCGCCTTCCGGCGGGGTGGCCTGACCGAAGTCATCGCGGCCGACGCAGAGCATCGCGCCCTTCTCTGTGATGCCGCACGTGTGGTCACCACCGCTACCCACATCGCTGAACCTTCCCGCCGGCAGTGTGGCCTGGCCGAAGTCGTTGAGACCCCAGCACTGCAAAACCGGTGTTGGCGAGCGCACGCCGCAGCTGTGGTGCGCGCCGGCGGTAAGGGCGGAATAGGTGAAGGGATTCTCGGGGTCGCCGGAGTCGGGCGGGTCGGTCTCGCCGTAGTCGTTGCGCCCCCAACACTTCACAATTCTCTCCTGCTTCGTTATGGCGCAGTTGTGGAACGGGCCCGAGGCGACCCGTACGTACTTGCCGGCCGGCGGGCTGCTCTGCCCCGCGGAGTCGCTCCCCCAGCACACGAGGTTTTGGGCGCCCTTTCGCACCCCGCAGCTGTGCGCGTCACCCGCCGACAGATCGAGGAACTTGTTCGGCGGCGGGGAAGCCTGACCATCGTCGTTGTTCCCCCAGCACGAGATCCTGTTCTGGGGGGTGGTGAGCGCACACGAGTGCCGAGCGCCGACGACGACCTTGGCGAAGACCGTCGCGACCAGCGCCTCGGGTACCGTCGTCTGACCGTCGTCGTCGTTGCCCCAACATTCGACGCGCCCGTCGTCGCGCAGACCGCACGAGTGGTTGGTGCCAGCGGCGACCTGCAGGAACGACGGTGCCGTCGCCTTGCCGCTGGCATTGCCTCCCCAACAGGTGACCCGACCGTCCGACAGGATCCCGCAGGCCGATTCGTTGCCGACGGAGACGCTCGCGAACTTACCGCTGCTTCCGGCAGATGCCGCGGGGTCGAAGGGCCCGATAATGATGCTGCCGTCGGTTTTGCGCTCGCAGCCCGCGAATGCGGCCAACACCAGCAGCAGGACCAGCGCCGACCCGAGGGTCGGACGGCCGGGCCTGCAGCGGGGAGGGGCGGTGACGTCGCTCACGGTACGCGTAGCCGTTCCATCGAAAGCGCCCCGGGGTGGACGGTCGGAAAGCGCGGCTGCGGGGAACTCCCAGCCACGCCGTACTATACGAGTCGCAGTTGCCGGAAGTCGATAAGGATCTAGAGGTCGGGCCGCAGCTCTCGCGACCGTGGGTCATCTCGGGCGGGATCCCCACACCGGGACGAGGGGGCCGCGACGTCACGACTCAGCGGTCGGCGTCGCCGTCGATGGCGTAGCTCCCAGACGCGAGCTTCACGAGCGCCGGGTCGCCGGAGTAGAACTCGACCCGGTAGTCGCCTTCCGCCCAACCGTGGGGCCGCTCGAACCACACGTGGCTCTGGCCTTCTCCGCGGCGGATGGGATAGCGACCGAATAACAGCATTTCGGGCGGGTCGGTCCGATACCACTTCACCATGACGTCGCCGAGCGTGTAGTCGTCGGTATCGAACACCGCGTAGATCCGCTCGGTGCCCGGAGTGAAGCGCGAGCGGACAAAGACGGGCCGATTCGAGGCGTCGACAGAATCCGCGAAGCTCACGGCGGCGACCTCGCCGCCGTCCTCGCTACGCGCCTTGAGCACGCCGTCCACCGCGATCTCCGACAGCCGCAAGGCGAAGCCGCGAACGTCGCGGAGCCCGTCGAGTTCGCGTTCCGGGAGGCTCGTGGTGCTCGACACGAGAGCGATGAGTTCGCGGTCGCTCATCGAATCGATGACAGCGCTGGCGGTCTCCAGGGGATCGCCGCTCACGGAGGCGATCGCGGCTGCGCGGACCCGTGGATCGTCGATCAGGTCGCCGACGCTCGCCGGACGCGCGATGTCGGGCGCGTTCGAGCGCGAGGCGGGAGCGCCGGGGGCCGGCGCCGACGCCAGACGACGCCCTTCACCCGGACTCGCAACTCCGTCGACGGGACCCTGCCGGCCGATGGAAAAGCCCGCGACGAAGCTCGCCGACAGCGCGCCGACGACGAGCAGGGA
>JABSQW010000690.1 GCA_013215605.1 Myxococcales bacterium
GCGCGACGCTTGGCGCTCGGAGACCGAACCGCGGCCGCTCCACTCTCCCGCGATGCCCCCAAGCCACGACGAGAGGCGACGTGCCGCCCGACACCGGATTCGACGCGTCGATCGACGCCATCTTCCGCCCCATCGCGAAGGGCTTCTCGGACATCGTGTTCTTCGCGGTGCCCATCGGTGACACCGAGGTGCCGTGGGTGGTGGCGTGGCTCGTCGCCGGAGCGGTCTTCTGTACGGTCTACTTCCGTTTCATCAATCTGCGGGCGTTCGGTCACGCGCTGCGCCTCGTGCGGGGCGACTTCGACAACCCCGACGATCCCGGAGACGTCTCGCACTTCCGGGCGCTCACCACCGCCGTGTCGGGTACGGTCGGCGTCGGAAACATCGCGCACGTCGCCATCGCGATCTCCGTGGGCGGACCGGGTGCGGCGTTCTGGCTCGTCGTTGCGGGACTGCTCGGGATGTCGTCGAAGTTCGTTGAATGCACTCTCGGCGTCATGTACCGGCGCGAGAACCCCGACGGTACGATGTCGGGCGGTCCGATGTACTACCTCCAGCGCGGCCTCGCCGAACTCGGGTGGCCGCGGCTCGGTCGCGCACTCGGCATCTACTACGCGGCGTGCGTGATCATCGGCTGCCTCGGCGTGGGCAGCATGTTCCAGTCGAACCAGGCGTACGTGCAGATGGTGACGAGCACGGGCGGCCCCGAGAGCTGGCTCGCGGGGCGCGGCTTCGCGGTGGGGCTCGTGCTCGCGGTCCTCGTGGCGCTGGTGATCGTAGGCGGTATCCAGAGCATCGCGCGCGTGACGTCCAGGCTCGTCCCATTCATGGTGGTGCTGTACGTCGGAACGGCGCTGTTCGTGATCGCCGCGAACGCCAGCGAGCTGCCCTGGGCGATTCGCGCCGTTGTCGTGGGCGCGTTTCGTCCGGAAGGGGTTGCGGGAGGTGCGCTCGGTGTGCTGATTCTGGGATTCCGGCGCGCTGCGTTCTCGAACGAGGCGGGCATCGGGTCGGCATCGATCGCACACGCCGCCGCGCGTACGCGCGAGCCGGTGAGCGAGGGTATCGTGGCCCTGCTCGAGCCGTTCATCGACACCGTCGTGATCTGCAGTATCACTGCCCTCGTGATCACGGTGACGGTGTACGATCCCAGCGCTCCCGTTGGCAACGTGAGCGGCGTCGAGCTCACTTCGAGTGCGTTCGCGAGTGTCGTGCCCTGGTTCCCCATTCCCCTGGCGGTCGTCGTGGTGCTCTTCGCGTTCTCGACGATGATCGCGTGGTCGTACTACGGACTCGCGGGTTGGCTGTATCTCTTCGGGCCGTCGCGCGTCGCCAAGTCGGTCTGGAACGCGATCTTCTGCGTCTCTGTGGTCCTCGGTTGCGTGACGCAGCTCGAGTCGGTGCTCGACTTCTCCGACGCCACCGTCTTCGCGATGGCGCTCGCGAACATCCTGGGTCTGTACCTGCTTGCCCCGATCGTGAAGCGCGAGCTCGACACGTACCTCGCAAAGGTGCGCTCCGGCGAGATCGCACCGCGCCGCTGATTGCGGATACAATGGGCACGAAATCGAGCGACTCGCGTTCGTACGGAGCAGATCCATGACTGTCGAAGACATGATCTCGTCGGATTCCCACATCATCGAGCCGCCGGATCTCTGGGAGCGTCGCATCGATCGCAAATTTCGCGACCGCGCACCCCGCGTCGTGCATGAGGAGAACGGCGAC
>JABSQW010000691.1 GCA_013215605.1 Myxococcales bacterium
GCACGGCGCAGGACGCGCGGCAGCACCCGTTCGAAGCTGCCGGCAGGATCGATCCGCCAGCGGTGGTAGGCGGCGTCGGCGATGTTGCGAATGTTGAAATGGGGCACGTCGAGCTGCGGCGGCTGAAGCGTGAGCGACACGGCGACGAGCGTGAACCCAAGCCAGCCTCCGCGCCGAGCCGCGTCCATGCGAGCCAGTACGCGTTCGAGAAGACCGCCCGTCGAGAACACCAGCAGGCACAGCGAAAACGCGAGATAGCGGAAATGGGTGGAGGTTCCGCCAATCGCCAGCGTGTAGAGCGCCGGCGGCAGCGCCATGCACCACATCGCCGCGCGGCGATCGAGCTGAATCGGTTCGCCGCGGCGCCACAGCCAGATTCCCGCGAGCACCGAAACGCCGAGGAGCGGGATCAGGAAATAGGGTGCCGTCGCGTCGAGGAGATACGTAACGCCCTGCGCGGGATCCCAGACGTTCTTCAAACGAAACGTATTCGGGACCCAGTCCGCGTAGTAGATGACTCGGAACAGCGTCCAGCCCCCGACGAGCAGCAGCGACAGCAACGAGAATCGCCACGGGAAACGACGCCCCCGGAGCCACGCCCAGAGCAGGGCCACGCCGAGGGACGCCGTCAGCTCGGGACGAACCAGGGGGGAGGCCGCCATCGCGAGTTGCAAGAGCAACGACGAGGGGTTCGAGACGAACAGCGCGTACGCGGGCGCGAGCAGCAGCGCGAACGGGCTCTCGGAGCCCGACGAGAACCAGGTCGTCACGCCGTACAGCCCGCACAACCAGGCGAGAGGCACGTTGACGACGACGCCAGCCGGGGCGAGGGAGCGCAGACTGCGGACCCCCAGCCCCCAGAACACCACGAACGACGCGAGGGACACCGCGCGGATGACCGAGACCCAGTCGAGCCCCAGAACGCGGAGGCCCGCGAGCCACAGCGTCCACAGCGGACTGGTGAATCCCTCGACGTACTCGCCCTCGTTGTAGACGAGTCCAATGCCGCGCCAGACGAGGTTGTCGACATAGCGGAAGTAGACGAAGGCGTCGTCGAAGAAGAAGAAGTTCCACGAGACGGCCACGAGCCCGACGGCGAGGTACAGCCACTCGACGGCGCGCACGTCCCGCACGAAGCTCACAGCCCGATCTCGCACGGAGACGATTGGATCGGGGTGGTGGGATTCGAACCCACGACGCTGACCCCCCAAAGATCAGGCTCTGGCCGCTGAGCTACACCCCGGACCATTCGAGCTTACCACTGGTCGCACAGGAGACCGACCCGAGAGTCGCCCTCCACGCCGTGAACCGACGGCGAACGAAGTTCCGGCACGTTAGACGAGCAGCACGGGGGTGAGGACCTTCTCCTCCAGCCACTCGACGATTTCGCCGAGGGCCTCCGGGCGGATTTCGTGGCCCATCTCGTACTCGCGGTAGACGGTGGGAACGCCCAGGCCGATCAGGGCGTCGCGCGTATCCTGGCCGCGCTCGACGGGGATCGCCGGGTCCTGCGTGCCGTGCACGATCAGCGCCGGCAGGTTCGCGAGCGCCGGGCGCGGCTCCGTCGAGTCGGCGAGGGCTTCGGGGAGCCAGGTCGAAAGGCCGATCAGTCCCGCGAAGCGCGCCGGATCGGAAAGCGCGAGCTGAAAGGCCATGAAGCCGCCTTGGCTGAAGCCGAGGATGACGAGCTTCTTCGGGTCGATGGGGTGGCGCTCGAAGCAGCCGTCGAGAAATTCGAGAAGCGCGTCGGCCGACTGATCGATCTCCGCGGGATCGGGCTCTTCGCCACCGGAGAGCGGAAACCAACCGTAGCCGTCATAGCCCGGCTGGATGGGTACCGAGACGGGGCCCTGGGGGCACAACACGAGCGCCTCGCCGCCGTGCAGCAGCGGCGCGAGGCCCAGTAGATCGTGCGCGCTCGCGCCCCAGCCGTGCAGCGCGAGAACCGTGGGAAACGGGCCCGCGCCGGCGGGGACATGCGCGGTGTACAGGAGACTCATGGCCCCGAGAATAACGGCTCTGCGGTGACGCGCCGTCGGCGCGCCGAAACCACTCGCGTGCTATCTCCACCGGCGTGAGTTCTCCGAAGAACCTCCTCGACAAAGTCTGGGATCTCCACACGGTGCGCGAGTTTCCGAGTGGCCAGAGCCAGCTGTTCATCGGCCTGCACCTGATCCACGAGGTCACGACGCCCCAGGCCTTCGACGAACTGCGCGCGGGCGGCCTCCGCGTCCGCTTCCCGGCGCGCACGTTCGCCACTGCCGACCACATCATCCCGACGGATGGCCGGATGCGCCCCTTCGAAGACGCACAGGCCGAAGCCATGCTCGCTGCGCTCGAGCGCAACCTCGAGGGCACCGGCATCCAGTACTTCGGACCGGGCAGCGGCAAGCAGGGCATCGTCCACGTGATCGGTCCCGAGCTCGGGCTCACGCAGCCAGGGATGACCATCGCCTGCGGCGACAGTCACACGTCGACCCACGGTGCCTTTGGCGCCGTGGCCTTCGGGATCGGAACCAGCCAGGTGCGCGACGCCCTGGCCACCCAGTGCATCACGATGCTGCGCCCGCGAGTCCGCCGCATCGAC
>JABSQW010000692.1 GCA_013215605.1 Myxococcales bacterium
GAAAAGAGCGCGGGCTCGCGCGGATTCGGACCCGGCGCGAACATGCGCGCGGGCTATCGATTTGCGAACCGCCTGGCCATCGAGTTCGAATCGAACTGGATGCGCCACCAGGACATCGGCCGCGCAGACTTCCTCCGTGGGCAGAACAGTCGCATCACCCAGATCTTGTTTGAATTGAAGGGCAACGTTCCGGGAGAGGTGGTCAAGAACAACGACGGGGTTCCCGCGGCGTCAAACACGGGCTTCAATCGACGTGGCAAGATCTTTGGCGTGCGGGTCGGTTTTGATTATTCCACTGGTTTCACGGGGAACGAGGACTGTCCCGGGCAGCAAGCGGTCATCCCCGCGAACGAAGGTCCCGTCGTACTCAAGGTCCCTCCATACAATACCGACGAAACGTTCAACTTCTTTATGTGCGGCCCGCTGCCGACGTACTGGTTCCGATCCGGTCTTGTCATCTACCAGCAACAGCCGAGGTCCGGCGACGATATCGATGGGGTCTTCCACAGAAACCGCACCTTCTTCTTCGATGGCGACTCTCTGGAGGCGAGGGCTCCGGCGGACGCAGATTGCGGCAAATTCGATGGGACCTTGTTGCCAAGACCCGGAGCCGATGCACCCCGCGCTGTTAGCTCAACTGGAAACAAGTTGGTCACATCTTGCCGAAGGCGCGCGAGAAACCCGAAGAGGTTTATCGACGGCGGCGTGCAGTTCCCTGCGGACCGTAACGTCAAGGTTCGATCCGACACCCTCGCTCTCACCGTGAACCTCCGCGGCTACCCCTCGACAGAAGACGGTTGGCCAGCCATCCTCGGCCCGTTCTCCGGGCTCGTGACCCCGGAAACCCTGAAAGCGCTCTCTCTCTGGGGCCGGATCCAGCCCTACGGAATCATCGGCGGCGGCATCGCACTCACGCAGGTCCACACGACCTACATACGCACGACGAACCGCGACACCTTCTTCGGTTTTACGCGGGAGGACATCGGTGCCCAACCGTTCTGTAGCTTCCGCGACTTTCTCGGTCTCTCGTACGGTTCCAATACCGTCTGCGGTCCTGCTGATCACAGCTTTCCGGCAGGGGGGATAATCGAAAATAAAACCCTCGACGAAACCGAGGCCACGGTCGTACTGAAGGGCGGCCTCGGGGTCGACATCTACGCCTCGAAGAACCTGGCGGTTTCGGTCGAAGGGCGCTTCGTCTGGATCGAGGGATTCGGCAACGTGCCGATCGATCTCTCCGTTGGCTTCATTTACCGCTTCCACTGACGCGCCGCGGCGGGTTCGTCCGACGCTTGCTGCGTCGATGCTCGGCATCCGCCGCGCGCACGGATTCGGCGACCTGTTCGTAGAGAGCGTGAACGTCGGAGCGGATTCCCTTCTCGTAGCGCTTCGACACCATCGTCACCGGAAAGACCCGGTAGCCCGTCGCTTCGTGGAGCAACGCCCGTCCACGGCCGTATTCGTCGTCGATGATCACCCACACGAGACTGAGTTGCTTTGCGATCACGTCCCCGAGCACGACTCCGATCGACTGTAGTTCGTAGATCTGATCGCGATCGCTGAAGCTGGGCTCGGCGAAATCCATGAGCCGCCGGTCGCGCGTCCCGGCCCGATCCACGAGGATCTGAAGCGCGCGGAGGTCCTGGAGCGAGCCGCCAGCGATCTGGCTCCCGGCGTAGCGCCGCGCCAGCGTCTTCACGAGGCTGCGGTGCTGGTCGAGGCGCCGGAGCTCTTCCGGCGTGATTCGGGTGATCTCCGGGGAATCGCGCTCCGCCGCCTCGGCAGGGACCCCGACGCCCAGACCGATGAAGGCGCAGGCCAAGGCCGCCCTGCACCTCGCGTGCGTCTTCGCGCCTGGCTTTCGAAGGATCATCCGATAACCCACCGATCGAACCTTAGCGAACGCACAGGCGTTAGATTTCGTCGAGGTCGACCCGCACTCCGTCGATCGTGACGGCGGACTGGGCTCCCGGGATCAGTCGCGCCGCGTAACTCGTCGGGGTGAGCACCGTAATCGATTCTGGGATCTTGAACTCACGCGACCGCGAGCCTTCCAGGATCTCGAAGTGGGCCTCTCCGTCGTTCAGGTTCGCGTGCTGCACGAGCACACGCTCCGCCCTCTCGTCGAGGACGAAGCAGGCGGCGCCGGCGCTGAACTGATGTGTCAGCGGGCAGTAGCGCGTATGCGCGTTCAGAAAGAAGTTGGGCCCGAAACAGGTGAGCGGCGCGAGCAGGGCGATGAGTCCGCTAAGCGCCACGATCTGACGCGTCGAACTCCTCGGTGATCGGATCACTTGGTGCCTTCGAGATCGATTCGCGATCGGCCAGGGCGGTGGGCCGTCAGTTCGCTGCCTGCGCGCCCCGCGCGTCGATGGACTGATCGAGGTACCCGAGGTAGACCGCGACGAGCCGGTAGGTTTCGTAGTAGGCATCCGGGTCGATCAACTGGGGATCGACGTCGTGACGCGATGCTCGAATCAGCCGGATCGTGTCGGCGGAGAACGAGTGGATCGTGATCGTGGGAACTCCGAAGCGACGGAACGACTCGGCATCGGCGATGAACGGAAACTCGCGCGAGTGGGAGATCAGAAGCGGATGTTCCGACCGCCGGAAGTTGACGTCCCGTAGCGTTGCTTCCATGACCTCTCCGACGGACGAAAGGTCGAGCAACAGATCGGGGTCGGCGCGGTTCGACCAGACGGCGGCGTCTCCGAGGCCAACTCCCTTCAGGTTCACCATCGCGCGAACGAAGTGGAGCCCTTTGTGTTCCACGAGCTTCCGAACGAAGTACCGAGAACCGACGCGGTGTTTGCGCGTGGCGTCGGTAAATCCGATGAACTGATAGGTGTGGGTGCGCGGTCGGGTCTTCAGCGCGGCGTAGAGCGCAGGGAGCATCGCTGTGCCCGACCAGTTGTCGACGATGCCGCTTCCGTAGCGCGGCTTGTCGAACTGGGCCCCGACGATGATGATCCGCGACGTCTCACCGGGCATCGTGCAGATGACGTTCGGGTACTCCGAGTGGCCGTCGTACTGATCGCTGAGATCATTGCTGCAGCCGACCGCTCGGAACATCTCCCGGAGCCGCTCGGCGCGCTCACTCAGACTCAACGGGACGTCCGCGAGGCCCCCGTTGATCTGGTCCGCGTCCGCCAACGCCACCGGGACATCCGCGACGAACGATTCGATCGGAACCGCCCGGAGCCGCGCACAGCCAATGAGCGCGATGCAGCAGAGAACGGCGATCCACCCGGCGGCCAATCGAGACACCATCGATCCGGAACGGATTGCTCTGGACGCCAATTCGCTTCCTCCCTTGGCCGGATCGGACACGACCGGACGGTCCGAGATACCGGGGGGGAGACCCCGCCGCAATGAAGTGTACCACGGGCCCGGCGGTTCCCCTCCTGCTGCCGAGCGCACGGATCGATCCAGAGCGAAGCAGCCACCAGCCGGGCGACGGGATAGACTCAAGATTCGCTGCCACTCACTTGCTGTCGTAGACCTCCCAAGAACACAGGTCGCCGGGAGAGTCTTCGGATTCGAAGGAAAACATGCGCGCACTGTCGATTCCCGCCCTTCTCGCCGCACTCGCTGCACTCTCGATGGGGTGCGGCACGATCAGTTCCTACGCCAACGGCTGCCCGGGCGTCTTCTCGGGAGTCCGCACCGACGTCGAGTACCTGGGAGGCTACGACTCCTTCAGCGACGCATTCGACCTCGCCACCGTGTCGGTCGACATTCCCCTGAGCGCCGCCGCGGACACGGTGACGCTCCCCGTGGCCGCGCTGGTCAACGGCGCCCCCGACCAAACCTACGGATGCGGATGGGCAGAGCCGAGCCCGACGATGGCCCAGCGAAACGACCGCTGATCCGAGTTTCGGTACATCGACGCCGCCCCGCAACGGACCGGGGGGCAGGAACCGTCCCAGAGACCTCTAGCGGTCCGGCCAGTCGCGGAGCGCTGAGACGAGGAAGGCGACGACCCGCGCGGCGGAGTCGACGACCCGCAGGTCTCGCGGTAGCCCCGGAACCTCGTCCTGCCGGTCGAGGAAGGCGACCACGGGTCGCCCGTATTGGATCGCGAGGGCCGCTTCGCTCGCGGTCCCCGCGCCGCCCGGAAGAACCACCACGGCGTCGGAGCTCAACACGTTGATGTGATTCCGGGAGTCGACGTCTCCGCCCTGTGCGCCGCGTGCGGCGAGGTGCGTGGCGATTGGGATCTCGACCCAGCGATTCGGGTAGCCGGGCGGCAGTCGCTTCGGCGTCGACACGTCCGCGCACGGCAGCACGCCGATCACCCGTCCTTCCCGTTCCGGTGCCTGTGAGAAGGCGCGACTGATCTCGGCCATCACACCTCCGCCGCCTCCCGTGAGCAGATGCACCCCGAGATCCGCCAGTGCCGGGCCGAGTTCCCGGCACTTCTCCACGTGGGGATCGACGCCCGAGCCCATCACCCCCACCACGGGTCGCCGGTTCGTCATCGACCTGATTCGCGCGTGTCCCGGCTGCGACGAGTCGCTACGTTGCTCGGGTGGTGTCGAAGGCCGGATGCGTGGACGAAATCGACTGGTTGAGCTGGGTACCGCAACAGCGCGCCACGCTGCTCTTCGTGATCCGAGACGGCGAGGTCCTCCTGATCCACAAGAAACGCGGTCTCGGCGAGGGGAAGATCAACGGACCCGGAGGCCGACTCGAACCGGGCGAAACGCCGCTCGAGTGCGCGATTCGCGAAGTGGAAGAAGAGTTGCTCATCACCCCCGTCGGCGTGCGGTTCGCGGGAGAGCTGCGCTTCCAGTTTCTCGACGGCCTGTCGATCCACGGCTACGTCTTCACCGCCTCGTCGTTCGAAGGCAATCCCACTGAAACGGACGAGGCCGCACCCATGTGGACTCCCCTCGACCGGATTCCCTATGACCGTATGTGGGAGGACGATCGCCTGTGGTTCCCCCACATGCTCGATGGACGACCCTTCGACGGGCGCTTTCTGTTCGACGGCGACGTGCTCATCGACCACGAGCTCCGGAGCACCTGAGGCAGGCCTGATTCCCGTCCGGCCCTCTAGAATCGATAGCGACCGCCGAACACCACGCTGATGTGGTCGAGGCCGTTGATGTCGTCGAATGTCGACAGTACCAGCGCCTCGATGTTCACCACGATGTGTTTCGTGAGGTAATAGTCGAGGCCCAAGCCTCCGCGAACGACTCCGTCCCAGCCACTCGTAGTCACGCTCGTGAACTTCGCCTGTGCCCAGCCGACGCCGGCGCCCGCCTTGATGTACGGCTGAATGCGACCGCGCAGCGGGTAGATCGCGATGTTGGCGGTGATGTCGAGCATGCGCACCGACTTGAGGTCCGCGCTCGGCACGTTGCGGATGAAAGCCGGACGGCGCGAGGTTTCGGGTATCAAGTCGCCGTTCATGTCGAACGCGTTCATGTACCGCAGGTCGAGCTCGGCACCCCAGAACTCGGTGACGCGGTAGCCGGCGTTGATGTCGAAGCCGACTCCGGTGTCGATGTCCGCTGGAAAGACTTCGTCGAACATCTCGCGGCCTATCGCCAACCCGCCCCCGACGTAATAGCCCGTGCGCCCATAGTCCGGCTCCTCCTGGGCCCAGCCAGGAGCTGACGCGGCGACGGCGAGCAGCAGGGTCGAACAGATGAATCGGGCGATCATGATCGCGGCTCCTCTTCCGGACTTTCTCGAATTCCGGGGACCTTGCGGCGACAGCGTCCGGCGCTCCGAATGCCAGACGGCTCCCGAAGTATCCGCTGGAGTTTCGCACGTCGCGGCCCGTGACGGCGAGGCATTTCCGAAGCCACTCTCCGCGCCACGCCGGGGTGCCGCGACCGGCGACCGCGCCCCCGTTTGGGGGGTGGGAAGCCCGGAAATAGCCACGGCCGCCTATACTTTTGCCGCGCCACCGCGGAAGGGGGCCTCGTGACCTCGTTGGTTCTCACACTGATCGGCCCGGACCGTCCCGGGCTCGTCGAACTGTTGGCGGCAACGCTGACGCGCCACCACAGCAACTGGCTCGAGAGTCGCATGGCGCACCTCGCGGGGCAATTCGCGGGAATCCTCCTCGTCGAGGTGCCCGACGCAGACGCGAAAGACCTGATGACCTCGCTGCACGAGCTCGAAGCTCAGGGTCTGCGTGTCGTGGCCGAGCGCAGCAGCACCGGTGACATCGAGGACCCGGAGCGAGCGTTGGTCCTCGAGCTCGTCGGTACCGATCGCCCGGGCATCATTCGCGAAGTGTCGCAGGCCCTCGCGGCGCGGGGTGTCAACGTCGACAGGCTCGACACGGGGTGCAGCACCGCACCAATGTCGGGCGAGACGCTATTTCGCGCGTCGGCACACCTTCGCGCACCGGCGAACCTCGAGATCGCCGAGCTGCGATCCGACCTCGAGAAGATCTCGACCGATCTCATGGTGGACATCGATCTCGCCGACGCCCCGTAGAATTGAACGGGAAGGGAACGGGCGAGATCGAACGGTCCCGGGGTTCACCGCTAGAGGACGACTTCGAAGCCTTCGAACCGCGGGTGGCCTAGATAGGTGCCCTGGGGCGCGCGCGCGTTCGCGTGCGCCCTCTTGAAGTTCTCCGACTCCGTCCACGCTTCGAAGGCCGCGTTCGAATCCCAGATCGTGTGCGAGGCGTAGAGCGTGCATTCCTCGTCGGTAGGTCCCTTGAGGAGGTGGAACTCGCGGAAGCCCGGGACGCCGTCGAGATGCGACTCACGCCTTCGCCAGAGCTCCTCGAAGACTTCCTCGCTCCCAAGAGCGATCTGAAAACGATTCATGGCGATGAACATCGTGGTCTCCTTGACGTTCGCTTCCCCAACGTCGAACGGGCTTCTCAAGTACCGCCCACACCGCCACCGGTGACGACGGGCAAGTTCGTCCAGCTGCCGTCCGGGGCGCGGTAGAAGCCACCGGCGGCGAGTGCGCCACCATCGAGATGGATGGTCGTGCCGGTCACCCAGGCCGACAGATCCGACGCGAGGAAGAGTGCGCAGCCCGCGGCGTCGTCGGGGGTGCCGAATCGCCCGAGCGGCGTCCAGAAGGGGATGCGGTCCTTGAGCGCATCGGGAATCCAACGACTCGGTTGGACCTGGAGCGTCTCCGTCGTCTCCGGCGCGATCGCGTTGACGCGGATTCCCTCGGGTCCGAGCTCGATGGCGAGGCTCTTCGTAAACCCTGTGATCGCGCTGTTGAACGCGGAATACACGGCGCAGTTCGGAATCCCGCGAAACGCCTCGATGGTCGAGATGTTGATGATCGTCCCGCCGTTACCGCGTCCGAGCATCCCTGGGAGGAAGGCCTGCGTGCAGCGCATGACGTGGCGAAAATTGATGTCGTAGAGGGCCTCCCACTCGTCCTCCGTGCTCTCGACGAACGGCTTCGAGATACGGAGGTAGTCGCCGACGTTGTTGACGAGACTGTCGACGGGACCGAACTCGTCATGCGTCGCAGAAACGAGACGCTCGACCGCGTCCCGGTCCTGCACGTCCACCACGACAGGCAGCGCGCGACCGCCGTTCTTCTCGATGACACCCGCAGTTTCCGCCGCGCGGTCGGCGTCGCGCTCCGCGACCACGACCGACGCCCCGTGAGAGGCGAAAGCCAGGGCGATGCCGCGACCGATTCCGCCTCCACCGCCGGTGACGACGGCCGTCTTTCCCTCGAGTGTTCCCGCGGTCCGGTCGAGCACGACGGGCCCCTCCCCTTCCTTCTTGCGGCTATTTTCCCGTCGATGCGTTCGGGCCGTATTGCCCGATCGGCGCCGTGATCCCGAACTTCGGATCGATGGTGAAGGGCGTCAGCGGGAGCACGTACTTGAGCCACGGGGGCTCTGCACCGAGCGGATTCTCGAGATCCACGAGCGCCTCTCCCCCTGCGAATGGGTCGAAGCGCTCGTCGAGGTCCGCCTTGACGAAAAACAGCGCGAGTCCGGGCACCAACTGAAGCGCTCCACTGGCCGAGCGGAGTCCACCGGCCAGCGCCTGCACGATGAGCTGACCCGGCCAGCCGAATACCGCGTAGGCGGACTGCCCGGCGGCGGAGTCCGAGACGTGCGGGAGGTTGTCGATCGTGGCGGTGGTCGCCGTCATCGGCGACAACGCGGTGTCGAGCGATCCACCGACGAGATTCCCGAGAGCCATTCGGAACGTGTCGGGCGAAGCCTGCACTGGTGCCGCTCCCCCCCACAGTGCGAACGTAAGCGCGGCCGCAGCCGCGAGAGCTCGAACGATCGGCAGCCCGGAACTCATGATCGAAACCTCGTGTGGTTGGGAAGGCGCCACCCGCTCTCGCCCATCCGAGAGACCGGTGCCGCCTCGCGTTGCGAAGCCTAGCGAAGTCGCCATGCAAGCGAATCGCGCAGCGAGGCGAAGCCGAGCGGAGGCTGGCAGGCGGGCTTTGCTCGCCGTTACCCAGTCAATCTAGACGCGTTTCGGCCCCAGCGACTGCATGCGGCGAAATCGGCGGCGCTTCCACGCATGTGCTGTGCGGAGCGCCCAACGCTCCAGCCACGGCATCCGCCGTCGCTCGGCGCGACCGTCGGGGTGGTGGATCGTCATCCACTCCCCCTCGACGTGATGCTCGACGCCGTCGGGCATGAGGACGCGGAAGCGGCGGTCTTCGTCGAGTACGGCGTCGACGTCGTTGATGCGCACTGGCATGCTGATGCGGTAGGTCGCAGCGATCTCCTGGAGGCGTGTCGAGGCTTCGAGGGCGCCGGGGCGGGCCTGGCGGATGACGAGCTTGACAGAGCCCCCCTCGTTTACGAGATCGACGACTGCGCCGAGGCGATCGGGGCGGTCGTCAGCGCCGAGCGATCCGCTGAGCCAGAGACATTCGTAGCTGCGGCAGATTCCCGGGCGCCGGGCGTGGATCGTGCAGCCGCCTCCGCTGCGCTGGTGGAGGCACGGAGTTCCCCCGAGCTTCCGCAGCTCGTCCACGCGAAGCACCGTGCAGCACAGCGAACACTCGCCGCAGACGCGCGTTCGCTGGACGGACTCGGTCATCCTTCCAACGGTAACCGACCGCGCGTCCCACGTGGGGGCCGTGGGTCTCGGCGACCGCCGACTTTCCGCGTGCCGTCTTCTTCTTCGAGCCGGTCTGCCTCCCCGAGGTGGCCTTGCTCGCGGGCGTGGGGTCGCGCCAGGGTTTGCCCGTACGCGGCGGGCCGGGGGGAAGGGACGGTCAGAGAGGGGGCTCCTCGGCCGGAGTCGCACCCGCGCGGCGCGCCGCCGCGGCCGCACCGCCCAGAGCGGCGGCGGGAACGACGAGGGCGTGGCCCAGGAACTTCAGCCAGTCGGGGTGCCAACCGGCCGTGCGCGCGCTCCCCGAGCCGTCGAC
>JABSQW010000693.1 GCA_013215605.1 Myxococcales bacterium
ATTTAGAAACAAGGCTCACCTTAGCACTTTATATTTATATATTTAAAAGTTTTCGTGCTAAGGGGGGCATTACTTTGGCTCACCTAAACTTCAAAAACTTTAGTTTTTTGGTAATTGGGTATATATATATATATATCTGTCAAAAAAAGAAAACGGCCCTGTAGCCTCATTTTAGGAGCAATTTTTCTGAAATTTTGCAGAAATCATACTTAGGCTAAGCCCATTTACTTGTAAAAAATTTGACTCCATATGCCTAGTAGTTTTTTATTTATAGCCCAAAATGAGCCCAAAAAACGCTATTTTTGAGCTTTTTTGTGTGATTTTGGACATTTTGGTCCATAAAACAAAAACTAAAAGTCGCAGGCAAATGAAACTTTCACAAGTTCTGGGACATTAGGCTCTTATGAACTATGTTAAGTTTCAGGACAATAGCTCCAAAAATGACGTCACACGGACCGAAAGAACGTCGACTTTTTGAACCGTCAAACATATTATACTAGGTGCTGGCATCTTTTTTTATGGCTCACCGGGTGCTTGCCAGCACCCTGATATAACCACTTTTCCTGGGTATATATAACCACTTTTCCTATCCTTATATAATGGAGATTTTATCGCATTTTGTGCGTGAGTTTATTCAGCCCATATACATGGTAAAGAGATCGTTAACCCCTCATTGAAATCAGAATGGGGTCCCATGTGTCATAAAATACCTCATTTTTTGATATACTGAAAATCTGCCTGCCCAGGGGCAAAAACGTGGGGCCAGGTTTTTCATTTTTAAATACGATTTAGTTAGGGACTTTTTTTGATATGTGAATTATAGTGCCAAAACCGATATGGAAAATCATTATACCTCTGTGGGCGAATGGAAATGGTATTGACCTCTGGTGCTAGTCCCTGTGGGTTCGAATCCTGGTGCCAGCAATAAATGTTTAAATGTTCTATTTATTGCAATTACAAAAAAACTTCGAATTTTTGTGTATGACTTTTCATCATACTTCAATTGCAAATTACTTTGTGGTGTTATGGTTTTTCTGCTGAACCTCTCCACCTAGGATTTTTTTATGCTCTTGTCAAACCAATATGTCACCAATTTTATTGGACACCTAATCAAAAGATAGTTTGAAATCTTTAAAAAATTGTTTCATTTTGGGGGGTTTCCCCAAAGTGACTGATTTTTTTAACTTTAACCAAAAAAATCGAAACTTAGTGCGTTGGAAAGGTAATTAAATGCAAATTCAAAAAAAAAATTTTGGGGGGTTTGACCCCACCACAGGGGGGTCTAGTGGGGATTTACCCAAATTGATTGAATTTTTAACTTTAATGAAAAAAAACAAAACTAAATGCAATAGAGAGGTATTGCAATGGAAATTAAAAAAAAAAATTATGGGTCTGACCTTACTACAGGGGGCCTAGTGGGGATTTCCCTAAAATGATTGAATTTTTAATTTTAATGAAAAAAAAACAAAACTAAATGCAATAGAGAGGTAATGAAATGCAAATTCAAAAAAATTTTTTGAGGGGTCTGACCTCACCACAGAGGGTCGGTCTAGTGGGGGATTTCCCAAAAATTACTAAATTTTTAATTTTAACAGAAAAAAAACAAACTAACGTCAGAAATAGCAAATATTTTTTATATGTAATATAATTTATATACATTTTTAATCTATGATACAAGTTTGCTTTTAAATTATTGATATGTCATTTTAAAACATTTTAAAGTAAACATATTTCCTGAATACTTACACTGCATTTCTAAATGTAAGACGACAAAAATCCTTTTTATATCATGTAGTATTTATTAAGTATATCATATACAATAATAATAATTAACATCTCTCGCCTATAATTAATGACACAAATACCTCTTACTTTTAAATTTTTCCTAAAATTTTTCCTAAAAATTTTTTTTCGGAAATTTATTTTTTTCCAAAATTTTTTTTCCGAAAAATTTTTTTTTTGCTAAACATTTTTTTTGGGAATTAATTTTTTCCGAAATTTTTTTTGCGAAAAAAATTTTTTTTCCTGAAAATTTTTTTTCGGAAATTTATTTTTTTCCAAAATTTTTTTTCCG
>JABSQW010000694.1 GCA_013215605.1 Myxococcales bacterium
ATTCGGATGTGCCCACCGAGCGATTCGAAGTAGTCGTCGCCGACGTGGAGGTAGAGGTTCTCGCTCGTGGCCGTGGGAATCGTGACCGCGACGATGCCGCCGGGCTTCGTGACGCGCGCGAGCTCGCGAGCGGCCGAGCGGTAGTCGTGGACGTGTTCCATCACCTCGGAGCAGATCACCCGGTCGAACGTGCCGTCGCGGAAGGGCAGGTGGAAGGTGTCGCCATTGACCCCCTCGCCCACCGAGCCGAGCTCGCGGGCACGGCCGCGCAGGCGGGGGAGGTCGCTCTTCAGCGCGTCGCGGTCGAGGTCGAGACCGAACACCCGAGCGCCGCGCTCGAGCGCGCCGAAGCAGTGGCGACCCTCGCCGCAGCCGGCGTCGAGGATCGTCTGTCCCGGCTCGACCTTAAGTCGCTCGAGATCGACGGTGAGCAGCACGTAGCGTCTCCTCGAACACCGAGATCATTCCGGCGGCGGCATCCCTCCACGGGAAGACGGCCTCGATGCGTTGCCGCGCGGCGCGCCCCATGGCCTCGGCGCGCTCCGGCTCGGCGAGGATGTCTGCGATCGCACCGGCCATGGCGCGCGGATCGCGGGGCGGGACGAGCCGTCCCGCGTGGCCGTCAGTGCCCACGACCTCGGGAAGCGCTCCCGCGGCGTTCGCGACCACGGGCAGACCACACGCCATCGCTTCGCTCGCCGGGAAGCCGAAACCCTCGAACAGAGACGGGACCACCGCGATCCGCGCCGTCGAGTACTGCTCGATCAGCTCGGGCAGCTCGAGCATGCGCCGTTGGAGGATCACGCGGTGTCCGATGCGGTACTTCTCGATGAGGCGCATCGCGAGGCCGTCGTCCGGAATGCGGCCGTCGACGATCTTGAGCTTCACGGATTCGGGCAGGTACGTGAGCGACTCGAGGAGTGTGCCGAGCCCCTTCTTGCGGTCCTCGGTGCGTCCGATGAACAGGAGGTCGGCCTCCTTCGCGACGCCGGGCAACGGCTTGAAGAGCTCCGTGTCGGTGCCGTTGTAGACGACCGACACGTCCTTCTCCGGAATGCCGAAGTAGCGCTCGATTTCCGTGCGGGAGGCTTCGCTCACGGTCACGATCTTGTCGAGGCGCGGCGCGACGATCTGCTGCATGAAGAGCGGGAAGTACAGCGTGCGCCGGATCTTCTTCCTGAGACTCGGGTCGATCGCGTAGTCGGCCTCGCGGTCGATGTGCAGCGGGTGGTGGATCACGGAGACCACCGGCACACCGCTCGCCTTGATGCCGAGGAGCCCCCAAGAAAGGCTCTGGTTGTCGAACACGATGTCGAAGCGGTGTTTCTCCTGCAGCCGCTTCCAGCGTGCGAGCAGCCGCAGCCCGAACGTCTGCATCTCGGGGAAGACGCCGATCTGCGACACCCCGAGCTCCCACAGCGTGAGCGGGTCGAAGAGCTCGAACGGATGGTCGCGTCGCGCCCAGTCGGGGTGCTTCGCGCCGAACACGTTGGCGTTGGGGATGACGTGGAGCGGGATCCCGAGGTCGAGTTCGGGCAGGGGTGGCCCGGCGATGACGTGGACCTCGTGCCCGGCGTCGTGCCACTCCCGGGCGAGGTAGGCGGCGTAGATGCCCTGGCCACCGCAGAACATGTTCCCGCGGTACGTGAGGAGTGCGATGCGCATGGCTGGAGCGGTCAGGCCGTAGTGTCGCCGGTGGCCTCGCCCGGATGCTCGGCGACCGCCTCGGGCTCGTCGAAGGGCTCCACCTGGATCGTCGCGATCGTGTAGCCGACCCAGAACGTCAGCCCGAGCACGAAGAACACCAGGATCGCCACTGGAATCGCGAGGGCCCAGTAGCTGTTCTGGAGCAGTCCCAGCAGGAACCAGGCCGCCAAGATGGCTACGCCTACGCAGATCAGACCGCCCTGGGTCCGGGAGGAGTCGTTCATGGGAGGGTCTCCGGGGTCGACGAAAGTGAATGCAGACGGTGAGTTGGGAGGATTCCGCTCCGACGTCACGAAGCGGCGAACCGCCGGATTATTCGCGTCGCTGGGGGGTCTGTCAACGCCGCCGATTTGGCGCGTCGCCGGGGACGGGAGTCGCCCGTGGAAAGAGAGAAATTGCGAATCTCGCCTACTCTTGCCCGCCGTGCTCCTGATCGGACTCATGTCGGGGACTTCGGCGGACGGGGTGGACGCCGCGCTCGTCGAGTGGCCAGACGACGGTGACGAGGCGGCGTTTCGGCTGGTCGCGTTTCGCGAGGAAGCGTTTTCGGCCGAACTCCAGGACCGCATCCACACGCTGGCGGCGGCGCGCATTCCCGGCGAGCATGCGCTCGAGGAGCTGGCGAGTCTCGACGTGCTGCTGGCGGAGCGCTTCGCAGAAGCGGCTCGTGCGGTCTGCGACGACGCCGGGGTGTCGATTGAATCGGTCGATGCGGTCGCCTCGCACGGGCAGACCGTTGCCCACCACCCCGAACACGGCGCGACGCTCCAGATCGGCCATCCCTCGCTGATCGCGGAGCGCACGGGCTGCACCACCGTGGGTGACTTCCGCCAGCGCGACCTCGCCGCGGGCGGAGAGGGCGCGCCGCTCGCTCCGTACTTCCACCGGGTCGCCTTCGGTCACGCCAGCGAAGGGCGCGCGGTCCTGAACCTGGGCGGCATCGCGAACGTCACCTGGCTGCCCCCGGGCGCAGCCGCCGACGCGGTGCTCGCCTTCGACGTTGGGCCCGCCAACGCGCTGGTCGATGGCGTGGTGCGCGTGATCTCCGGGGGTCGCGAGACGCTGGACACGGGCGGTGCGCGCGCGCTGCGCGGCTCGGTCGACGGCGCTCTCCTCGAGACACTGCTCGACGACGATTTTCTACGTCGGCCGCCGCCGAAGTCCACGGGCCGCGAACGCTACGGGCTCGACGAAGCCGAGACGCTCGCCAAGGAGTGGCTCGGTGACGGGCGCGACGGCGACGATCTCGTCGCCACACTCGTGGCGTTCACCGCGGAGAGCGTTGCGC
>JABSQW010000695.1 GCA_013215605.1 Myxococcales bacterium
CGGACGTATCCTCGTCCGCACTGGCGAGCGCCGGCTCGAGAGCCATTCCGCAGAGCGGGCACAGCCCGGGGCCGATCTGCTCGACCTCGGGGTGCATGGGACACAAGTAGAGAGCGGTCGAGTCCGGCGGCGGCTCGTCGGCGTGCGGGTCGCGTCGCAGCCAACGCTCGGGATCCGTCACGAACTTCGTCCGACAACCCTCGGAGCAGAAGAAGTACTCGGCTCCAGCGTGGGCGGCGCGGTGCTGCGAGGTGCTGTCGACCTCCATCCCGCAGATGGGATCCCACATGCTCTCACCTCCGTTCGTTCCGGCGGAGTCCGACAGCCCCACCTGCGCCCACTCGGGGGCTCCCCTTTCCCGACCGACCCGACCGCCTTCGGTGGCAGCGTATCGAACTCGTTACAGGCGATTGCCGACCCGGTGTTCGTCTGTCTCGGCTCCGCAGGCTGAGCCCGGCTCCCCTATATTCGCGCGCGGTCCCTTCGCGCTGCGTCGCACCCTGTTCGCGCGCAGCTGCCTCCAAAGGAAGGTCCGACAGCTGATGATGATCCGAAACGCTCGAGGGCGCCGCTACGGGTCCCTGCTGACGCTCGTGACCGGCTTCACCGCGGTCGCTGCCGCCCTGCCCGCTTCGTCGGAGGTCTGGAGCTTCGTCGGCTCCCGCTACCAGGCCATGGGCGGCGCGGGGGTTGCGGTCGTCGACGACAGCCTCGCCCAGTACTGGAACCCGGGAGCCCTCGGCTTCATGCGGGGCTGGGACGCCCAGCTTCCGGTGGGTGGGAGCTACTCCATCGAGAATCGGGCGCTCGAATCGCTCTCGAACCTCTTCCAGGCAGCGGACGACGCCCAGGCCGCAGTCGATGCCATCCCCGGAGGTGACCTGAGCGGCGAGAACCTCAGCCTCGTCCTCGGACTCGTCGACGAGTTCACGCAGATCGGCCTCGACGGGCAGAGCCTGCAGGGAAATCTCGACATCGGTCTCCTCGGTCACGTCAACCGCATCGGCTTCGGCGCGCTCTCGCTCACGAGCGTGAACATCCGACCCCTCTTCGACACTTCCGGGGGACTCGCGATCGGTACTTCAGCCGTCGATGCCGTCGGTATGGCTTGTATGCCGGAGTGCGATTCTCCCACGAATACAGATCTTTCCTTACAGATCGCGATGGACAATCCCGACTGGGACGATGGCCCCCCCGGCGGCGGCCCCACCTACGCCGACCAACTCGTCGCGTCCGCGGAAATGGGTGGGGTCGACACCACCGATCCCGCCAACGCCGCGCTGCTCCAGCAGATCGCCGCGGACACCGCGAACGGCTCGACCACGCTCGACGCCAACGATGCCATCGGCGCGGACATCCAGGGCCTCTCCACCCAGGAGATCGGCATCTCCTACGGGCATCCGATCCCGATGCCCTTCTTCGAGCCCCTCGACGGCAAGATCGCCATCGGCGGCGTCCTCAAGTACATGCTGGGCATCTCCTACTCGAAGTTCACCGCGTACGACGGCTCGGAAGACATCGGTGACCTCATCGCCAACGCCGTCTCGTTCGACAACGTCAAGACGAGTCACAACGTGGGCCTCGACCTCGGCATGCTCGCTCAGCCCTGCGACTGGCTGCGTGTCGGTCTGGTCGCGCGCAACGTCAACAGCCCGTCGTTCGACCGCAACGTCGACGTGCTCGGCCAGCAGGGCGACTTCGTACTCGAGCCCCAGGTCCGCATGGGAGTCGCGGTGATGCCGTTCGAGAACTGGATCGTCGCGTCGGATCTCGACCTCACCGAGAACTCCACCCTCGAGGTCCCGAGCTTCGACTCGCGGCTCTTCTCCGTCGGCACCGAGTACACGCTGCCGGTTTCCTGGGCGACGCTCGCGTTTCGCCTCGGTGGTTTCCTGAACGTCGCGAACCTGCAGAACAACGACTACGCGCTCACGGCCGGACTCGGCATGCGGTTCGGGAACTTCCTTCTGGAGTTCGGGGCCGGCACCTCGTTCAAGACGGAGCAGTTCGTCACCAGTTCGAAGGAGACCTCGACGCTTCCGACGCGCCTGAATGCGGGCATCAATCTCCGCTGGGAGAGCCGCCCCGAGGGTACGCGACGGTACACGGGGCATTTCTAGCGAAAGCGGTCGTCCGACGTGGGACTCGACGCGCGACGAGTCCCCGGCATCATTCGACGACCGAACTCCCGCGCGGATCGGTCGCCGGATCCACGATCGCCTGACGCTTGCGGTACGCCTCGTAGTGCGCGCGAGCCCGCGACGCCATCTCGAACTCCCCGGCGGCTTCGAACAGCGTCGCAGCCTCGTCCGCCGTCGCAGCGGCCTCTTCGAAACGGCCCACCGACGCCAGGCTCGCGGCGAGTGTTCCGAGCAGACGCCGGCGGTCCGGACCCGCGTTCGCCGCTGCGTCCAGTGCGATCGCAACGGCTCGCTCCGGATCGCGCGTCGCGGGATCGGGACTCGTCGCGAGGATCCACGCCACCGTGTTGGCTGCGACGCTCGACTTCGGATCGAGGTGCAGCGCCTCTCGGCCGTGGCGCAGTGCAAGGGCGGGCAACCCGAGGGCCAGCGATGTGGCGGCCAGTGACGCCACGCTGTCGGCGCGCTCCGGATCCATGCGGACGGCTTCTTCGTAGATCGGCTTCGCCTCGGCGAAACGGCCGAACGCCGCAAGCGTCGCGCCCAGCTCGTTGAGCGCCGATACACTCGTGCTGTCGAATCGGATCGCAAGCGCGAAGTGCCGCAGCGCCTGCGCGCGCATGTCGCGCTCGCGGTACAGGCGCGCGAGGTCGTTGTGAGTGGTCGCCCAGTCGTTCTTCAGGTCGAGGCTCGCCAGGTACGAGCGCTCCGCATCCTCGAGCCGGCCGGCGCGCCAGTGTTCGCCCCCGAGGATCTTGTGCGCGAGATAGTTGCCCTCGGTGACGGCGAGGGCGTGTTCGAACAGCGTCGTGGTGTCGCTCCAGCGCTGAACCTGCAGGTGTGCGACCACCGCGAACGCGGTGAGAGACGCACCCGCTACCGCTGCCGCGACACTCATCCGGGCCGCGGGTCGCAGTCTCGAGAGCAGGTCGGCGAGGCCCCACACCACCACGACCGCGAGACCGATCTGCGGCAGGTAGAGATAGCGGTCGGCGCGCGCCTGCATTCCCACCTGAACGAGCCCGAGCACCGGAACGAGCATCCCGACGAACCACAGCCACCCCACCGCGATGTAGGGTCGGGCTCGCAGCTGATGCGCCGCCATCGCGGTGAACGCTGCGAGCGACAGCACCTCCACCGCCGTCACGAGCGGCGCCGCGATGCTGGGCGGGTAGGGGTAGAAGACGGCGAGGCCGGTGGGCCAGAAGCTCTTCACGACGTACAGCGACGTTGCGTGCACCGCGTTCTGCACTCGGATGAGGAACGCCGGAGCGTTGAAGGGCATCGCGCCGAGGTCACGCTGCACGACGTACGTCACCACGCACACCGCGACGACCAGCGCGAACAGCGGCCACTTCTCGATCACCATCCGCTTCACACCGCGCGATTGCAGCCGCCCGAGCGGCCAGTAGTCGAGCAGAAGCAGCACGAAGGGTGTGGTCACGAGCATCGGCTTCGCGAGGAGCCCGGCCCCGAACAGCGCCACCACGAGTGCACGAGTCCTGCGTCGTGACTCGTCGGCTGTCGCGTGCCCCCAGGCGAGCAGCGTCAGCGCGAAGAAGAGCCCGGACAGGACGTCCTTCCGCTCCGACACCCACGCGACGGACTCCACGTGGAGCGGGTGGACGGCGAACACACCCGCGACGATGACAGACCGCCAGAACGCACCCGTCAGCGTCGCGAGTGCGAAGAACAGGACCACCGCGGTCGCCCCGTGGAGGAGGACGTTGACGAACAGAAAGCCGGGAGGCGCCGGACCCAACAGCGCGCGGTCGATCTGCAGCGAGATCCAGGTCAACGGAATCCAGTTGGTCTCATAGGGGCGGAACGCCGCGGCGAGCCGCTCGAGTGTCAGCGGCTGATCGAGAAGCGGATTGTCCACGACGTACACGTAGTCGTCGTAGCGGACGAAGTCGTGGTGGCGGACAGGCGCGAAGACCGCGAAGGTCACGGCGAGGAGCGCTGCGGCGACGCCAGCGCGAACGATGCTGGAGCTCGTGCTCACGATCGAGATGCTACCTGCACGGTCGCTGCTCATCGACTGCGGGCGGCTGTTCGAAAATGGCTCTTGGGGCGCTGGCGAGACGGTCCGTCCATTGCCTGGCGCTGTGTTCGTGTGGCAAATTGTTTCCAAGCAGTTTTCATGTGCGCTGTTACTGCCAGGGGAAGGCGTGCAAGAACGAGCCGGAGCCGCCTCCGGCTCGTTCTCTCTGGGAGCGCCGCGCGGACCCCCGGGTTTGACCCCAGCGCAGCGGTCCGCGCATCATGACGCGGTGCGGACACCTCGAATTCCATCCAGGGTCCGCGTGGAGGAGCCCCCGTGGACCGCCTCATCGATCGCGTAGCCATCGTCACGGGCGCCGGCCAGGGAATCGGCCGTGGTATCGCCCACCGTTTCGCCAAAGAGGGCGCCCGCGTGGTGGTCGCCGAGTGGAAGGCGCACCGCGGGGAACGCGTCGTCGCGGAGCTCGAGAAGCTCGGCGCGGAGGCGATCGCAGTTCCCACGGACGTCTCCGATCGCGCGCAGCTCGAGGCGCTGGTCGAAAAGACCGTCGACACGTTCGGCTGCGTGGACATCCTCGTCAACAATGCCCAGAGCTTCACCCCGAACGTCCCCTTCCACGAGAAGACCGACGAGATGTGGTCGGTCTCGCTCCTCACCGGACCGCTCGCCACATTCTGGGCGATGTGCGCCGTCTACCCCGTGATGCGGAACGGGGGCGGCGGGCGCATCATCAACTTCGCATCGCTCAACGGCGAGGTCGGACAGCGTCTCACGGTGGACTACAACGCGAGCAAGGAGGCGATCCGCTCGATCACGAAGACCGCCGCCCGGGAGTGGGGGCACGACGGAATCCTCGTCAACGCGATCGCACCTGGCGCCGCTTCGCCGGTCTACCAGGCCTGGGCGAAACGCCAACCGGAGATGGCCGCGGAGCAGGAGCGCAAGAAACCGATCCCGCGCGCGGGTGATCCGGAGCTCGACATCGGCGGCGTCGCGCTGTTTCTCGCGTCGGAAGATTCGCGCTATGTCACCGGCCACACGCTCTTCGTCGACGGCGGTACATGGCTCGGACAGAGCCGCGAACGCGTGTTCGACGACCC
>JABSQW010000696.1 GCA_013215605.1 Myxococcales bacterium
CCCGTGATCTTGCGCCCGGTCAGCAGCAGGTCGGCCGCTCGCTCCATACCGACGAGCCGCGGCAAGGTCCAGTGCGCGTAGGCGTCGGGCATGACGCCGCGGCGCACCTGGAGGATTCCGTACTTGCCCTCGTCGGCGCAGAGACGCAGGTCGCAGTGCAGGGCCAGAGTGAGCCCCAGGCCGATGGCGTGACCGTTCATGGCGGCGATCACGGGCTTGCGCAGCGTCCAGGCGGGGGGCTCGATGGGGTTGGCGCTGAAGCCCGCGGCGTCCTGCTTCGCGAAGGTGTCCTTGCCGGCCGACAGGTCCGCTCCGGCGCAGAACGCCGAGCCCGCTCCGGTGACGACGATGACGCGCACGGCATCGTCGGCGTCGCACTTCCGGTAGGCTTCGCACCACTCTTCTCCCATGCGGCTGCTGAAGGCATTGCGCTGGTCGGGGCGGTTCAGCGTGATGACGGCCACGCCGTCGTCGACCTCGAAGCGGATGTCCTCGTAGCCCATGGCGCGACCCTCCGATACCGTGGTTCGCGAGGATACCAGGATGGAAGAACCGAACGACAACGAGGCCACCGACGAAGCGTGGCAGGAACCCGATCACGTAGCGCTCGAGCGGCTCGTGTCCACCACACGCGACGTGATCCAACAGGTACGCTGCAGCGCCGCGCCGTCCAACGTGATGGGCGAGGCGACGGCCGCGCTCGAGAAGGTCCGCGCGCTGCTCGCACCCCACGCGTGGGGGGGCCCGTACGCGCAATCGTGCCTCCGGATGCGCGACCCGATGGAATTCGAGGGGACGCAGCCCGAGGAGCTGTTTCCGTACAGCCCGATCCTCGGGCCGCGGAATCCCATCGCACCGCCGGTCGAGATGCTGGAGCGTGACGGAGCGGTTCACGGCAGCGTGAACTTTGGAGCCGCGTACGCGGGGCCTCCGGGCTTCGTGCACGGTGGCGTCATCGCGCTCGTCTTCGACGAGCTCCTGGGTGTCGCCACCGTACTCGACGGAACGGGTGGCATGACGGGTACGCTGAAGATCCGTTACCGCGCCCCGACTCCCCTCGAGACCCACCTCTCCCTCACGGGTCGCGTCACCGGCCACGAGGGACGCAAGATCATCGCCAGGGGCGAGCTGCGTTGTGGCGACGTCGTGACGGCCGAGGCCGAGGGAATCTTTGTCCGGTTGAAAGAACCGCTGCAGGGCAGGGCTCCGCAGCCGAGGTGAGCGACGGGGCGGAATGCAGCGCTGACGTCGGGCCGAAGTGCGAGAAGGAGTTGCGGTCATGCGGGTGCTGGTGACCGGCGGAACCGGATTCGTGGGATCGCACACCGTCGCGGCCATTGCGCGCGCGGGGCACGACGTTCGGCTCTTCGTGCGGTCGCCCGAGCGCATTGCGCCGGCGCTCGATCCACTCGCGGTCGGTCCCGTTGGCCACGTCGTCGGCGACGTCACGGACGAGGGCGCCGTTGCGAAGGCCATCGAGGGATGCGACGCCGTGGTGCATGCGGCCGCGGTCTTCACTCTCGACCGCAACCGCGACGCCGAGGTCGAGGCCACCAATCTCGCCGGTGCACGCAACGTGCTCGAAGCGGCTCACCGCGCCGACGTCGACCCGATTCTCTTCGTATCGAGTCTCTCGGCACTGTTCCCGCCCGACGCTGCCGTCTTCACGCCCGATACTGCCGTGAAGAATCCGATCAATCCCTACGCGCGGTCGAAGGCTGCCGCGGAACGGGTTGCCCGTGAGCTACAGGCCGACGGCGCACCCATCGTCATCACGTATCCGGGCAGCGTCTGGGGACCCTACGATCCCCACCGCGGCGAGGCCGGCCGGATCGTGACCCGGTTCGTGAAGCTGGGGATCGCGCCGTGTCCGCCGGCGGGTGGCATGCCCGTCGTCGACGCGCGCGACCTCGGGGCGCTCCACGCCGCCGCGCTCGAGCGCGGTCGCGGCCCACGTCGCTACCTCGCAGGCGGCCACCTGCTGAACACCGACGCGCTCTTCGCGCTGTTCTCGGAGGTCACCGGTCGCCGCTTCCTTAGCGTCCCGACGCCTGCCGGTCTGCTGCGCGGCTTCGGTCACGTGGTCGACTTCTTCCAGCGCGCGTTCGGCATCGACCTGCTCCTCACCCACGAAGCGATGGAAACCCTCACCCGCATGGTGCCCTGCGACGAGACGCTCTCGCGCAAGGAGCTCGGCTTCGTACCGCGTCCGCCCGGCGAGACACTGCGCGACACGCTCCTGTGGATGTTCAACGAGGGCCTGATCACGCCGCGCCAGGTGGGACGCCTGGCCGAGCATCCGGGCCGACCCGCGACCACCTGACTCCGGGCGCCGTCCCCAGCTCCTCGACTCCGGTCCGGCCGGCGGATCATCCGGCTGGTTCGCGTGCGCCGTGCGGGCGCGAGATCACCTCGAGTGGGGCGCGCACTTCAGCGGCGCGAACTCGGGAAAGCAGTAGACGATCCGTTCCCGCGATCGGTGCGTCCCGTTCTGCCTGGGCTTCCCCGGCCGGTCGGCGAGGTGCCCGGCTAGGGAACTCCGCCGCCTCCTGCGTACATCGGGTGGCCGATCGCGATGGCGATGGACGCGGCACACTGCACGACGAGGAACGCGGCGCCCAGCGCGCGGCGCCGGCCCGAATGACTCGCGAACGCCTCGACCAGCCATGCCGCTGTCGGGAGACACGCGGCGTGGAGTACCACGATCAGGTGCCAGCCCTGGATCGGCACCGGGGAGACGAATGCTGCAACCAGCGCTCCGATCAGGCACGCGGAGCTGTAGTCGCGAACCTCCGCCGCCTGCCCGCCGGGGGGGGCGCGCAGGTACCTCCACGACGCGAAGGCCGAGATCGCGACGCCCAGGAGCGCGAGCCCGGCGATGGCGCGGACGAGTGCCGCGCCGAGCGGACCCGGCGCAGTCGGCGGCGCGACGTCGATATGCGCCGACGCCGGGTCGGCGACCTGGCGGAGGCGCCGCCCGATGTCCGGCGATCCGAGACGCAGCCAATAGGCGCCGGTCTTCAGCACGTTCCCGCCGGCGAGGAGCGGAGCCGACATCGCGACGTCGCGCTCCGGTGCGATGCGGGGCAGGTCGCCGTCCAGCCACGCGAGGGCCGTTGGTACGAGGGTCAGCGCTCCGAGTCCGGCCCCCGCGGTCGCTGCCAACACGTGGAGGCGGAGGCGTCGCTTCCACGCGAGCCACGCCGTGGCGGCGAGCAGCACCAGAAATGAGCCGTGGAGCTGCATCGTGCACGCCAGCACGGCGCCGAGCCCGGCACTCGCGGCGCGGCCGCGCTCGTGGCGCAGTCGCTCGCAGCACAGGAAGTGGACCGCTGCGGGCAGCAGCAGGTAGCCCGGCTCCCACAGAAATCCCGAGTGATAGATGCGCCACGGCGACAGCCAGTACACGGCCAGGTACGCCGCGGTCATCTTTGGCCCGAGCCGACGCGCCAGGATCGAAGCGAGGATCGCTACCGCGGCCCACTGGCTGAGTCCCATCAGAATCGCCGGTGCGCGGTCGTCGTTCCAGACCGCGAGGGGGAGGCCGACGAGCAGGGGCAGGAGCGCTCCCGGGACCTTGCCGCCACCGCTCATGCGCTTCGCGAAGGGCGCGAGAGTGCCGTCGTCTGCGAACGCGCGCGCGGGCTCGAGCAGTGCGAGTTGGTCGCCCGACACGACTTGCTGCGACCACAACCACACCTGCAGCGCCGCGCCCGCGATCAGGACGAACCCGATGGCCTGGCGGCTGCGGTCCGACATGCGCGCCAACTCTACCGGCTTTCGAGCGGGCTGGCGGCACTCCGATTGCAGCCGACTGGTATGCTCTGGCGCCCGGGAGGCGCTCGTTGCTATTCCACACGCTGGATTTCGCGCTGTTTCTGGCGCTGGTGTGGCCCGCCGCCCTGCTGCTGCGCAGAACCCGCCAACAGAACCTGCTCCTGCTGGTCGCCTCGTACTTCTTCTACGGCTGGTGGGAGTGGCGCTACGTCCCGCTCCTGATGGTCTCGACGGGGGTCGACTTCGTCGTGGCGCGGGCCATCGAGAAGACGTCCGACGTCGCGAGGCGCCGCCGGCTGCTCGGCGTGAGTCTCGCGGCGAACCTGGGGATGCTGGGGTTCTTCAAGTACTGGGACTTCTTTGCGGCCAGCTCGAATGGGCTGGCCACTTGGCTTGGCGCTGGCGACGTACTGCCCGAGCTCCACTGGCTGCTCCCGATCGGAATCTCCTTCTACACCTTCCAGTCGATGGCCTACACCATCGACGTCTATCGCGGCCAGATCCCGGCGTCTCGGTCTCTCGTGGAGTTCGCGACCTTCATCAGCTTCTTCCCGCAGCTGGTCGCCGGTCCGATCGAACGCGCACGCAATCTCCTGCGCGCGATCGCAGCGCCGCGGCGGATCGACCTCGTGGCAATCGAGGCGGGGGTGTTCCTGTTTGCGCAGGGCTGGCTCCTCAAGTCCGTCGCCGACGTCCTCGGAACCGTGGCCGATCCGATTTTCGCGTCACCGAAGGAGCAGGGGGCGTGGATGCTCCTCTGGGGTGCCTACGCGTTCATCTTCCAGATCTACTGCGACTTCTTCGGCTACTCGCAGATGGCCCGCGGTGTGGCGCGCTGTTTCGGGATCTCGCTGATGGAGAACTTCCGCGCGCCGTTCTTCGCTCCGAATGTCCGAGAGCTGTGGGCGCGCTGGCACGTGAGTCTGACGAGCTGGCTGCGCGACTACGTCTTCTACCCGCTGGGGGGAACGGGGCGGGGGCGCGCGCGTCTGCTCTTGAATCTCTTCGTCGTGATGCTGCTCGCGGGGCTCTGGCACGGAGCCGGTTGGAACTACGTGTTGTGGGGCGCGGGGTTCGGCCTGATCCTGGTCGGCCACGAGCTGTTGTCCGGCGGAGCGGGCGCGCGTCGGTCGACTTCGCCGCGGAGCGCCCTGCGACTCGCGCTCGGCTGCTTCGCGAGCTTCCACGCGTTCACGCTCGCGGGCGTGATGTTCCGCGCGCAGGTCGGGAGCGGGGGCTCGGCGGTCGCGCAGGGGATCGCGCATCTTTCGGGGCTCGGTGGACTCTTCGCCTCGGAGTGGCAGTCCCCGCCGCTCGCGCTGGGGTGGATCGTCCTGGTGTGGCTCTTCGACGTCCTCCAGCTGCGTGCGGGGACGAGTTCGTGGAGCTCGACGTGGCCGTGGCCGGCCCGCGGTTTCGCCATCGCGGGGATGCTCGTCGCCGCCGTGATCCTCGCCGGGCCGGAGACCCGGTCGTTCATCTACTTCCAGTTCTGATGGGGGAGCGATGTCGAGATCCGATGTGGGTGTGACGTGAACACGCGAACGGCAACGGACGCGGTTCGGGGCAGCGCGCGGGCCCTCGCACTGGCGGCACTCCTGGTGATCGTCTCGAACGAGGTTCTCGATCGCTCGGGGTGGCCCGCAGCGGTGTTGACCGGTCACCCGGATTCGATGACGCGCTACGAAAGTCTCCGCGCGCAGGTGGCCGCGGAGGGGGCGAACGACGTCGTCGTCATCGGCGCCTCGATGATCCACGGCGGTGTGATTCCGAGCGTGGTCGCCGAGGAGCTCTCGCGCCAGCGTGACGGAGCCCTCGTGCGGGTGTTCAATTTCGGGATCGCGGGGCACAACGCGCTGACCTTCCCGATGCTGGTGGAACTCGTGCTCGCAGTCGATCGTCCGCGCGCGTTCGTCTTCCGGATCTCGCCGCGCGCAACGGACTCGACGGCGGCCGAAAACAACCGCTGGGCGGACATCGTCCTCGAGAGCGCGTACGCAAAGGCCCTGCTCGATCCGCTCCCGCCACGCGGTCGCATCGCCCGGTGGCTCCTCGATCACGCCGCGCTGCGCAACCGGGCACCGCACTTGCGGTTGCGCCTCATCGGCGAGGGAGCGCTCCCGGAACGGGCTTCCGGCGCCATGGATCCGGAGCGAGGCTATCGCTCGCGCGAGCCGCGCGTGCTCAATCAGCGCATGCGCGATCATCAGCGCGCCATCGTGCGCGATTGGCGCACTGCCCCCGCTTACGCCGATGCGCTCGACACCGCCATCGGAGCGGCCCAAGCGGCCGGTGCGCGCGTACTCCTCGTCGACGCGCCGCAACGCGGTGCGCTGCTCGAGCTGATGGCATCGCCCGAGCGGAATCTTCAGGGTGGACGACGCACGTTGCAGGCGGCCGCCGAGCGCACGGGAGCCGCTTCGGCCTTCGTTCCCCCCGATCTCGTGAGCGACCGGGACTTCGCGGACTACACGCATCTGCTCCCGGAGGCCGCAGCGGTGTACAGCCACTGGCTCGCCGGCGCGATCGCCCGCGAGCTGCCGGATTTCTGATGGTCAGTGTGCTTCCCTGCGCCACCGCGGGGGCGTAGGATGCGGGCATCACGCGCCGGAGGATTCCATGAGCGAGTTTCCGATCCACACCGTCACCGGTTCGACCACCCCCGACAAGCTCGGCCGCACGCTCATGCACGAGCACCTGCTGATCGGCTATCCCGGCTGGGAGGCGGATACGCTCCGCCCGGGCGCGACGCGCGACGAGATGTTCGCGGTGTGCGTCGACAAGATCGAGGAGATGAAGGCGCACGGGATCACGGCCATGGTCGACCCGTGCCCCAACGACCTCGGGCGCGACGTCGAGTTCATGGCGGAGGTCGCCCAGAGGACGGACTTCCAGATCATCTGCGCCACGGGCCTCTACAAACAGGCCGAGGGCGGTACGGCGTACTGGCAATTCCGCGGGAACTTCGGCGACAACGTCGACGCGATGACGGAGCTGTTCATTCACGAGCTCACGCAGGGCATCGGCTCCACCGGCGTGCGCGCCGGCATCATCAAGGTGGCCACCGGTCACCGAGCGATCACCGACTACGAGCGCACGATCCTCACCGCCGCGGCGAAGGCCGCCGTGGAGACGGGCGCGCCCATCACCACCCACACCGACGCCGGAACGCTCGGCGATGAGCAGCAGCAGATCTTCACCGAAGCGGGGGTCCCGGCGCAGCGAATCGTCATCGGCCACTCGTGCGGCACGTCCAATCACGACTACCACATGAAGATCGCGAGCGGCGGCTCGTACCTCGGTTTCGATCGCTTCGGTCTCGACTTCATCCATCCCGACGCCGAGCGCGTGGCTGCGCTGCTGCGGCTCCTCGAGCGCGGCGCCGGCGATCGCGTGGTGGTCTCCCACGACTCGGTGTGGTGCTGGCGCGGGCAGCCGATTCCGGACGCGGCAACTTTTCAGGCCATGGGAGAGATCTGGAATCCGCTCCACTTCACCGAGCGGATTGCGCCGCGGCTGCTCGAAGGCGGCGCGACCCAGCACCAGATCGATGCGCTGCTGATCGAGAATCCGAAGAGGTTCTTCGCCGGCGAGAAGCTGGCCGCCCTCGCGGCCTGATTCCTGCCTCGCTGGGTCCGGCGAGGGCGGCGGGCCGCCAAAGCAAGAAGAGACCAGCCCCCCGGATCCGTCGCAGGGCTGACGAGGGTGCTCAGCCCTCCGGCAACGCCAGCGTGGGATTGCGCCCCAGCCGGATGTCCTCGAGACGTGTGTTGCCGAGGTCGCGCCACGTATCGTCCGAGAGGATGTAGAAGCGTTCCGCGCGAATCGCGTCGACCACGCGGTCGGCGATGACCTTCGGCGGGATGCCCCCGGCTGCGGCGGCGACCGTGCTCTTTTCGATGAGATCTTTGATCGGCGAACTCTGTCGTTCGGGGTCGCGCGACGGATCGCTCGGGCGGTTTCGCTCGGACGTCCCGATACGGGTATTGATCATCTCCGGGCAGAGCACCGAGACACCGATGGAGCTGTGTTCCGCGGCCAGCTCCTTGTAGAGGCATTCGGAGAGGGCCATCACGGCGTGCTTGCTCATGTGGTAGGCGGACACGAACGGCAGTGCCGTCACGCCGGCCATCGACGCGGTGTTGACGATGTGACCCTCGCCGCCCTGGGCGAGCATGAGGGGAACGAACGCCTGGATGCCGTGCAGTACGCCGTAGACGTTCACGCCCAGGAGCCAGTCGTAGTCCTCGATCGGCGCGTCCCACGTGCGCCCGCCGCAGAAAACGCCCGCGTTGTTGCACAGCACGTGCACGGCGCCGTACCGCTCGAGGGTCTTCTCGGCGAGCGCCTTCAGGTCGCTCGCCTTGGCGACATCGGTGCGCACGCCGATGACGTCGCCCCCCGCCGCGGCGAGTGCGCCCGCGGTATTCTCGAGGAGCGCCTCCTCGACGTCGGCGAGGACCACCTTCATGCCGAGCTCGACGAACGCCTCCGCCAGAGCGCGCCCGATGCCGCTCGCGCCGCCCGTGACGACCGCGACCCTGCCTTCGAAATCCTGCATGGGAACTCCTCTGCGAAGCGGCCACGCCGCGCGCGCCGGATTCTACAGGAAGGCAAACACCCGCGGCCGCGGGGAAGCGCGTCAGTCCCCGGGCCCGCCGGCGGGGAGTGCGATTCGCCAGCTTCCGCACTGGTCGTCTTCGCGCCAGGTCCCCTCGAACGCGCGGTCGCCCTGCTCGTAGCGGAGCTCGGCGCGACGCGGACGGCTGCGGCACCAGAGGTCGTAGAGCCCGTTGTCGTCCGCGCGGCCGGAGAAGACGACGGCACCGAGGTCGTCCCAGTAGCTCACCACGAGCTGGGTGGGCTCGACGCGCACGTCGCAGTCGTCGTCGTCGAACAAGACATCGCCCGATTCGGAGCGGACCACGACGCGACAGCCCTCGAAGTTGCTGCCGGGGAGCGGGGCGGTCACGAATTGCGGTCCATGGATCGGCGGCCTCGGGTGAGAGCGGATCGTGGGATAGCCTATCGATCGCGGTGCGGCACCTCGGTTCACGGGTGTTCGAGCCGCTCCTGCATGCGTTGAAGTTCGGGTTCATCTATGCTGCGCTGCGCCAATCGAGTCCCCACGTCCACCCCAGGTGGGCGTGCCTCCGCAGACCGAACGCGGGCCCTCCATCCCGCGGACAGCGTCCCCCCGGACGAGGATGGGAGCTGATGCGCGCGGAGCGGAGCGAGCGTGGACTTGGTGGACCGCCGGTGGTCGAAACCGCCTACGGCCGGGTGCAGGGCGTGGAGAGCCGCGGGATCCGGGTTTTCAAGGGCATCCCCTACGCGGCAGCGCCCACGGGCGACCGGCGCTTCCGGGCGCCCCGTCCCCCGCAGCCCTGGACGGGGACCCGCGAAGCGAAGCGTCCCGCCAGCGCCGCCATCCAGGCGAGCGTTCCCGGGCTGCGATTCCTGAATCTCACCGGGGGAATCCGCCAGTCCGAGGACTGCCTGTCGCTCAACATCTATACGCCGGGCACGAATTCGACTCGAAGGCCGGTGATCGTCTGGATCCACGGCGGCGGCTTCCTGATCGGTTCCGGAACGACACCGATCTACGACGGTCGGGGCCTCGCGCGGCTGGGGGACAGTGTAGTCGTCACGCTCAACTACCGACTCGGCGCTCTCGGCTACCTGAGTCTCGACGCCTTCGGCGACGACTATCGGGGCGCCTGCAACGCCGGCATCCGCGACCAGATCGCTGCGCTCGAATGGGTCCGCGAGAACATCGACCGCTTCGGCGGCGACCCCAACAACCTCACCGTCTGCGGCCAGTCGGCCGGAGCGATGAGTATCGCGGCGCTGATCGGCTCCCCCCGCGCGCGTGGCTTGTTCCACCGAGCCATCTGCCAGAGCGGTGCCGCCGATCACGTGAACACCGCGGCCGAGGCTGCGACCGTGACCGAGGCGTTCATGGGCGAGCTCGGCATCCGGCGCCCGGAGGAACTCGGCTCCGTCGACGTCCGGCGGATCCTGCGAGCCCAGGGTGCGACGAATCGGCGACTCGTGAACCGCCGCAAGCTGATGTGTTTCCTGCCCGTGATCGACGGCGATCTCATCACGCAGGGGCCACTCGAGGCGATCCGCTCGGGTGCTGCAGCGCACATCCCGCTGCTCGTCGGCACCACGCTCGACGAGTGGAAGCTCTTCTCGATGTTCGACATGCCGCCCAACGCGATGCACGAGCGGGGACTCGTCAAGCGGTTCGCCGAGGTGCTGCCCAGTGTTGCCCAGAGCGCGCCCGCGGCGGGCCAGGCGGCGCGCGAGTACCGCGAGGCCGTACGGTCGCGCGGTGGAAAGACGTCGCCCTTCGAGGTGTGGAGCGCTTTTCAGTCGGCCCGCGTCTTCCACTACCCGGCCTCGCAACTCGCCGATGCTCACGTGGCAGCGGGGGGCGACGCCTACTCGTATCTGTTTACCTGGCAGCCACGACTGCTGCGCCGCTCGCTCGGCGCGTTCCACGCCATCGACGTACCGTTTCTGTTCGGCGTGTCGCGG
>JABSQW010000697.1 GCA_013215605.1 Myxococcales bacterium
CAATTGTTCTGACCATCAAATAAATTATAGCTTATATAATGAGCGATACGCAGGATCGCAGTGCTAAGACTGCTTCACTTAGACATGCATGGCTTAACCTTTGAGACAAGCATATGATTACTGGCAGGATCGACCAGGTATGGACAGACAATAGGAAAAATAAAAAAAAATCGTTGAAAAGTAATATATACACAAAAATATACACACATAAATAAAATAAAAAAAAACAAATTGTACATATATTGTGATATATCAATATAACATATTATTAAACACAGTACACTGATAGAAAGTTGTTGACACTCTACTTATCACTCAAATAAAACACAACGTAGACCAACTTTTTCATTCAATATCATTAACATATAATAAATTGTACATTATCTTTCGTTTTTAACACATTATACAAACATAATATAATGAAAAGAAACTTAAACATTACTCATAACAAAACAAAATATATAACATAATAACAAAGTAAAAAGCGACAAAAACAATTATATACATTATTCAGCATTTTTTAAACGTTATTCTAACCAGGTCTCAAACAAAGTTCCCCTTTATCGCCGGCTTTCACGTCAAAGACGTTATCCTAACCGTCAAGGTATCAAAAGGTCCCCCTTTCTCGCCAGCTTTCACGCCAACAATAAAGTAATAACATGCAATAAAAAATAATAATATAAAACGCAAACATGCCTACTTTTCAATTGTAAAAAAAATGATTGAGATAAACATATAATAAAAAAAGTAAATAGTAAAAATTAAATGATTGAGAAACACACGCCACCGATCTTTGGTTCCGTTTTAATTCCGCAGTCATAAGCCGGATTCACTTCACCGAGTTTGCCGACTGTTTACCATTTACAATAAAGTAATAATAACTTACTTACACTAAAATAACATATTGAAATACAAGTAAGCCATCTTCATTAAAACATTAACAAAACAAAAAAACATATATTAAAAAAAAAAAAACAAAAACAATATAATAACAAAGAAAAAGCGACAAAAAAAATTATTAATATCCAACATTTTATAAACGTTATTCTAACCAGGTATCAAGGGTCACCTTTATCACCGGCTTTCACGTCAAAGACGTTATCCTAACCGCCAAGGTATCAAAAGTTCACCTTTCTCACTGGCTTTCACGCAAACAATAAAGTAATAACATGCAATAAAAACTAATAATATAAGACGAAGGCATGCCTACTTTTCAACTGCAAAAAAATGAATGACATAAATAAATAAAATAAAAAAAAAGCAAACAGTAAAACTCAAATTGCTGAGAAAACGCACGTTACCACAACCACAACTTACAAACTACTTAAATATGTAAAAAGAAAAACATCATGGTTCCGTGCTGGTTCCGCAAGCATAGGTCGGATTCACGACCTATGCTTAAACAATAGAGTAAAAAAGCTAATAATCACTTACGTAAAAGAAAAAAATATTGAAATATACGTAAGCCTACAATAAAGTAAAATATAATAACAACTTACGCAACATTAAAAAAAAAAAATTGAAATACACGTAAGCATCGCATCCTCCATTAAAACATTAACAAAACAAAAAATATGCATTAAATAAAAACAAAAATATAAAACATAATAACAAAGCAAAAGCGACAAAAATAATTAGATATATTATTCAGCATTTTATAAACGCTATGCTAACCAGATCTCAAGGATCCCCTTTATCGCCGGCTTTCACGTCAAAGACGTTATCCTAACCGCCAAGGTATCAAAGGTTCCCCTTCCTCACTGGCTTTCACGCCAACAATAAAGTAATAACATGCAATAAAAATAATATTATAAGACGGATGCATGCCTACTTTTCAATTGGAAAAAATGAACGACATAAATATATAAAATTAAAAAAAAAAGTTAACTGTAAAAATTAAACGGTTGAGA
>JABSQW010000698.1 GCA_013215605.1 Myxococcales bacterium
CCTCGCCTACCGCGAGAGCATCGCCCCGCAAGGTTGGCGATCGTTGCAAGAAGCCTTCGGCGACGCCCTCATCCCCCTGTCGGTCCCCGACGCGCAACGCTATGCCGCCAACTCCTTCACCCTCACTCACGGCAGCGAGTCCCACCTGCTGATGCCGGGGGGCGTGTCGGACGCACTGCTCGGACAGGTGCGCGAGCGCGGGGTGACTCCGCTGACGGTGAATGTCTCCGAGTTCCTGAAGAAGGGGGGCGGGAGCGTGAAGTGCATGATCGGGGATCTCGGGCCGGTGGTCGTGCCGGCAGCTTCGGAAACCCACGAGAACCCTGCGGGTTCGAGCCCGGCCTCGCGCCGCTGATCTTCGGTCGTTCCGGCCGGGGCCGTTTCGGGCCGGGGGGCGTATTTGAGACAATGAGGGGTCGCGACGATCGAGCGCGGGCTCTGACAGTGGTTCCGGCAGTCGGTGCCACGTGGGCGACGTTTCGATGAGCGGGGGAACTGGAGAAGGCCCTTGATGCGCTTTGCGCTCCGCGAGAACGGCCGCGCAGGCCCCCTGGCCATGGTGATCCTTCCGATGGGCCTGCTGGTTTTGCTTTCGGCCTCGGCCCGGGCTCTCTCCCCGCCTCTCTTCTTCGTTCACGGGGGAAATCCCGGCGACGCCACGGGCTTTTTTGCAGGCGACGATGACCGCCCCGGAATACAGACTGCCATTGACGATGCCATGGACTGGCTCGAGGATCCCGCCAATGCGGGCGCCGGGCCGGCGTCGGTGGTGTTCGAGTCCGGTGGAACCTACCACCTGGATTCATTCGAACTCGATGACCCTGCATTCGCACTGATCGTCCGCCAGCTCAACCAGAATCCCGACTGGCTTCACTTTGTCGGAAACGGGGCCACGATCGTCCATCGACAGCTCGAGCGGCAGACCCTGGGCATTCACGCATCGCAGAACGTTCTCGTGGAGAACCTGGAATTCGACCGCGACCCTCTTCCCTACATGGACGGCTTGGTTGAAGCGGTGAACGGAAACGTCGTGACCGTTCGATCCGTGCGAGGTCTCAGCCCGCTCCTGTTTCCGCCCGAGGATTCAGCTTCGGGGAATATCCGGCACTGGGGCTGGCTTCTCGACCCGCATATTCCCGGGCGCCCCAAGCAGGGCTCTGGGAGTGTTTATGAAGCCTCCTCGGTGAGCCTCTCGGGCTCCGATCCCGATGTCTACGATTTCGTCATGACGTCGGCTGCGGCCACGATCGCCGCTGACTTCGCCCTGGGCGATCGCTTTACCTACCAGTACCGGGAAGGCGGGAACAACCTTCATATTCGCAGTTCCCAGAACATCGAGGTTCGAAACGTCACCGCCTATTCGGCATCGGCCATGTTCGTCAACTCGGCCACCACCACCCGGCTCTCGGTGATTGACAGCCAGGTGGCGATCCGGCCGGGCCGCTGGCGCTCGACCAACGGCGACGGACTGCACATCAAGCAGAGCTCGGAACTGCTGGTTGAGGGTTGCTCCTTCCAGGGGGTCAGCGACGACGGCATCAACGTCACCGAGGTCGACACCTTCGTCGTGCGGAACAACATATTTACCAATAAGCGAAGGCACGCCATTCGCCTCGACTCGGACGACACGAGCGGAAATCCGCCCAATTCGTCCGGCGGACAAATCTACGGCAACCATGCGGCCTTCAACGGAGGCTCATTCATCGCCCACGGGGGCGGCGAGTACGGGCTTTCCATCCACTCGAACAACGTGAGTTCGAACAACCTCACTCGGACGTTCGCAGACAATCGGCACGTGCGCCTGAGCACACGAATCGGGGGATTCGCAGCGGCGGGTGTCGAGGGCTCGGACGGTGTCTGGAACGAGGGCGATGCCGTCCTGGTGAGCGCTGACCTCTCCGTGACGGACACGGCCTGGCATTTCCAGGAGGTGGTCGGGGGCAGCGTGATCATCATCAACCGGGCGGCTCGAGACGATGGCATCTGGCTCTACGTCGTCCCGGCGCAAACGTCTCCGTCCCCAGGAGACCCGGTGCTCTTGCGGACCGGCCAAGGGCCCGACAACCCGGCGGCCGCCGAGTGGTTCGTCGAAGAAATCGAGAGCGGCGAGTTTGCCCGCATTCGTCTCGCCAACACGGATTTCTACCTGGCCCTGCAGCCGTCGGCGGGTGGACCCGCGGTGGGCGACAGCGTTGGCGTGGAAGCGTCCTCCAGCAGCGATGTCAACCAGGTCTGGCGGATCGAGCAGCTCGAGGACGGGGATCAAGGAGTTCCGGTCCCGCTGCTCGGGGCGCCGGGCCGGTTGCTCCTCCTGGGAAGTCTGCTCGCGGGCGCGTTTCTTCGCGTCCATGCAGCTCGTGCGCGCCGCTGAAGCTCCGCCCTGCCGCGGACAGGAACTTCAAGCTGTGTTCTTGGGAACACGCCTAACGAGCGGCACTCGTTGAGGTCAGAGACTGCCCGTCCTGACTTCGCTCGACGACGGCGTGGACGAGCTGGGCGACGCGAGCGTCGAAGCGAGAGAGGGGCAGCGCGGCCCCGTCCTACCCCAGCGTGAGCCGCCGAAGCGCAAGCCACTGAGCCCGAGCCCTGGAGGCTCGGCGGTGTTGGGCTCGGGCACGAAGTTCCCGCCGGCGGCGGTCGATACGGAATTCAGGCGGAGTCGAAGAGGACCGGCAGGCTGTCGGGTCCCCGGAAGGCGGTTCCCTGGATCTCGGGAACGGGCTCGGCGGGGTCGAGGCGCAGGCCGGGCAGCCGGTCGAGGATCGCCTCGAGGCCGACCCGCAGCTCGAGTCTGGCGAGGTGCATACCGAGGCAGACGTGCCGCCCCCAGCCGAAAGCCAGGTGGGGCGGGCCCGGAGGGCGGTTCGGATTCCAGCTTTCGGCGTCGGCGTGGACCTGCTCGTCGCGGTTGGCGGAGCCCATCGAGACCGACACCCGGGTGCCCTCGTGGAGCGGGCAGCCGCCGATCTCGGTATCGCGGGTCGTCACGCGCGCGATCATCGGCGCCGAGCTGTCCCAACGCAGGGTTTCCTCGATGACTCCCGGTATGGCGTCGCGGTTCTTGCGGAGACGTTCGAACACATCGGGGTGCGTCAGGAGCGCGAGCATCAGGATCCCCATCTCGCGGTAGGTGGTCTCGGCGCCGGCTGGCAGCAGGAGGCGCAGGAATCCGTAGATGTGCTCGTCGTCGAGCTGCTCGCCGTCCACCTTCGCGTGCACGATGTCGCTGATGAGATCGGCTCGGGGCCTGGCGCGGCGATCCTCGACGATGGGTGTCAGGTAGTCGCGCATGGCCTGGGACGCGGCCCGGCCCGCCTCGGGGTGAAGCGGACCGCCGTTGATCTGCGACGACCACGCGTGGAACTTGCGGTGATCTTCCACGGGAACGCCGATGATCGCGGCGATCACGCGCGTGGGATAGGGGGTCGTGACGTCGCGGACCAGATCCGAGCGCCCCAGCGGAGCGATGGCGTCGAGCAACTCGTGGATCGTCGGGCGGATCAGCTCTTCCTCCCAGCGCTGCAGGGCCGAGGCGCGAAACGCGTGGGAGACGAGGTTGCGATACGTCGTGTGCTCGCGGCCGTCCTTGCCGAGCAGGATCTCGCCCATGTACGGACCCATGCCCTCCTGGTTGCAGCGCGCCGAAAACGTCTCTTCGTCTGTGAGAACCTGC
>JABSQW010000007.1 GCA_013215605.1 Myxococcales bacterium
GCCACCCCTCGTATGACCCGAACGGCCGGTCCGCTGCAGGAACGTCGCGAGGCTGCGCGGCGAGCCGAGCTGACACACGAGATCGACGGGCCCGATGTCGATGCCGAGCTCGAGCGAGGCGGTGGCGACCAGCACGTCGAGGTCGCCCGCGCGCAGGCGGTTCTCGATGCGCAGCCTGCGCTCCTTCGAGAGGCTTCCGTGGTGGGCCGCCACCTGTCCGTCGCCGAGCCGTTCCTCGAGCATGTGGGCGAAGCGTTCGGCGAGACGGCGGGTGTTCGAGAAGACGAGCGTCGTATGGTGTTCCCTCGCGAGGGCCGCGATTCGATCGACGATCTCCGCCCACTGCTCGTGCGACGCGACGGCCTCGAGCTCGCTCGCGGGAACTTCGATGGCGATGTCGAGCGCGCGGCGGTGACCGACGTCGACGATGTGGCAGGTGGGCTCGGGGTTGGCCTCGCGGGGCAGCGGCGCGCACGGGGCTCCCACGAGCAGGCGTGCAACGACGTCGATCGGCTTCTGTGTCGCCGACAGGCCGATGCGGGCGGGTCGCTTCTCGCAGAGCGCGTCCAGCCGGGCCAGGGTCAGCGAGAGGTGGGATCCGCGCTTGTTGCTCGCCACCGCGTGGATCTCGTCGACGATCACCGTGCGCACGCTTTCGAGGGTTGCGCGGCTGCGCTCGGCGGTGACCAGGAGATACAGCGACTCGGGGGTCGTGACCAGGATGTGGGGCGGGCGGCGCACCATCGCGGCGCGCGCGGACTTGGGTGTATCGCCGCTTCGCACCTGCGCTCGAATGGCGGGTGAGCGCATGCCGAGCTCGGCCGCGACTTCCGCGATCTCGGCGAGGGGCGTCTCGAGGTTCTGGTGAATGTCGACCGCGAGGGCCTTCAGAGGGGAGACGTAGACGACATCGGTGGCGTCTGCGAGATCGGCGCCCGCTTCGAACTCGCGGTAGATGCGGTCGATGCAGACGAGAAAGCCGGCGAGGGTCTTGCCGGAACCCGTGGGTGCAGCGATGAGCGTGTCGCGCCCAGCGCCGATGGCGGGCCAACCCTCCAGCTGCGGCTCGGTCGGTCCCTGCTCGAAGCGCCGCTCGAACCAGGTGCGCACTGCGGGGTGGAAGGGGGCGAGCACGTCCATGGACGAAGGCGGAAGGTAGCGCAGGCCGGTTCGGTGGGGCGGCCGCTTGCCGGGAGTCCGGCCCGTTGCGACAGTAGAGACCCAACCGCTGCGACGCTCGACGTCGCCCCCGACTCCGGACACGAGCTTGCACCGAATCGCCTCCCTGCTACCGAGCACCACCGAGATCGCCTGCGCGCTCGGCTTCGAGGACGCACTGGTCGCGCGCTCCCACGAGTGCGACTTCCCCGCGTCGGTCGCGGGGCTCCCGGCCCTCACGGCGCCGAAGCTCGACGCCGACGCGCCGAGCCGCGAGATCGACGACCGCGTGCGCGCGCTCGTGTCCGAGGGGCTGTCGGTGTACCGAGTCGACGCGGAGAAGCTGCGCGAGCTCGCTCCGACCGCGATCCTCACGCAGGACCAGTGCGACGTGTGCGCTGCAAGTCCCCGCGATCTCGAAGACGCACTCGCTGCGTGGATCGGCGAGCGCCCGCGCGTGGTTTCGACGCGGGCGATGACGCTCGACGACGTGTGGAGCGACATGCAGCGCGTCGCCGACGCCCTCGACGCTCCCGAGCGCGGGCGCGAGCTCGTTCGCCAGCTGCGCGAGCGGATCGGCGCGCTATCCGCACGCGCAGCGCGGGCGTCCGACCGACCGCGCACCGCGTGCGTCGAGTGGATCGACCCGCTGATGTCGGCGGGCAACTGGATGCCGGAACTCGTGACGCTGGCGGGCGGGACTCCCCTCCTGGGCGAAGCAGGCGCCCACTCGCCCTGGATGGAGTGGTCCGAGCTCCGCGACGCCGATCCCGACGCGATCGTCGTGCTCCCGTGCGGCTTCGACCTCGAACGCACCCGCAACGAGCTTCCCCCGCTGCTCGAACAGCCCGGCTGGGCCGACCTCACGGCAGTCCGAGCCGGCCGCGTCTACCTCACCGACGGCAACCAGTACTTCAACCGCCCGGGCCCCCGCCTCGCAGACTCCCTCGAGGTGCTCGCGGAGATCCTCCACCCCAGGGAGTTCCCGCGCTCGCATCCCTCACACACCTGGCAGGCGCTGTAGCTTCAGGCCGGTGCGAAGCGGGACGGCGAGAGTTCCTCGGGCACGGGGGACTTTTCGGCGACGAGGTCCGCGACCCAGCGCCCCGTGACCGGCGCGAGCAGGACCCCGCTGCGCGAGTGTCCCGTGGCGAGGATGAGATTCTCGAGGTTCGGGTGGGGGCCGATCAGCGGGAGCCCGTCTGGGGTGGTGGGGCGCAAGCCGGCCCACGCGCCGCGAAAGGAGGCCGTCGCGAGGGCGGGCGCGAGCCGCGTCGCAGCGCGCAGGACCGTGAGAACCCCTTCCGCGGTGACTCGACGATCGAACCCGACATGTTCTTGCGTCGCTCCCGCGACGAGCGTGCCGTCGCGCTTCGCGACGAGGTAGACATTCTCGGCGAAGATGATCGCGCGGGAAGCGGACTCGGGGCGCTCGAGGGCGACGATCTGGCCGCGCACCGGTTCGACGGGCAGCCGGAAGCCACCTCCCACTTCGTCGAGCATCGACGGCGCCCACGCACCACTGCACAACACCACGTGATCGGCAGCGAAGACGTGATCCGGCGTTCGCACACCCACCACGCGGTCGCCACGGCGCACGAATCCCGTGACGAGCGTGCCCGTCTCGATGCGCACGCCGAGCTGCGCCGCTCCGGCGGCGAGGGCCTTTGCGAACAGCGGACTGCGTACGTGCGCTTCGCCGGGCGACCACAGGGAGCCGCACACATCCGGACCGAGGGATGCCTCCGCGCGAGTTTCGTCTGCGCCGAGGACCTCGAGCTTGGCTTCGGGCAGCGCGACGCGCGCCGTCTGAAGCTCGCGAAGGCGCGTCTCGGTGGTCGCGACGTGCAGCGCTCCCGAGGCTTCGTACTCCGGGTCGAACCCCGTTCGCTCGATCAGCTCGTCGCACAGCTCGGGGAACTCCGCGAGGCTTCGCATCCCGAAGCGGTAGAGCGCGGAACGCCCGCGCGCCTCGCCGATCGGCAGGAGCATACCGGCCGCCGCCCCCGAGGCCTCGGCGGCGAGCTCCCCCCGCTCGAGGAGGCGGACGCGGAACCCCTCGCGCGCGAGGAAGTAGGCGGACACGCTCCCCGCGATGCCGCCCCCGACGACGATGACATCGGACGAATTCACGCCCCAGAAGTTAGCGTCGGCTGGGGTTCAGCGGGCAAAGCGGGGCGAACCCCGGCCCCCTAGGTCTGGAGTTCGTCGAACAGCCGTCCCTGGAGCGTGTGAAGGTTCGCGCGGTACACCCGCTGCAGACTGAGGTTCGGGTCTCCGGTCCGGATCAACGCGTCGACGAGGTCCGACAGCTTCCGCTCGCCGTGCCGGCGCACCAGATACTCGATCAACGCGTACGACTGCAGATAGGCGAGCTGCGCGGACTGCGAGGCGAGGTACCCGAAGCTCCGCGTCGCCAGCTGATCGTACTCGAAGAGTGCGCCCTGCCGCGCAGCGCGCTCGAGCTGGCTGCGCTCTGCGGGCGAAAGATGACGCTTACCGAGCGTCCTCGCTTCGAACCACTCGGCGAGGCCCTCGTTCAGCCAGGCCGGCACGGCGAGCGAGGGCTTCGCGACGTGAAGGGCCGCGTGCACGAGCTCGTGGTGAAGCACTCGCACGAGTCCCTCGTGGATCAACGTCGCTCCGCGAATTCGGATGACGTCGGCGTAGAATCCGGCCGCCGAGAACCGGAAGAGCCCGGAAAAGGTCTCGTCGAAGACGACCGGGTCGTAGACGACCACCCGGATCTTGCGCGGTGGGCTCAGGCCGAGATGCGACTCGAGGGATTCGTAGGCGCCCTCCAGCACCTGCAGGAGCCCGTGCTCGAAGCGGCGAGACCCGTGGAATCCGCCGGTGTCGTCGATGTCGACGTCCTGCAGGAGCACGAAGTGCGCCGACTCCCGCCGGTCGAACTTTCCGTCAGCGCCTCGATCGAGCGCCGGTGACGCGCTGGCGGCCCCCAGGAGGATCAGCGCGGCCGCGAAGCCAGTGCTCCGTCGGCCCGAAAGCAAGCAGCTCCAGCGAATGGGGATCTCCTTCGCGCAGCGATCACACGGGAGTGTCGCGGCGAAGGATCAGTGTATCCGCTCGATGGGAAGGCGTACACGGAACACGCTGCCGCGTCCCACCGCGGATTCGACGTTGATCTCCCCCCCGTGCTTGCGCACGATCCCGTAGGCGATCCCGAGCCCGAGCCCCGTCCCTTCGCCCACGGCCTTCGTCGTAAAGAAGGGATCGAAGATCCGCTCGATGAGGTCCGGGGGAATCCCGCAGCCGTCGTCGATCACGCTGACGACGACACAGTCGTCCCGCGACTCGGTGCGAATCGTGATGGTGCCCGAGCCCTCGATGGCCTGCCCTGCGTTGAGTACCAGGTTGAGGAAGACCTGCTGGAGCTCCTGTGGCGCACAAGCCAGGTGGGAGCTCGGGCCGTACTGTTTCTCGATCGCGGCGTGGTCTCGCAGCTGGGGACGGGTCATGCGCACGACGCCATCGAGGAGGGCGTTCAGATCGGCCACCTCCCGCTGCCCCGTGCCACCGTGCGCGAGACCGCGGACGTCGCGAACGATCGACACCGCGCGGTCGACGCCCTCGAGGGATTCGTCGATCAGCTCCTCGCCTTCGGCAAGTGCGTCGCCGTACGCGTCGGCCCCGCCGGTCTTCGCGACCTCGCTGGCGAGCTCGTCCCAGTGCTGGCGCAGCAGGCTCAGGTTCGCGCGAACGAACGTCAGCGGGTTGTTGATCTCGTGGGCGATGCCGGCCGCCAGCTCGCCTACAGCCGCCAGACGACCCGAGAGAGCGAGCCGATTGCGCAGCAACTCGACCTCTGCGAGATCGCGCGCAACGAGGACGTAGCCCATCGCGGCTCCCTGCTCGTCGAGGACGGGAGCGGTCGAGATCGCCACGGGCTTCGTCGTTCCGTCGAGGGCGCGCAGCTCGCACCGGCGCTCCGTCTCGCCGTCGGCGTCCGGTTCCGGGAGGTCCGACAGCCGTTCGGTCAATGCGAGCCCCGGTAGAACCACCGGATCGCATCCGAGCAGGCGCGCGAGCGAGGGATTCGCGCTGCGGATCCGTCCGTCGGGCCGCAGCATCGCGACCCCGTCGCGAAGCGTCTCGAGGATCACGCCCGCGAACGACCCGGGCGAGACGAACGCGGTCCCGTAGGGGCCGAAGCTCAGGAACAGGACGCCCCCCCACAGCGCACACGAGACTCCGGACAGGCGGAGCGACGTCACCCCGAAGAGCGCAAACATGCCATCGAAGACCGCGATGGCGATGAGAGGTGCCGTCAGCACCCGAGCCGCAAAGCGCACCTGCCCCTGCTCGGCCGGGCACGAACGGCGATACTCGCCCCACCCGATCGCCAGGGCCGCGACGAATCCCGCGGACCCGTAGAGCGACGCAGCCGCGTAGAGGGGCCCCGGGGTCACCGCCCAGCCGAACGCCGACTTCTCGACCGACGCAATCAGCAGCGGTGTAAACGCCGCCGGCACGAGCAGCGCGGTGTGGACCGCGTAGATCGGGCGCAGCATCGCGCGCAGCCGCGGCAGCCGATCGACGTGCAACCGCAGCGCGATGTCCAGGAGAAGCGGAACGATCCACACCCAGCCGCTCGCCGACGCTCGAATCAGCGCCGTCGCGACACGAGGGTCGGATTGCGCGAGTGAAAAAACGTCGAACGCGCACCACGCGCTCGCACAGGCCATGAGAAGTGCCGCGCGCCGGTGGACCTTCTCGGTGGGTCCGCGGGCCAGAATCCCGCCGGCCAGCACGGCAGAAAGCATGCATGCGAGGAGCGAGATGGACAGGGCGATGGGCATCGGGGGGTCGAGCTCTCCCGGCGAGTGAACGAGGGGGTCAGAACGCCCCGAACGTGAAGTACGTGAGCGCCGCGCGACCGGCAAACTTCAGCAGGTCCGCGAACGCCTCGGCCTGGGCCGCGGCGCCGTCCTTGAGCTGCGGGCACTGGGGCTCGGCAATGGCCCGGAGTCGGTCGACGTGCTGCTGTGTGCGTTCGGTCCAGAGCTCGTTTTCGCGCGCCTTCGCGCGATCGACCATTCCCTCGAAGTGCGCGATCTGTCGCCCGTAGCGCGCACACACGGCCGCGCCCGCCGCATCGGCGACACTGGCGGGTACGAGCAGGCTCTGGGCAAGGACGAGCCCTACGACGATTCGTTTCATCTTCCCCTCCGGGGATCCCAACCGGACGCGTGGCCGACCGGGTCCACTCCTGCGTATCGGCGGGACGCGCTGAGGAAATGAACGACGAAAGCGGCGGCACGGAGGCTGGCAGGCGGGCTTCGCCCGCCAAACCCCAGCCCCACTAGACCCGGTCGGCGATGGCTCCGGCCGTGCGGTGGGCAATCGCCATGCCCGTCCACATCGGATTGACGGACGGGCACTCGGGGAAGACCCCCGTGTCGGCGACGTAGAGGTTGTCGAGGTCGTGGCAGCGACCGCTCTCGTCGACGACGCCGCGCGTGGGATCGCCGTGCATCCGCGTGGTGCAGAAAGCGTGGTTGCCGGAGACGACGAGATCCGTGGAGCGCACGGGATGCGTGCGAAGCACCTGGGCCTCTTCGAGCGAGCGCATTTCCGGAGCGAGTCCATTCACGCCGGGGAGCACGCTGTGTGCGCCCGCGGCGAAGAAGATCTCGGCCAAGCGGAGGAGCGCGCTGGTCAGGATCCCCACGTCGTCCGGCTGCAGCCGCCACGAAAGCACCGGGTCGAGCCCGCGCCGGCGCGGGCGGACCCGACCGATCGAGCGGTTGCAGCTCCCGATGGCGTCCCAGATCGCCGCGTACGGAAGCAGCGACAAGCGCTCCTTCAGCTCCATCGCCGAACCCGGCAGGCGCACGGCGGGAATCGCCGGCGGCGCCCACAGCGTCTCGAGCTTGAACCCCTGCGACACGAACTGCAGCGACTGCATCCCCTGCGTCGCACCGAAGCGCGGATTTACCTCGTCGGGAAAGATCCCCATCACCGCGACACCCGGGTGAAAGCGCAGATTCTCACCGACCTGCCCCGAGCCATTCGCGAGGTTGCCGCTCTTCTGCAGGAGTACCGGCGTGGCCATGCAGCCCGCAGCGAGCACCACCACCTTCGCGTTCACGCGGAAGCGATGCGTCGCCCTGCCCGTCAGGGGCTCGACCACGGTTCCCTCCACGCCCGTCGCACGCGACCCCTCGCAGAGCACTCCCTCGACGCGAACGGACGTGAGCACGGTCGCTCCGCCGCGCAGCGCCGCGGGGACGTAGGTGATGTCCATCGACTGCTTTGCACGCGACCGGCAACCCGTGAAGCACTCGCCACTGCCCCGGCAGCCGCGCACGTTGCGCGAGATCGGCTCGCTCTCGTAACCGAGGACGTCACAGCCGTCGCGGAACAGCAGATTGCGCGGACCCTGCACCTCGTCGGGTGTCGGTGAGATTCCGATGAACTCGCCAACGGCGTCGTAGTGGGACTCGAGGTCCGCACGGGCAGTGCGCTCGAGGTCGTAGTCGGCGCACCAGCGATCGAGAACGAACTCCGGCGATCGAACGCAGATGGCCGAGTTCACCAGCGAGCCACCGCCGAGGGCAATGGCCTGCATCGTCGGCATCACCGTGCCGCGTGTCGTTCGCAGCCCACCCTCGCGCATCGTGCGCGCCATGGAAATGCCGCCGTCGGCTTCGAAGTCGGCCGGGGTAAACGGCGGACCCTCCTCGAGGAGTACGACGCGCACACCCGCGTCGGTGAGTTCCTTCGCCACCACGGCGCCGCCGGGACCGGAGCCGACCACCACCACGTCGGCCTCTTCCGTGAAATCTCGCCGGTACTGCGCGTGGACCCGCAGGTCGACGGGGTCGGGCGAGGGGCTCGTCACGAGGATTTCCCGGCCGCGCGATCGAGGGGAGTCCCCCGGTCGGTGGGAGCCGTCACGTCGTCGCGCGTGAAGCGGATGTCGCCGGGGAGGCCACCGATCGGCGGGTAGAAGAGATCGGCCTCGCAGACGGGAGTGTCGATCTCCCACGGCTCGATGCCGAGATCCCGCTGCACGGGGGGGTGGTGGAGGTACGCCATTGTGAGGAGCGAACGCAGGCTCACGAAGAGCAGCCGTCGAGCGAACAGCCCGCTGCTCGCGAAGGCGTCGAGGACCGCCATTCGCTGCTCGGCGGAGAGCTTCGTGAAGCGCCGGAAGCCGCCGCGGCCCGGCGCCGGAAAGACGAGGGTCGCGTGCTCGACGGCGAAGAAGAGCAGGCGGACGAGTGTTCGGATCCGCGGCTGCGACACGTCGAGCAGTCGATCGAGGTAGGCGGGCGCGTCGGCGTCGGCACCCGAACTCTGGATCTGCCCCCCCGGCGGAAAGAACGTCTCGGCCGCGGCGTCGACGATCGCGGCCTCGCTCGCGAGCAGCCGCCGGTAGCGCTGCCTCGGACGCGGGTAGCGAGCCGCCGCCCGGAGAATCAGCCCGCCGAGCGAGGCGGCGACAACGACGAGAATCACCCCCTGCATGGCCGGCGATGGTAGCCGCTGCCGGGTACGCGGTGCGGTCGCGGGCGAAAGCCCCGGGGACGGCGGCCGGCGAATTCTGCGCTGTCTCACGACGAGGGCCGAGGCGGACCCGCCAGCGCGGAAAACCTCGGGGGAACCGCTGTAGAGCGACGGGCGTTGCACCGATGTTGCGAAGTGCAGGAGCACCGATGGGCGCGCCCGAGTGCGTTCCGACGCGCCCAGGACGACATCACCCCCGGAGAGCCACCGATACCCACAGCGAGGGGTCACACGCGCGTGCAAACCCGCCCGGCTTCGAAGACGTTCCGAAACCGCCGCGCCTGGCGCGCTGCGTGCACCCTGGCGGTGAGCTTCGGAATCGCGGCGTGTAGCGGTACCCGGGCGCCCGCAGCTCCCGACTGGCCCAACGGCTTCGCGATCTCCGCTCGGCGCGACGCGGTGCTGCGCCTGCTGACGTCGCTCGCGTCGCTCGCGGGGACCCCGATCGCCGCACGTGCCGTAGAGCTCCGCGATCGCCTGCCGAACTGCCCTCTGCTCGAAGCCCACGACGCGGCAGGCGACCTGGGCGTGGCCCTGGGATCGCTGCGCTGCGCCGAACCCACCGGCCCCCTCGGCCTGCTCGAGCGCCGGCGCGCGGACCGCGACCTCGCGTTCTCGCTGCGGTGGACGGATTCGGCCGCGCTCCTGGGCTCGGCCGACATCGCCCCCGACGGCGGCATCGAGTCCGAGATCGAGCTACCGGACGCAGCACTCACGGGCGCCGCGAAGCTCCTGCTGCCGGGCGAGGCACCGCCGGGCCGCGCGCAGCTGGCGTCGCGCGATTCGCTCGTTCACGTGCGTGTCCGACCGTCGGGCGGTCTCGACCTGACGTCGCTCGTCCCCGCCGGCGGCCAGGCCGATCGGATGTTCCAGCTGCGCAGTGCTCTCTTCTCCGGCGTCCTGCTCGAAGGCTCCTGGGAAGTGGCGCTTTACGTCCCCGCCGACGGGCAGAGGATGCCGCGCGGCGCGCTGGCACTCGGGGTCACGCAGCGCGCGGCCGCGGTCGCGGCGATGGACGCATTCGTCGACGCGCTGCGCGAAGCGTGGCCGATGCGGCGCAGCGAGTTCTCCCTGGGCGATGCGGCCGGAGCCTGCCTCCCCGATCTGAACCTCGCGCCAGATCTCGCGCCGTGTTACCTGGCGACCGGAGACCAGCTCGTCATCGGCTGGAACGCCGCAAGTCTGCGCCACGCCCTGGCGGCTCCGGCGGAGGAGGCGTTCGGTTCGCTGGGCGGTGCGTACATCGCATTCGACCGATTCGCACCGGCGGATCGCGCCCTCGCCGCGGCCTGGACGCGGGTCGACGCGCCATCCGGCGAGGGCGATGTCGAGGGCGGGGAAGCCGCGCCACCCGCCGGAGCGCTCCAGTACCCGTGGCGGCGCCTCGTCGCAGAGGGCTGGCGCCGCGACGACATCGTGCACATCCGCCTGCTCCTCGAGGCCGAAGACACGTGAAGGTGCTGCGCTTCGTCGCCGTACTCGCCGCGCTCGTCGTGATGGCCAGCGTCGGGCTCGTGTCGGTCCGGAGCCTCGAAGAGCACTACGCGGTGATCGACCTGTGCGCCCAGGTCGAGGTTGGGCTCTACGACCGCGCGCTGCGAGACAGCAAGGGCCTCGTCGGGCTCAGCGAGCCGGGACGCATCGCCGCCGAGTGCCGCTGCGACGCGCAGCTCGCCACCGGTGCCAGCGCGGAATGCGAAGCGGAACTCAGCGCGCTCGCGTTCGACCCCGAGCTCCGCGACGAGGGCTGGGCGCCGCGCCGCGACCTGTCGGTGCACCTCGTCCAGACGCTTCGCGGCCAGGGTCGAACCGCAGAGGCTGCGGAGCTGGCCGCAAGAGCGGTGCGCCTCTTCCGCGGCGACGCCGACCTCTTCTACCTCGAGCTCGTAACCCGGGTCGGTGTCGAGGACGAGAAAGACGTGCTGGACGAGCTCGAAGCTCGCGTCGACTCCGCCAACCCGGGCGCCGCGCGCAAGCTCGTCTCCCTCGCCAACCGACACCTCCTGCGGGGCGATCCCAAACGCGCGATCTCGGTGCTCGGCAGCCCGCCCGCCGTGGATGACCCCGCACACACGCGCTGGTACGAAACACTTGGAATGGCGTTCGCGACGGCGGGCGACCTCGAGGGGCTGCGCCGCACCTTCGAGACCTGGCGCGCGTCGGGCGATCCGCCCGACGCGGAGCTCGACGCACGCTACGCGATCACGCTCAGCATCTCGGGACTCGTCGACCCGGCGAAGTCCCACCTCGCGCTTCTCGAGGGAGCGCTCGCCCACGCGGAGAAGATCGACGATCCCGAGGTGCACGAAGCGCTGATCATCCGCACGATCCTGACGCGAACGGTATCGGGCGAGACCGAGCGGGCGCTCGCGCTGTTCGACGCGTCGCGCGCCCGCTTCGCGCTCGCCGGTCTCGAACGCGCCGAGCTCGAGCGCTCCTCGGCCCACCACCTCCTCGCGGCCAGCGGTGAGCGCGCTGCGACGGGGAACCTCGCATTCCGACTCCCCGACGGCAGCGCCGACGCGACGCTCTTCGTGTCGCCGGGCCCCGACGCACCCCTCGACGCGGGATACGTTCGACATGCGATCGGCAGCGGTCGCCCCGCCCTGCTGACTCGCCGGTCGGGCATCGCGCCGGTTCGCTGGGTGCTCCGGGACGGCGACGACTTCGTCATCGGATCGGGGACGGCGAATCCGCGACCCGGGTTGTCCCACACCGTTGCCATCGAGCCCCGAGACGCGGCACCACCCGGCGTCGCCGCAGCCCTCACCCACGAGCCCCGCGCACCCGACGGGCGACCGCGCGTCGCTCTGATCCTGCTCGACTGCGCGGACTGGCGCATCGTCCAGTACCTGCGAACGCGGCGCGAGCTGCCGACCTTCGACCACCTGCTGACCTCTGGATTCCGAGCGGTTCTCGACAGCGACCCGCCGCTCACTGCCGTCGCCCTCGAGTCGCTCGTCTGGCCGGGGACGCCGATGGCGCCATCGTTCGTCGGCGTGATGCACCAGATGGGCACCGAGCTGGCCGGGCTGTCCTCGGTGGGTCGCAACCCCCTGGCGCGTCTGGCGTGGCTGCTCCCCGAGCGGCCCGGTCTATTTGCCGTCGTGGGCGCAGAGAATCGGCGCGCGGCGAACCTGCTCTTCTCCCACGGCGGGATCCGGGCGGGGCGGCACGGCGAGATCTCCGGCCCCAACGGCGCCAGCAGCGAGCTCGCGCTCCCGACCAGCGCGCGCGACCTCCACGCCGGCGAGCGGACCCGCTGGCCCGCCCTCGCCGCAGTGACGCGCGAGCGCGACATCGTTCACCTGCGCACCATCGCCGCTGAGTTCGACAGCGCCGTCAGCATCCTCGCCGCCAATGACATCGACCTCCTGGCACTGCGCATCGAACCCCTCGACATCCTGACGCACGCACACTTCGCAGAGACGGTTCGCGAGGGCCAGGACGACGGCGACCGTCTGTTGTTCGAGGTCTACCGCTACGTCGACGCGCGCCTCGCCGAGATCTCGGCATCTCTCGACGACGACGACGTCCTCATCGTCATGTCGGACCACGGCATCCGGACCGCGATGGAGCACGACCGCCCCGCCCTCTTCGTCGCGAGCGGCGCGAGGATTCCCTCGGGACGCGCCGCCGGAACGCCCCGGCTGCGGGGCGTTCCCCGAGTGCTGGCGGATCTTCTGGGTGTCGCCACCGAGTGGCCGGACGAGGGAATCGCGCCATTCGCCACGCGGCGCGTGCCGGCGGAGCCTCAGTAGTCGGGTGTCTGCTCGGAGCAGGACCGCCCGACTCAATGCCCCTGACCGAGCTCCTGCACCCAGCGGAACGCTTCGAGCTCCGCTCGCGCGATCTGCTCCGGTGTGATGCCGCACTCGACGAGCAGCTCGGACAGCGATGGAAAATCGCCCGTCTCGAGAAGCTCCGCGATCTGCAGCAGGTGGCCGAGATCGCCGCGGTGACCGAGCAGGGCATCGCTGACGTCATCATCGAGACTCAGCTGGCGCACCACTTCGTCGCGCGTCACGCCGAGCAGGGCGTCGAGCATGGACGCCATACCGGCGAGAAACGCGCTGTCCTCGTTCTGCCCGGCGTCGGCGGCGCGCAGCGACTCCTTCGCGAGCAGCTCCATCAGGCGACCGCGCTTCGCCGCCGTCTGCAGCAGCGGACTCGACAATCCCGACGTGTCCTCGCCGGCGTAGAGCAACACGTTGAGCCAGCGATGCAGCGGGCGACGTCCGAGGAACGTAACGGCGTCTTGCACCGTCGAGAGCTTCGTGGAGTGGGTCACCGCAGCCGAGTTGACGAGGCGCAGGATGTTCACGCCGATACTCGGGTGCTGTTCGATGGTTTCGCAGAGCTCCTCGGTTTCGACGTCGCGGCGGATCAGGTGCAGCAGCTTCAGCAGCGTCGAGCGCGCGGGGTCGACGCGCTTTCCGGAGATGACGATGGGTCGCGCGAAGTAGAAGCCCTGGAAGAGATCGAAGCCGAGCTCGTGACACCGCTCGAACTGCTCGCGCGTCTCGACCTTCTCGGCCACGAGTGTGAGCGACTTCCGACGCAGACGCCGGACGAGCCCCGGCAGTCGAGCATCGGAGACCGCTGGGAGGTCGACCTTCACGCAGCCCACGAATTCGAGCAGCGACTCGCGCGGATCGTCGACGACGAAGTCGTCGAGGGCGAGGGAGAAGCCCGCGTCGGACAACCGCTTGCAGCTGTCGCGCACCTCAGCGTCGGCCTCGACGTTCTCGAGGATCTCGATGACGACGCGCTCCATCGGGAGGGCATCGACGAGCCCGCCGACCAGCGTGCTTCGATCGGCGTTGAGGAAACCCGTATAGGGGCCGAGAATCGCGTCTGCCCCCATGGAGGCGAAGGTGTTCGCCATGATGCGGGTCGCCGCGGTGCGATGGTCCGAGAAGATGGCGGTCTGGCTCTCGGCAGAGTCCCGGTAGAGGAGTTCGTAGGCGACGACGCGCTCTTCCCGATCCAGGATCGGTTGTCGGCCGATGAAGATCTGCCCGGTCTGATCCGCGGCGTCTAGGCTCGGCTGGAGCGTCATGAGAGCCTCTATCGGCTGGCCGGTCGGGATTCTTGCCCTGTGACGCGCGCCTGCCGCCCGAACTCCAGCGAAGATCGCCGGGAGGCTCAGAGCGACGAGCCAAGGCCCTTCAGTTCGTCGAGAAGCTTCTCGACTTCGACCCGCGCTTCGGGAAGGGCCTTCGCGACGGCGGCGAGATCGCCCGTGAGAGCGGCCTCCTCGAGCTCCCCCGCCTTCGTGTACACCGAGCCGAGCGAGAAGTGCGCGATCGCCCCCTTCAGCGTGTGGGCGGCGCGAAGGACCCGCATCTCGTCGCCGGCCGCGAGCCCGGTTTCGATCTCGGAGAGCCGCAGGAGGGCATCCGCAAGGAAGACCGGTATCAGCTCCTGTGCGAACTCCGCGTCGCCATCGGTCAGCTCGAGCAGCTGTTCGCGAGTGACCTCCCCGGTATCATCGTCCTGCAGCACCGCCATGGAATTGAAATCGGTCGAACCGCCCGCTGCATGAGAGCCCATGACCGCTTCGAGAAAGACGCATTTGCCCGCCGACTCGCAGGGTTCCGATCTGCAGCGGATCGGGGTCGTGAGCGACACCCACAACAACGTCTCCAACACGGCGCGGATCGTAGAGCTCTTCAACGACGCCGGTGTAGACGCCGTCGTGCACACGGGTGACGTCACACAGCCCAAGACCCTCGACGTGCTCGCGAGACTCGACGCCCCGCTCTTCGGTGTCTGGGGGAACAATGACGTCGAGCGCAAGGCACTCGAAGCCTCGGTTCGGAAGCACCGTCTGAACTTTTGCGACGGCCCTCTGATCGTCGAATGGTCGTCGCGTCGGATCATCGTGATCCACGACCCCGAGGACCTCCCGCCCGAGACCCGGGCCTCCGCCAACCTCGTACTCCACGGCCACACCCACCGCTGCGTGATGGAGCGCAACGGAGCGGGACTGGTCTTCAATCCTGGCGAGTGCGCGGGGCACATGAAGGGGAGGAACGCGGTGGGAATCGTCGACCTGCGCACTCTCCGCGCGGAGCTTTTGCACTTCTGATCCTACGATGTGCGCAGCGCCCGGCGGTGCGGAGGAAATCCATTGAGCTGGAAGACCGAGGTCGAGGGAATCGAACGCCGCCGCAAGCTCGCCAGCGAGCACGGCGGCGCCAAAGCGGTGGAGCAACAGCACGCACTCGGGCGCCTGACGATCCGCGAACGTATCGCCGGCCTGCTCGACGACGGGAGTTTTCGCGAACAGGGCAGCATCGCCGGAGCGTCCGAGGTGGACGAGAACGGTGAGCTCGTGTCGTTTGCCCCCGCCAACTACGTACTCGGTCTCGGCGAGATCGACGGTCGTCCCTGCGCAGTGGGTGGCGAAGATTTCACGCAGCGCGGCGGCTCGCCCTCCCCGGCCGGTCTGCGCAAGAGCATCTACGCCGAGGAGATCGCCTGTGACTACCGGGTACCGCTGATCCGCTTCCTCCAGGGCGGCGGTGGAAGCGTGGCGGGCACGACCGGCAAGCGACCGCGGACCGGCGGCGGCGAGCCGGTGTACACCCCGAACCGCTTCGCGTCGATCGCTCGGGCGATGGCCACGGCGCCAGTCGTCTCCGCGGCGGTAGGTGCGGTGGCGGGATTCCCGGCCGCGCGACTGGTGGCGTCGCACTTCGCGATCATGACGCGCCACACCGCGCAGGTGTTGATCGCGGGACCCGCCGTCGTCGAGCGCGCCGTCGGGGAGTCCCTGACGAAGGAGGAGCTCGGCGGCGCAGCGGTGCACGCACGCAGCGGCGTGGTCGACAACGTCGTCGAGGACGAGGTCGCCGCCTTCGAGATGATCCGCCGGTTTCTCTCGTACCTGCCCACGAACGTCGGCGAGCTCGCGCCCCACGGTTCACGCGACGACGACCCCGAGCGCTGCGAAGAGGCTCTGCTCTCGATCATTCCGCGCAATCGGCGACAGATCTACGACATGCGCAAGCTCCTCGCACACGTGGTCGACGCGGGCTCGCTGTTCGAGATGACGAGCGGCTACGGACGGGCACAGATCACGGCGTTCGCGCGGCTCGACGGCCAGCCCGTGGGCGTCCTGGCAAACGACACGCGCTACTACGCGGGATCGATGACCGCGGACGGCGGGCGCAAGGTGCGCCGCTTCGTCGACCTGTGTGACACCTTCCACCTGCCGATCGTGAGCTTCGTCGACGAGCCCGGCTTCATGATCGGTTCGAAGGCCGAGGAGGCCGCGACCATCCGCTTCGGCGCCGAGGCCCTGTTCGCGGTGGTGCAGTCGACCGTGCCGTGGGCATCGGTGATCGTGCGCAAGACCTACGGCGTGGCCGCGGCCGCGCACTTCGGCCCGGGCGCCCACGTGCTCTCGTGGCCGTCGGCCGAGGGCGGCGCGCTGCCGCTCGAGGGCGGCATCGCGGTGGCGTTTCGCCGCGAGATCGAAGCCGCCCCGGATCCCGAGGAGAAGCGTCGCGAGCTCGAGGCCCGCTTCGCCGGCGCGAGGTCGCCGTTTCCGCGCGCCGAATCGTTCGGCGTGAACGACCTCATCGACCCGCGACGCACGCGCCCCGCGCTCTGCGATTGGATTCGATTCGTTCAGCCGCGCCTGCGCGACAACATCGGGCCGCGCAGCTACGCCATTCGCCCTTGACTCGCTGCGCG
>JABSQW010000070.1 GCA_013215605.1 Myxococcales bacterium
GGTGCGTCACGTGGTGGCGCGCGGACGTTGCTTTTCGGCGCGTGGACGCGTTGTGAGCGAACGCGGTGCCGCGCCCCTCGGCGCGACGGGCGGGCTGTAGAATCCCCGTCCAAGGGAGAAGCTCGACATGCCGAGATTGACGAAGCTGTCGCGATCGATTGAGGGCAGAGTGGCCCTGGTGACCGGGGCGGCCAGCGGAATGGGCCGGGCAACGGCTCATCTGTTCGCCGACGAGGGCGCTCGCGTGGTGGTGACCGACGTCAACGAGCTCGGCGTCGACAAGGTGGTGGCCGAGATCGAAGGCGCCGGCGGTGAGGCCATCGGTTTCGCGCTCGACGTGTCGGATCCGGCGCGAATTCGCAACGTGGTCGACGCGATCGTCGAGCGCTTCGGGGCCCTCGACATCCTCGTGAACAACGCCGGTATTTCGGTCGGCGGAGCGGTGGACGGACCGGACAGCGACTACGAGGACGCGTGGGAGCGCGCGATGGCGGTGATGCTACGCGGTCAGGTGCAGCTCATCCGCGCTTGTCTTCCGCACCTCCGCAGAGAAGGCGAGGGGCGCGTGGTGAATATCGCGTCGACGGAAGGGATCGGAGCGTCGGCATTCAACAGTCCCTACAGCGTGGCCAAGCACGGCGTCGTCGGTCTCACGCGCAGTCTCGCGGTAGAGCTCGGGAGCAAGGGGGTGACCTTCAACTGCATCTGTCCCGGACCCATCCACACAGGAATGACGTCGGTGATTCCCGACGACGCAAAGACGAAGTTCGCCCGCCGGCGCGTTCCCCTGCGCCGCTACGGCGATCCCGAAGAGGTCGCCCATGCCACGCTCTCCCTCGTTCTTCCCGCCGCCTCCTACATCAACGGAGTGACCCTCCCCGTAGACGGCGGCCTAACGATCCAAAACACCTGACGCCACTCGGGGAAGGTGCAACGTCCCCAAGTGGCGTCAGGTTTTCAGGGATTTGGTGATGCGGGCGAGGGTGTGGGGGGTTTCGGACAGGAGGGCGGCGGATTCGCACCAGGCGAGGCTGCGAGCGCGGCGAATCAGGCGGCCTTCGAGGACGACGGGTGCTCCGGCGGGGATCGGCTTCAGGTTCTGGACGAAGAGGTCGATCGTGGCGGCGAACTCGCCCTCCTTCATTTCGGTGAGCAGCGCGAGGAAGGCGGGCAATTCGAGAAGGCTCGCAATGCTGCCGCCGTTCACGCTTCCCCAGGGCGTATGGGTGATCGGGTTCGCCTGCAGCGAGACGCGCGCATGGCCGGGGCGAAGGGTTTCGAGCGAGACGCCAGCCCACTCGTAGTAGGGGCTCGAAAAGACGGTGTCGATGAACTCGCGCTGCCACGGGGCGAGGTCGAGCTCGATCTTCGGCGCGGGGTCGGGCACGCGGCCTCCAGCGGGTCCGGCGCCTACAGCTCGATCCACGCCGTCTTCGTGTGGAGGTAACCGCGCAGGCTCTCGAGCCCGCTGTCGCGGCCGTAACCGCTCTCCTTCACGCCGCCGAAGGGCAGCGCCCAGTGGATCCGGCGATAGGCGTTCACCCAGACGACGCCCGTCTTGACGGCGGCGATGGCGCGGTGAGCGCGCTTCAGGTCCGACGTCCAGACACCGCACGCGAGGCCGTAGCTCGAGTCGTTTGCGAGGGCGACGGCCTCTTCTTCCGTGTCGAAAGGGATTGCGCTCGCGACCGGTCCGAAGATCTCCTCGCGACAGATCCGCATGTCGTTGCGGGCATCGCGGAAGAACGTCGGCTCGACGAAGTAGCCCCCGGCGTGCGGCGATCCCGCACCCATGAGCGCTTCTCCGGAGCGGCCGCCGAACGCGATCTCCGCGCCTTCCTGGCTTCCCAGGGCGATGTAGTCGCGAACCTTGTCGTACTGGCGGTCGAAGGCGATGGGCCCCATCTGGGTCTCCAGGTCCATCGGATCGCCGATCCGCACCTCCGATGCGCGCCGTGCGATCCGCTCGACCATCTCCTCGTAGATTGGCCGTTCGATGAGGATGCGCGAGCCTGCAACACAAGTCTGTCCGGCACCGCCGGTGAAGACGGAGGCCGTGCTGACGCCGAGCTCTGCGGCGTCGAGATCCGCGTCTGCAAAGACGATGTTGGCCGACTTTCCACCGAGTTCGAAGGCGAGCTGTGTGAGAGAGTCGGCCGACGCGGCGGTGATCCTTCTGGCGGTCGCCGTGGATCCGGTGAACGAGATCTTCCGGACGTCGGGGTGGCGTACCAGCGAGTCGCCGGCTGTGCTGCCGAGGCCGCTCACGATGTTGACCACTCCGGGCGGAAAGCCCGCGTGCTCGAAGAGCTCCGCGGCCGCGAGGATCGAGCACGACGCCTGCTCGGCGGGCTTCACCACCACCGTGCATCCCGCGGCGAGGGCGGCGCCCACCTTCGCGGCAAGGATCGACAGCGGCGCGTTCCACGGAATGATGATGCCCACCACGCCGACCGCCTCGACGACCGTGAAGTTGAAGCTCGCGGGACTCACCTGCACGGTGTCACCCATGAGCTTGTCCGCAGCGCCCGCGAAGTAGTGGAGGATCTGCGTGACGGCGGGGAGGTCGCCCGCACTCGTCTCGGCCAGCGCGCGGCCGTTGTCGCGGCTCTCGATCCGAGCCAGCTCACTGGCGTGGTCGGCGAACAGGCCGGCGAGGTTGCGGAGCAGGCCCGCGCGGCCGAGCGCGGGAAGATCGCTCCACGCTCCCGAGAAGGCCCGTTTCGCAGCGTCGACGGCCGCTGCGATGTCGTCGCTTCCGCTGCTGGGGATCTCGGCCCAGGTCTCGCCGATCGACGGGTCGACGCTCGCGAGCCGCTCGAGGGAGAGGGCGGGGCAGCGTTTGCCGTCGATCAGATTTTCGAGGCGCGCGAACCCATCGGGTGCAGGGAGCAACAGAGACATAGATCCTCCTTCTCCTGCATTGTAGACAGATCGCGGAGGCATCCGATAGCGTGGCCGTCATGCAGGGGTTCAGGGATCGAGTCGCGATCGCAGGAATCGGATACACCGAGTTCTCGAAGAATTCAAAGGTCAGTACGCTCACACTCGCGACGCGCGCCATCGCCGCCGCCGTGGCCGACGCCGGCCTCGAGATGGACGATGTCGACGGACTCGCGACCCACCGGGTGGGCGACTCCGCGCTGCCCGCCACCGTGGTCCACGCGCTCGGCCTCCGCGATCCGAAGTGGCTCCTCGATCTCTTCGGCGGGGGCAGCGCCTCGCACTCGGTCGTCGGGCAGGCGGCGCTCGCCATCGCTGCGGGCGTAGCCGACACCGTCGTGTGCTACCGCGCGATCAACGCCCGCTCGGAGTTTCGCATGGGTGGAACCGGGCGACCGCTCGTCGACGCGGCGGAGACCCAATACCAGGCCCCCTACGGCTACATGGCTCCGCCACAGCAGTTTGCAATGATGGCGCGGGCGCACATGGAGAAGTATGGCACCACGGCCGAGCAGCTCGGCGCGGTAGCCGTCACGCAGCGCGGGCACGCGGCGATGAACGAGCGGGCGATGATGCGTCACCCCATCACGCTCGACGACTACCTGGCGTCGCGCTGGATCGTCGAGCCATTCCGGCTGTTCGACTGCTGCCTCGAGACCGATGTCGCCGTGGCACTCGTGCTCACCTCTGCCGAACGTGCGCGCGATCTGCAACGTCCGTCGGTACTGATTCGCGGTATTGCGTGGGGCGGAGGCTTCACGCTGTATTCGAGCGACCGCCCCGATTCCACGCGCAGTGCCGCGGCCGACCTTGCGCCGCGGCTGTTCGAGCAGGCGGGGGTTGGGCCCCGGGACATCGACGTTGCCGAGCTCTACGACTGCTTCACCTACTCGGTCCTGGTGCAGCTCGAGGACTACGGGTTCTGCAAGAAGGGGGAGGGCGGGCCCTTCTTCGAGAGCGGCGCGACCGCGCTCGGCGGGTCCATTCCCGTCAACACCCACGGCGGCTTCCTTTCCGAGGGCTACGCGCACGGGCTCAACCACATCGCGGAGGCGGTGTCCCAGCTGCGCGGGAGCGCCGCCGATCGCCAGGTCGAGGGTGCGGAGATCGCGCTCAGCACGTCCCAGCCGGGTTACATCGCGGGGAATACATCCGCGCTCATCCTGCGTCGGGCGCCGTGACGGACCCGGTCCCGCGCCCGGCTCCGCAGGCCGACCGCGATTCGGTGCCCTTCTGGGAAGGGGTCGAAGCCGGCGAGCTTCGCGTCCAGCAGTGCGACGCCTGCGGGCGACTGCGCTGGCCGCCGCGCGAGATCTGCGGGCGCTGTCGGAGCACCGCGTCTACCTGGAGGGCGCTGTCGGGCGCCGGACGAATCGACAGCTGGATCGTGGCCCACCAGGTCTTCCATCCGGCTTTCGCGGACAGCGTCCCGTACACGGTGCTACAGGTCGCCGTCGATGAGCAGCCTGACATTCAGATGATTGGTCTCTACGAAGGCGAGGGCGAGCCCGCTTTCGGTATGGCGGTGCGGGCGGTGTTCGTTCGCGGATCGAACGGCGCGATGCTGGTCCACTGGACGCCCTCACCGGGATAGGATGGAGCGCGACGCCAGCTGCACACAGGTGAGGGCGAAGGAGGTTCGATCGCGATGAGAGTCATTTCCGCCGACAACCACATCAACGAGCCTCCCTGGGTCTTCGACCGCGTACCGGAGAAGTTCCGCGAGCGCGCGCCCAAGATGATGCGTGGCGCCGATGGGGGTGATGGTTGGAGCTTCGACGGCCGCCCGCCCAAGCGGACGTTCGGCATCGAGGCCATGGCGGGGCGCGACCCCAAGGACTTCCAGGTCGGCGGCCTCAAGTTCGACGACATCTTGAAGGGGAACTGGGACGGGCCCGCGCATCTCGAGGATATGCAGACCGATGGCGTCGACGCTGCTGTCGTCTATCCCGCCCACGCAATCTTCTCGTACATCGCCGAGGACCGCGAGCTCGGCATGGCGTGCATGGCTTCCTACAACGACTGGATCATCGGCGACTTTCAGAGCGCGGATCCAAGTCGATTGGTCGGCCTCGCAATGCTCCCGGTGGACGACGGCATGGACGCGTGTCTCGCGGAATTCGAGCGCGTCGTGGGCTGCGGAGCGAAGGGAGGCTTCATCCCGGGCATCCCCGCGAAGCCCTACAACCACTCCTACTACGAGCCGCTCTGGGCGGCGGCCAGCGATGCGGGCATTCCGCTGTCGTTCCACCGCACTTTTGGCGGTCGCCCGCCGGATCAAGACTGGGACGAGCTCGTCGAGCAGAAGGTGTCGGTCGCCGGCATCGTCAATCGCTTCTTCAGCTCCGTGCGCCCCCTCACGTACATGATCTTCGGGGGTGTCTTCGAACGCCATCCGGGGCTGCGCATCGTGGCGGGCGAGGTCAACTTCGGCTGGCTGCCATTTTGGATCCAGACCATGGATCAGGAGTTCCAGCACCAGAGCGCATGGTCCGACGCTCCCCTCGAATCACTGCCGAGCAGCTTTCTCGGCGAGAACGTGTTCGTCACGGTCCTCGACGACGAGGTGGGCTTCGACCTGTTGCGAGCGGGTTCGCCGCGTCTCGCGGAGTCGGTGATGTTCTCGAGCGACTACCCTCACAGTGTGACGCTGTGGCCGAAATCGCAGGAGCACATCGCGCGACTCACGGTGGGTCTCGACGACGACGTCCGAGCCCAGGTGCTCGCCGGAAACGCCGAGCGCGTCTACGGCTTCGGGCGCCAGCAACGGGTCCGAGTCGGTGCATGAAGTCCTGAAAGGCGTCCGCGTCGTCGAGGTCGCGCAGTACGTCTTCGTTCCGGTCGCCGGCGCCGTGCTCGCGGAGTGGGGCGCGGATGTCGTGAAGGTGGAGCACCCGGTGCGCGGCGACGCCTACCGGGGGCTGCGCCAGAGCGGCCCGCTCGCCATCGAGGGCAGCGTCAACTACGCGATCGAGCACGCGAACCGCGGCAAGCGAAGCGTCGGAATCGATCTCGCATCGGATGACGGCCGCGCACTCCTCGGCGAGCTCATCGCCGGGGCCGACGTGTTCGTGACGAACTTCCTGCCCGACGTGCGCGAGCGACTGCGCCTCGAGGTGGACGACGTCCGCGCGGACAATCCGACGGTGATCTACGTGCGCGGCAGCGCGCTTGGTAACCGCGGCCCCGAACGCCGGCGAGGTGGCTTCGACTACGCGACGTTCTGGGCGCGCGCGGGAAGCTCGCTGGGGGCCACGGTCCCCGATGCCGAGCTGCCCGTGCCGATGCCCGGACCCGGCTACGGCGACACGCTCGGCGGGCTCACCCTCGCGGGCGGAGTGGCGGCGGCGCTCTACGGGCGAGAGCGGACGGGCGAAGCGTCGGTGGTCGACGTGTCCCTGCTCGGACTCGGGATGTGGGCGATGGGTTCGGGGATCGCCGCGTCCCTCGTTCACGGTGAGCCCTGGCGCGGCATGGCGCGCATTCCCCCGACGAACGCCCTCGCTGGCTATTACCGCACGAGCGACGGACGCCACGTCGCCATCAATCTCCTGCAGGGCTTCCCCTTCTGGCCAGAAGTCTGCCGGCGTATCGGAAGGCCGGAGCTCGTAGAGGATCCGCGCTTCGCCGACGCGGAGTCGTTTGCCGCAAACACCGAAGCGTGCGCGGCGGTGCTCGACGAGGCCTTCGCCACAGCCACCCTCGAGGAGTGGAAGGAGCGCCTGGCGGACCTGGACGGCGTTTGGTCCGTGTTCCAGCACACCCTCGAGGTGGCGCGCGACCCGCAGGCCGTTGCGAACGGTTACCTGGCCCAGCTCGAGACCGGGGACGGCACGCCGTTCGAACTCGTCGCGAATCCCGTCCAGTTCGACCAGGCACCGCCCGACACGCGGCGGGCGCCGGCGCACGGCCAACACACCGAGGAAGTGCTCCTGGAGCTCGGCCTCGACTGGGAGCGCATCGCGGCACTCAAGAAATCGGGCGCGATCAACTAGGGGCGCGAGGCAAGACGACTGCGCGAGCGAAGCCCGGATCGACCCGAGAACCCGATGGCGTGTCAGATCGGTCGCGCGACTGCCGCCTCGAGAAATGCCAGGTTCGACGCGTAGTCGACCACCGCGCGCAGCAGATTGCTCTCTGCGCTCACGAGGTCTCGGTCGGCGTCGGTGATGTCGAAGTTGTTCGCGAGGCCGAGCTCGAAACGCCCGCGCGCGATCTCGCGTTTGCTGCGGGCCTGCTCGACGCCCGTTGCGAGGTAGCGCAGCCGCAGCACGTTCTCGCGGAGGTTGATCTCGATCTGGCGGACTTCGAGCTCGATGGCGCGCTCCTGCTGGGCGAGCAGTCGCTCGACGCGGTCGTGCTCGACCTGGGCGCTCTTGAGGCGGGACCGCGCGGCGACGTTGCCGAACGGGATCTCGAACTGTGCACCGACTCGCCAGTCGCGGCTCTCGAAGTTGATGTCCTGCTGCAGCGTGCCGAACGCGTCGAATCGCGGGAGGGTCGAGTTGCGCCGAATGCGGATCGCGAGTGCGGCGCGGTCGAGCTCGATGCGGATTTCTCTCGTCTCGGGTCGGTTCGCGATCGCCTCGCGGATCCAGCTGTCGATCGCGATTTCGACGGGGCGGAAGGGAATGTTCTTGTCGCTGATGTCGACGTGCTGGTCGATGGGGAGACCGAGCACGTCGCTCAGCGAGTTCTGGGCGAGCTCGAGCGCTGCGAGGCGCCGCGTGCGCTGCGTGGCGTCGCCCGTGAGGTTGATCTCGGCACTGACGACGTCGCGCTGACTCACGCGACCGGAGTCGAACAGCGCGCGCGAATAGCGAATGAGCTCGTTGTCGCGATCGATCGCCTTGTCGATCACCTCGATCAGGCGTTCGGCGAGGATGGTCTCGTAGTAGGCGGACTTGGTCCTGGCGGTCACGCTCAGAACCGCCGCGCGGACCCGTGAATCCGCGATGTCGCGGTCGAACTCGGCGTCCGAGATCTTCGCTCGGCTCACGTAGCTGCGAGCCCCCTTGAGGAGCGGCTGACGGAGGGTCACGCGAAAGCCGCCGATCTCGTTGGTCTCGGGGTCGACGTTGCCGAGGTCCGTGGCGTTGTTGTCGAACGTTCGGCGATAACCGGCGCCGAACTCGACGTTGCCGCCAATCGGAAGCTCCTGCCGGACGAACGCGAGTGCATCCTGGGAGTCACGCAGGGTGTTGGCGGGGGAGTCGACGATCTTCGTATCGGAGTAGCTTCCGTTGAAACCCGTGGTCGGATGGAATTTCGCACGGGTCGCCGTGAGCTCCGGAACCAACGCGTCGAGCTCGAGTCGCGCGAGCTGCAGGTGGAGGTTGTGGCGTAACGCGATCTCGACGCTCTCGCGTAGCGAGAGTTCGCGGCGGGTCAGAGGAACGGGAGCGCCCACGTCGTCGCTCTGATCGATGATCGCGCGGAACTTGTCGAGGTCGACCTCTTCGATGCTGCCCACGACGATCGGCTCGACGGCGCGCGCTGCGCCGCCGGGACCGACGACGAAGGCGGCGGCCAAAGCGACGCTCAGCAGGGCGGTGTGGTTCCAAAGGACGGCGATTAGGCGCATCATGGCTGTCTTCCCATCGTAAAGTCGAAACGTTCGAAATCGATCGCGCGCTCTCGAGCAGGCGATGTCGGTCGGCGGGCTGCGGCGAGCGGCGTTGGCGGCTCCCGTCAAGGTGTACGGTCGGCGTCCGAGAGGGCCCGCCAGCTTCTGGCGAAGCGCTGCACCGCGGTGACGTGGGTCATGACCGCGAGGACCCAGAGCACGACGAACAGTACGTCGTGACCGAAGATCAGGTCGCTCGGCAGGAGCGCGCCGAAGACGAGCCCGATACACAGCGCCGCGACCCGCTCGAAGCGTTCGAACAGGTCGGGGAGGCCGCCCGATCTCGCAGGCGTTGCCGCCGGCCACTCCATCGCCGCGCGCGCGTGGCTGTAGCTGACGATCAGGGAGCCCGCGATCACGATGAAGCACACCGGCCAGTACCCCGTGACGTGAGCGACGGCGAACAGCGGAATCGCCTCCTTGTAGCGGTCGGTCCACGCGTCGAGGAAGGCCCCGGCGTGGCTGCTGCGACCCGTGACCCGGGCGACCGCGCCGTCGAGGTTGTCGAGTAGCTCCGTGAGCGCGAGCGTGAGACCGAAGAGGACTCCGCTCTCGTGATAGACGTACCAGAGGGCGTTCGCCGCACCCAGGATGAGGCCGATCCATGTCACTGCGTTGGCGGAGATGCCCGCGCGGGCGACGAGCCGGCCGAGGTGGTCCCACATCTTGTCGAGGTGGGGCTTGTAGATGGCGTCGATCACCCGGACCTCCGTTGCGCGCCGGCGCGCCCGCTTCGGTGTGAGCGCACTCCCGCTCGCTGAGCTCGAGTTCGATCGGTCTCTGCGCTCAGTAGCGATCGGGTTCCCACATGAATGGGTTCCCCTTGGGAAATAACACGTCGAGGAGGAGCGACGTGGGGTCGTCGACGGGGATCTGCTCTTCATGTGCGGTCGTGATCGCGCTCTTGTACCCGAAGGCCAGCTGCAACATGCCTCCTGGAGAGATCTCGAGCTCGACGGTCCGCCGCTGTTTGCCCTTGGGGTTCAATTCGAGCGCAAACTCCTGTTTCGTGCAGGCGACGCGGAAATCGACGGCGCAGTCCGCATGGGACGACTCTGAGAGCCGCCGCTCGAGCACGGGCTTCATCTTCGTGAGCATCGACTGCGAATTGAGCAGGATGCCGACCGAGCCCGCACCGCGCGGATGGCGGACCTGAGTCTCGACACCGTACCGGTGACACACGTTCGTGAGCGGGTGATCGACGGGAACGGGTCCGCGCACCTCGGCGACCCCGGCCTCGCGGGCGACCACGCCGAGCTTGCGAATTGCCGCGTCGTAGAAGGCCGCCGTGCGTCCGCCGATCTCGCGGATCTCGATGGCGTCGGAACTCGTGCGGTAGCCCACGTAGCCGTCCGCGCAGATGAGTGTCTCGGGAGCGCGTCGCGGCATCCAGTTCCACTGGCCTTCGACACGCACCATGCTGCCGGAACGATCGACGTTGCTCGCGTGGTAGTGGTCGAGCATGAGGTCGAGTCCGGCGTCGTCCATGGTCTCGAACGGATCGTCACGGAGGCGTGGGATGCGCTTGGTCTCGACGTGCAGCTCCGGCTCGGCCATGACGTGGACCGCGCCGATGCGGTGGTAGAAGGCGGCACGCTGAGCGAAGCCGAGCACGAATTCCATGCCATCGTCGAGGCAGTCCTTCAGCCCAACCGGAACGATCTGCAGAGCGGGACCGCGGCCGCGCTGATCGGGTTCGGCGACGACGCCCTGCACGCCGCCCATCCTGAGCTCGGTGCCGGCGACCCGGACCTTGAAGTCGAGGACCTGCCACTTTGCGAGGATGCGACCCGCCTCTTCGGAGACCCAGCCGAGGTCCTTGCGGATGAACGGGCAGAGTTTGTAGGCGANCAAGAGATCCTGCCGCATCTGCTCGACTTCGTCCTGGCCGAAGGCGCGGGCNGTCAGGTCGGCGACAGCCGGGATGTCGTCGTCGGTGATGTGGCGGACGAAGGACACGTGGAGTTCAGTCGCTCTCGTTCTGCAGAGTTAGCTCAACGCCCGGTGTCGGGCAAACGTTCACGGGACGCTGCCGACAGCGGCGCGTTTTCGATCAGCCTTGCATAGATGTCGCCGAGTGCGCGGACCTCGCGCCATGTTGAAGTGTTCGACGACGCGCGCTCGCGCGCGCTCTCCGACGTCGAGGTCCCACTCGAGGCGATCGACGTAGGCGCCGACATCACGCTCGGCGATGAGGAACCCCTGCTCGCCATCCTCGACCAGCTCGGGGATCCCGGCGTGAAGCGTACTGATGACGGGAAGTCCCGTGGCCATCGCCTCGGTGATCGAGACCGGGATGCCTCCTGGTCGCCGTTCTGGAGCGTCACGCTGTGGTGCAGGAAGACGTCGGCGTGCTGCTTGTACTGTGCGACGACGTCCGGCGCCACCCATCCCGCGAATTCGACGGCGTCGGCGATGCCGAGCCGGTGCGTGTGGGCTTCGAGCTTCGCCCGCGCCTTGCCGTCACCCAGGAGGGTGAGCCGACTCCGCGGGTGCCGTCGGTGGTGCGCGGCGAACGCCTCGCAGGTGAAGCGGTGCCCCTTCTTCTCGGCGAACGACGACACCTGAAGAAACTCGATGGTCTCGTCGTCTGCGACCTTGTCGCGGATCGACTTGCGCTCGGGCACCTCGAAGCGATCCGGGGAGAAGCCGCAATGGACGACGTGGACGCGGGCTTTGTGGGTTCCGTGTTCGCGGAGCTTCTCGGCCATGGCGTTGGAAACCACGATGACGTCCGCACGTTCGAACAGCGCGATGAGCGAGCGGCGGTAGGCCGCGAAACGCAGTGCCTTCGACGCGTCGTATCCGTGGAAGGTCACCAGCAGCGGAACGTCGAGAGCGTCGGCGATGGCCATCGCCTGGATTCCGCCGGGTCCGAAGTGTGCGTGCACGAGCCGCACGCCCGCGTCGCGCCCCACGTCGCGCCAGAGCGCGGTCTGCTTCGACGACAGCGACGCCACGCGACCGGTCGCGTTGTAGATCGCGTTGTTCGCGACGCGGCGGATCGGGTGGAAGCCGCTCGGAACGACGGGCTCGTAGGGGAAGAAGTCTCGATTCTCGGTACGCGTGGTGAAGACGATCGGGCGGAAGCGGTCGAGCACACCGACGATCTGGTGGTAGACGAAGGTCATCGACTCGGCCAGGAACCCGTACGAGTAGATGCCGACGCAGGGTCGCTCGGCGGTCGCGGGTTCGGGCTGCGGCGACATGGCGCCGGACAGTAGCGCCTCAATCCTCTGCGCTCGGTTTACCCCACGGGGCGCCGGGGCGCTTCTGAGGGCTTTTTGGCCCACGCCGATCTCCCCATCGCAACCGCCAATCGCTATAGTCGGCCCCTGCCCGACATTCCTGTCCCGGGCGCCCCGCCACCGGGAGCCAAACGCCCGACCTCGGTGCCGCGCGCCGGCCGCAGACCCACCCCCTTCGGAGGCCCTCGTGGCAAGCAGTGGACCCTCCGTGCTGCAAGCAGCGCGGATCACGCTCCGGCGGATGGCACCGCTGCTTCGCGAACAGCGCAAGTGGTACTGGTCCGGGCTCGTTTTCGTGTTCCTCAGTATTGGGCTCACGCTCGCATACCCCCAGGTCATGCGCATCATCATCGACGAGGGCATCCAGGGCGGGAAGATGAGCGTCGTCAACGAGCTCGCGCTCTTGATGATCGCGATCCTGCTCGTCGAGGGACCGGCGACGTATCTGCGCACCTATCTCTTCGACGTCGGTGCGCGCCGTACCGGTGCGCGGCTCCAGAAACAGTTCTTCGAGCACACCTTGTCCCAAGAGATCGGCTTCTACGACGCCGAGAGTACCGGCGAGTTGAACGCGCGCCTCACGAACGACACGCGAGAGCTGACCGTCCTGATTTCCCAGTGGGTTCCGGAGGGGATCCAGTTCGGCCTCTACGGATTGTTCGGGCTTGTATTCATGGTTGCGACGTCGCCGCTGCTCACCCTGGCGGTCCTGATGGTCGGTCCGCTGGTGTCGGTGGGGACGAGCATCCTCGGTCGCCAGATCCAGAAGCGCATGGTCTCGGTACAGGGGACGATCGCAGCGGCGGCCAGCACCGCCTACGAGGCGTTCACCGGGATCCGCACCGTGAGGGCCTACGGCCAGGAGCAGGCCGAGGTCGAGCGCTACAGCGAGAAGCTCGACGCCCAGCTCAAGGCGGGCAATCTCCACACCCGTTCCGCCGCCACCCTCGAGGGTGTGATCACGCTCTCGAGCGAGTCGGCGGTCGTGGTGGCACTCTGGGCCGGTGGCACGCTCATCCTGACCGGGGCGCTCACAGCGGGCGGTCTCGTTTCGTTCATCATCTACACCGGCCTGGTGGTCCGCTCGTTCAAGAATCTTTCGCGCTTCTTTGCCGAGGTCATGCGGAGCCACGGCGCCACGGAGCGGATCTTCACGCTCATGGCACGCGAGCCTCGTCTTCCCACCAGCGGAGGCGCGGTGCCGGAGAGCCTGGTCGGGGATCTCGAATTTCAGCATGTTCGCTTCTCGTATCCGACCCGGCCCGACGTCGAGACCCTCCACGGGATCGACCTGGAGGTTCGAGCCGGCGAGTTCCTCGCAATCGTCGGAGCGTCGGGTTCCGGGAAGTCGACTCTCGGCGGTCTCGTCGCGCGCCTCTACGATCCCACCGAGGGCCGGATCCTGCTCGACGGTCGCGACCTCCGCGACCTCGATCCCGGCTGGCTGCGCAAGCACGTGACCTTCGTGTCGCAGGACTCGTCGTTGTTCTCGCGCTCGCTCGGCGAAAACGTCCGTTTCGGCAGCCAGAACGCGAAGCCCGACGAGGTGGAGGAGGCCCTGGCCATCTCCCACGCCGACGAGTTCCTCGATGAGTTGCCCGAGGGGCTCGATACCGAGGTGGGCGATCGCGGTGTGCGGTTCTCCGGGGGCCAGCGTCAGCGCATCGCGCTCGCGCGCGCCATTCTCCGCCGTCCGCGAATCCTGATCCTCGACGAGGCCACGGCGGCACTCGATTCCGAGCGCGAAGAGCTCGTGAAGCAGGAGCTTCGCAAGCTCCCCGACCAGCCGACCGTCATCATCGTGGCACACCGTCTGTCGACCGTGGTCGACATGGACCGTGTCGTGGTAGTGAAGGACGGCTGCATCGTCGGCAGCGGAACGCACGAGGAGCTGCTGGCCACCTCCGGGGTCTATCGCGACCTCGTCGAAGATCAGCTGGTCTCGGACTGACCATGAAGCCCGACATCATCTGGTTCCCGCTCGCTGGCGTGCGGCGCGAGGCCGTCCCGCAGTGACGGCGGCGCCGCAGTACAGCGCCGACGACGTGCGTCGCTCGTTCCACGAGGAAAAGAAGTGGGAGGAGATGTCCGGCGAGCTGCCGGCGTGGCTGATCTTCCGGCCGTTGTCGTTCCTCGTCACGCCGCTCTTCCTGCGCCTCGGGTGGTCGCCCGTAGCGGTGAGCGGGCTTTCTGGCGTATCGGCGCTGGCCATGCTCGGATCGGCCCTGACCGGCGCTCCTCACGCCTACCTGGCGGTTGCGGCATTCGGCTTCCTCCACCAGCTCCTCGACTGTGTGGATGGCAACGTTGCCCGTGTGACGGGGCGCACGAGTCAATACGGACAGTTCGTCGATCTCCTGATCGGACAGAGCTACTACGTTCTCCTCTTCGCCTCGATTGGGCTGCTCGTCGAGAGCGAAGGGGGAGGGATGCTCGGCGACCGCGCCCTCGTTTTCGCCCTGGTACTGCCGGCGTTGGTGCTGCTCAACCGGGTGTGTCGCAACTACGCGCAGCTCCACTTCGAGAAACGGCAGATGATGGACGACCGCCCCGAGGAGTCCCTGGGGTTTGGGCGCTGGCTGCTGATCGCCCTTGCGGGACTCGAGAACCTCTATGTTTTCGCGGTGGCGATCGGAGGCGCGTTCGGGGTGCTCGACGCGGTGCTCGTGGGCATCGGCGTCTACGTCCTGGCGGTGTTCGTCTATGTCGAGTTCGAGCTCCTCGCAGAGCTCAGGGGACGATAGACCCATGAGGGAGAAACCGATCCGAACGAACCGGCGCGGGGGTGCGACCGCGGCGACCGTTGCCGCACTGTGGCTGGGAAGTATTTCGAGCTGTGGATACGGGGAGAGCGGGCTCGCTGCGACGGCGGCCGTGGCAGCGGCTCTGGAGCGCACCAGCATCGTCGCGATGGGACGCCTCGAGCCCAACGGACGCGTGATACGCGCCGGCGCAGCGAGCGACGACATCATCCGCGAGATCCTCGTCGAGGACGGCGCGGAGGTCGCGAAGGGCCAGATCCTCGTGAAGCTGGACGGCCACGAGCTGCGCCTTGCGGAGCGCGAGGCCGCGGAGCTCTCGGTCGAGCGCGCGGAGCTCACACCGTTCCGGATCGAGGCGCAGCGCGCCGTGGTTCGACTGCAGAAGGCCGAGCTCGCCCACGCCCAGGCCGACGTCGCTGGACAGCGCGGATTGATCGACAAGGGATTCACCCCGGGCAAGGATTTCGAGGACGCACAGCTCCGCGTGCGCCGCCAGGAAGAGGCGCTCGCGCAGGAGCGGGCGGAGCTCGACCGGCTCGTGGCGAGCCTCGCGCTCGAGCTCAAGGAGGCGGCGAACGAGCTGCGACGCGCGGAGTCGGAGCTCGAACGCGCGCTGATCCGAGCGCCGATCGATGGCCGCGTGTTGAAGGTGCTGCAGCGCGCCGGTGAGCGGACAGCGGGTCGCCCCGTGCTGCACCTGGGCAACACGAGCGAGATGTATGCGCTTGCCGAGGTCCACGCGACCGACATCCGCTACGTCAAGACCGGTCAGAGGGCGCGCTTCGAGAGCTCGGCGCTGCCGGGACCGATCGAGGGGCGCGTCGAGCAGGTGGGGTCGATGATCTACACGAACAACATCTTCGGCGAAGACCCCGGCGCGCCCGCCGGCGTCCGGGTCTTCCAGGTGCACGTTCGCCTCGATGACAGCACCGTGGCCTCGCGATTCACGAACCTCGAGGGACAGGTTCGGATCTTCGTCGACGGCGCCGGGTCGTCCTGAAGCCCTCTGCGTGGCGGCGTCCGAGCGAACGCGTTGGATTCTCCGGCCGCAGACCGTGCCGTTCGTGCGCCAGGCGATCGCCCACCGCAAGCGGCGCACGGCGGTGGCGGTCTCGGGCATCGCCTTCGCGATCCTCGTGGTGTTCGTGCAGCTCGGTTTCTACGGCGCGGTGGTGAACACCGCGCTCGCCATCTCGTCGAAGCTCGATGCGGACGTCCTTCTCGTGTCGCCGCGCTTCGTGCATCTCTCCCAGGCGAACTCGATTCCGCGCGTGCGACTCTTCCAGACCCTCGCGCTCTCCGAGGTGGTGAGTGCGACGCCGCTCTACCTCCGCTACGCGCGTTGGCGCGAGCCGCTCACCGGCGAGAGCTGCAAACTCTTCGCGCTGGGCTTTCCGCTGATCTCGGGAGCGCCACTCGTGTTACCGGGGATCGAGGAGCAGCTCGGCGCCATTGAGCCCTCGAACACGCTGCTCGCCGATACGCTTATGCGGCCCGAATGCGGTCCGTTCGCGCCCGACGGCGCGGTCGAGGTTCGCGAGCAGGTGGCGCACGTCACCGGCCGCTTCGAGCTCGGTGTCGGCTTCCTCGGCGACGGCGCCATCCTGATGAGCGACGACACGTTCGCGCGTCTCTTCAGCAGCCACTCCCTCGACCGCGTGCACCTCGGCCTCGTGAAGCTCGCCCCGGGTGTCGATCCCGAGCTCGCCGCGGGGAAGCTCCGCGAAATCCTGCCCGAGGACACGCGCGTCGTTTCGCGCGGAGAGCTGCAGGGCCTGCTCGAGCGCCACTGGGTCGAGAATACGGCGGTTGGCAACATCTTCGGCATGGGCACCGTGGCGGGCTTCTTCGTCGGAGTGGTGGTGCTGTTCCAGGTGCTGTCGGCCGATATCCGCACGCAGCTGCCCCTCTACGCCACGCTCAAAGCGATGGGCTACCGCGATACGAAGCTCTACCGGTACGTGTTGGAGCAGTCGTGGGTATTCGCACTCCTCGGTTTCGTGCCGGCCCTGATCGTCACGAGCTCGCTGTTTCCGCTCATCCGCGGCGCGACGAATCTCCCGGTGTTCATGACGCCGGGCCTGGCGGGATTCGTTCTCGTGCTGAGTCTCGGGATGTGCACGCTGGCGGGTACCCTGAGCCTGCGCCGCATCAGCACCGCCGAGCCGGCGGAGCTCTTCTGAACGTGCTGATCCACTCGGCCGCTTCGCTCTCCTGGCGCTTGCTCGCCCACCAGCCCGCGCGGCTCGCGACCTCCGTGGCAGGCGTCGGGTTCGCGTTGCTGCTGATGATCCTGCAGCTCGATTTCAGGAACGCGCTGCTCGACAGCTCGACCGAGCTGCTGCGCCAGATCGATGCGGACATCCTCGTGATCGACAAGGGCAAGCGCCCCTTCCTCGGCCGCGACACGATGCCCGCGCAGCGCCTGTATCAGAGCCTGGCGATCGAGGGCGTGGCCGCCGCCTACCCCATGTGGCTCGACCTGCTGTTCTGGAAGAACCTCGAAGACGGCGTCGAACGGCCGATCCGCGTGATCGGCTTCCGTGCCGGTGACCCGGTGTTTCTGGTGGACGAGATCAACGAGGCGGCCCCGATGCTGCGCACTCGCGGTGCCGCACTCATCGACAGTCGTTCGCGGCGCGACTACGGGCGCATCGAGTCGGGTCCCGCTCAGGTGGCGCGCCGTGAGATCCAGATCGTCGGCACGTTCCCTCTCGGCACGGACTTCGAGGTCGACGGCAATCTCATCGTGGGAGAGGACACGTACTTCACGTTGAGCAGCCAGACCCGCCAGGTCGTAGAGCTCGCCGTGTTGAAGACCGCGGACGACCGCGATCCCGCGGCCATCGTCGCGGCGCTCGAGGCCGCGTTGCCGGGCGACGTGAGCGTGTTCACGAAGGCAGCTCTCCTCGAGCGCGACCTCGAGTTCTGGCGCCGGGGGACGCCCCTCAGCGTGATCCTGCTCGTGGGCGTCGTGCTCGGCTTCGCCGTCGGCGTCGTGATCTGTTACCAGATCCTCTACACGGACGTGCTCGACCACCTCGCGGAGTTTGCGACGCTCAAGGCCATGGGATACGGCGACGGATACATCCGCATCGTGGTGATCATCGAGGCCTGGGCGCTGTCGGTGCTCGGCTTCCTACCGAGCGTCTTCGTGGGCGCGAGTCTGCAGCAGCTGCTGGGCGTGCTCACCGGCCTGCCGGTGCGCTTCTCTTGGCTGGGCATTGGAATCGTGCTGCTGCTGTCCCTCGGGATGTGCACGGCCGCGGGCATCTTCGCGCTCCGGCGCACCACGACACTCGACCCCGCGGAGCTCTTCTGATGAGCGGCGAGGCGGGTTTCGAAGCAGTGCCCACAGCGGCGCGGACCGACGTAGCCCCTGCGGTGGTCGTCGAGAGACTCCACTACGCATTCGGCGAGGGAGAGGCGCGCAAGGGCGTACTGTTCGACATCTGGCTGAGCGTCGCGCGCGGCGAGTTCGTGATCGTGACGGGACCCTCGGGCTCCGGGAAGACCACGCTCCTCAGTCTGATCGGCGCGCTGCGTTCGCCCCAGGAGGGGACGCTCCGCATCATGGGGCGAGACATCGGGCAGCTCCCGCGCCGCGAGCTCGAGGACTTCCGCCAGCAGCTGGGCTTCATCTTCCAGCTCCACAATCTCTTTCCGGCGCTCACCGCCTACCAGAGCATCCAGATGTCGCTGGATCTCCACGACCTGAGCCTCGAGGAGAAGGACGCCCGCATCGTCGCGATCCTCGAGACACTGGGACTCGCCGAGCACCTGCACTACAAACCCGCGAAGCTGTCTGGCGGTCAGCGCCAGCGCGTGGCCATTGCGCGCGCAATCGTCCACGAACCGAAGCTCGTGCTCGCCGACGAGCCCACGGCTGCCCTCGACGAGGACAACTCGAAGATCGTCCTCGAGCGCTTCCGGGATCTCGTGCGCCGGACGGGCACGGCCGTGCTCATGGTCACCCAGGATGCCCGGGTCTTCGAGTCGGCCGACCGGCTGATCCAGCTGGTGGACGGTCGCATTACGTCCGACCAGCGCCCCGGGGACTGACGAGCGCCGCAGCTTCGGCTGCTAGTCGTCTCCCTCGATCAGCTCCGCCAAGCTCTCGACCTGTCCGTCTTCGCGCCCGTGCAGGACCTCGTTGTAGTGACGGCCGCGGTGAGGCTTCGCGCCCTTGCGCTTGTAGGCGGTGACGGCGCTGATCCGGTAGCGCTCGAGTGTGGTGTGTGTCGGCGGCGGGGCGGCGTGCATCGTGTCTCCGTAGTGGAGGGTCACGTCGCCCGGGCGGGCTGCGAAATGCGCGCCCCGCGGCGCATCCGGGTGGTTGGGATCGATGGGCGGGGCGCCGCGATTCCAGGATCCGGGCAGGAACATGAGTTCGCCGGTCTCGGGTGAGGCTTCGGTCAGGTACACCGAGGCGATGAGGCCCGGGCACTGCGTGCCGTGTCCACCCATCCCGCAGTCACGGTGCCAGGGGATGTCGCTCATCCCCTCCGTCATCGACGGGTTCTTCCAGATGATCGACACCCCCTCACCTGTGCCCTTCGGAGGTTGGTAGCTGAGGCGCTCGTCGGCGAGGTCGACGAGCTGTGCCATGCGCGAATCCGTGGGGATGCTTGCGAGCTTCGGCTGGGTGGCGCCTCGGGTCACGCGGCAGAGCGTCTCCACGCCGCCGGCGTCCTTTCCCCACCACGACAGCGCGTCTCCCTTGCGAGCCTCTTCGCGCAGCACCGCGGACTCGTCGAGGAAGGCCTTCACCTCGTCCCCGCGAAAGACTCCGCGTACCAGCAGGTAGCCCGCCGTACGCAGGAAGTGGGCCATGTCGAGGGAGTCGTCCGACAGGCTGAAGGTCTGCTCGGCGTCGAGCCGCGCACCGCGGCGGTCGCGCAGGTCGATCGTCTCGGCGTCGTAGAACGGGCGACCGGCGAACATCGCGCGCAGCGCGGGTTCCCAATCGAGCCAGTGCATCGCTTTCCCGCGCGCGCACTTCGCGCGCACGCCGTAGAGCAGACCGGCGGCCGCGTCGAGCTCGTTCACGATGTTCGAAAAGATCTCGGCCTCGACTTCGATCACCGTGTCGGCGCGATCGTCGCCGGCGAGCACCTCGATGTCGGTGTCGCCGGGGAGGTACGTGTACGCGTCGCCTCCCGGCAGCCTGAACGCGAGGCTGCCGAGGCGGCGCGCAGCCTCGGCGGCGAGGGGGCCGTGGCCGTCGCGGAGCAAGCGGGGCAGCACGTCGCGGTGGAAGGTGTGGAAGTCGACGGTCGGGAACGGGTTCGAAGGAGAAGCGCTCATGACACCGGAGTGTACACCGATCCGAAGTTTGCCCGGATCGGGTCCACTCGCGACGCGGTTTCGCCCGCTGTGGGGGTCGTCAGACCACTGGGTCGAGCTCGACGGTCGCGGCGGCTTGCTCCAACGCGATCGTCGCACGATAACCGGGCGCCACGCAGAGGTCCGTCAGGCCCCAGCGACTCACGTCTCTGGGGTCAAGCTCGTTGCTGAGAAGCGCGGGCGGGCGCTCCGGAGGGACGGACACCCGGAAGCGATCGAACGGGTAGCTCAACCCGTCGCCTCGCGCCTTCACGTACGCTTCCTTGCGGGTCCACACCGTGAAGAACGCGGCACACTGACTGGAACGGGGAAGGCGCCGGAGTTCTTCGGCTTCCGCCGAGCAGAAATAGCGCTCCGCGATCGAGCGGT